>NZ_JASGFM010000017.1:0-131141 GCF_047605565.1 Labrys sp. (in: a-proteobacteria)
CGGCTCGGCCCTCAACCTTGCCGTTTCGGCCGGCGTCGCGGTTGCGGCCCTCGCCCACCGCGTCGCCCCGCCCGGCGTGGTCGAGGTCAGCGCCAAGCTCGGCCTGCCTCCCTTGCCGCCCTCGCAAATCATCCTGCATTGCAACGCCCTGTCGCCGCGGGCGCGGGATGCCTTGCGCATCCTCACCACGGCCTTCCGGGAACACCGGACGACTTGAGGCACGGAGCAAGCATCATTCTTCTTCCTGCAGGCTCGAGAGCGGCAGCCCTTCGAAGCGCTTCAGCGTGTCCAGGACGATCGAGGTCTTCACGTGCTGCACGGAATCATGCGGCAGTAAGACTTCGTTGACGAAGCGCGACAGGCCGGCAAGCCCGCGTGTCGCTACCTTGAGGTGGTAGTCCATCTCGCCGGTCAGGGCATAGGCCTCGAGCACTTCAGGCAGGTCGTTGACAAGCTGGGCGAATTTACGGGCATTGTCGCGGTTATGGGTGGCGAGCGTCACGGAGATCACCACCAGGAGGTCGAGCCCGACCTTGTGCGGATCGAGGCTGGCCTGGTAGCCGCAGATCACTCCCATCGCCTCCAGGCGGGAGCGCCGGCGCGAGCATTGCGAAGCCGATAGCGCGATCTTCTCCGACAGCTCGATATTGGTCAGGCGGCCGTCACGCTGCAGCTCCCGCAGGATTCGCAGATCGTAGGCGTCGAGATCGATCATTGCATCAATCCGGGATTTCATGCACGCTTCGTGCATAGTTTTTGCCGAACACGCGAAAGATGCAAGCACATTGCATGCGCAGGGTGGCACAATTCCTCTCAAAGTGAAGGCGCGTCATCGCCCCTTCACAACCAGGAGGAAATTATGGGGCCTTTCCCGCATGATGCGCCGCCGGCGGCCATCACTCCCGACAATCCCGCCGGAACGGACGGGTTCGAATTCGTCGAATTCGCCCATCCCGAGCCCGCCAAGCTGCAGGCGCTGTTCACCAGCATGGGCTACGTGCCTGTCGCCACCCACAGGACCAAGGACATCACGGTCTGGCGCCAGGGCGACATCAACTACATCGTCAATGCCGAGCCCGGCAGCCACGCCATGCGCTTCGTCGAAACCCATGGCCCCTGCGCCCCTTCCATGGCCTGGCGCGTGGTCGACGCCAAGCATGCCTTCGAGTATGCGGTGGCCAGAGGCGCCACGCCCTATGAAGGCGATGACAAAACACTGGACGTGCCGGCCATCGTCGGCATCGGCGGTTCCCTGCTCTATTTCATCGACGCCTATGGCGAAAAGGGCTCTGCCTACACCCGGGAATTCGACTGGCTGGGCGAGCCTGATCCAAAGCCGGCCGGTGTCGGCTTCTACTATCTCGACCACCTTACCCACAACGTCTATCGCGGCAACATGGACAAATGGTGGGCCTTCTACCGCGAGCTTTTCGGCTTCAAGCAGATCCACTTCTTCAACATCGACGGCCGCATCACCGGCCTGGTCAGCCGGGCCATCACTTCGCCCTGCGGCAAGATCCGCATCCCGCTCAACGAGTCCAAGGACGACACCAGCCAGATCGAGGAATTCCTCAAGAAATATCATGGCGAAGGCATCCAGCACATCGCCGTCGGCACCGAAGGAATCTACGACTCGGTCGACAAATTGGCTGCTAACGGCTTGAAATTCATGCCGGGCCCGCCCGACACCTATTACGAGCGCTCCCATGCCCGGGTGAATGGCCATGACGAGCCGATCGAGCGCATGAAAAAGCACGGCATCCTGATCGACGGCGAAGGCGTGCGCGATGGTGGCATGACCAAGATCCTGCTGCAGATCTTCTCCAAGACGGTGATCGGCCCGATCTTCTTCGAATTCATCCAGCGCAAGGGCGACGAGGGCTTCGGAGAGGGCAATTTCCGCGCTTTGTTCGAGTCGATCGAAGAGGACCAGATCCGGCGCGGCGCCCTGGCTGCCGAGTAGCCACCTTCAGAAACATGAAGAAGAAGCCGACGCCATCGCGGCGTCGGCATTGTTGTCTACACTGTCAGCCCGCAACGGCGGCGAGGCCTGCCTCGGCCTCGGATTCGAAGCGATCGCCAACCGCAAGGCCGTGCGATTTTGCAAAGCTGGCCGCCGATTGCTTCTGCCCGGCATCGTTGCGGACGGTGGCAATCTCGATCACCCCGCCCTGCACCGCGATTACGACGCCCTGCTCGCCGATGGCAGCGATTTCTCCCGGCTTTCCAGCGACATCGCCGAAGCGACGCACCGGCCGCAGGACGCTGCCGAACAGGCGGACCTTCCTGCCCTGCACCATCGTCCAGGCGCCAGGAGCCGGATCGCAGCCTCGGATCAGATTGTGGATGGCCTCGGCATGCGCATTCCAGTTGATCCTGGCCTCGGCCTCGCGGCACCAGCCTTCATAGGAGGCGAGGTCCTCGTCCTGGACATGCTCGGAGTGATGTCCGGCCACCACCAGATCCGCGGCCTCGAGCATGGCCTCGACGCCGAGCGGGAACAGATGATCGAAATAGATGCTGCCGAGTGTGTCGTTCGGGCCGATCGCGACGGTCTTCTGCAGGATCACCGGCCCCTCGTCGAGACCGTCCGTCGGCCGGAAGATGGTGAGGCCCGTCTGCCTGTCCCCCTTGATGATCGGCCAGTTGATCGAACTCGGGCCGCGATAGAGCGGCAGCAGGGACGGATGGTACTGGATCGTGCCGTGCCTGGGGATGTTGACGAAGGACTGCGGTGCAAATTGCAGCACATAGGCCATGACGGCGAGATCGACATCGAGAGCGCGCAAGGCGCCTTCGGCCGCCGGGCTCTTGAGATTGGGCAGTTGGAACAGCTTGAGTCCCCGTTCCTCGGCCGCGAGGCGGAGAGGATCGGGCCGCGCGCCGGGCTTTTCGGGAGCACAGAAGACGGCCGCCACCTCGTCGCCGCGGGCCAGAAAGGCTTCCAGCACGCTCTTGCCGAACGCTTGCTGGCCAATGATTGCGATACGCATGATTTCTCCATGAATTCAGGCAAAGAAGGTCCATCCCCGCTCGCGCGGGGTTGGAAAACGTTCCATGTCGTTGGGAAGGCCGGCGTCTCGTCAGGCGCCGGTGTTAATCCACACCGCCTTGGGCTCGGTGAAATTGTCGATGGCGGCATCGCCATGCTCGCGGCCGAAGCCTGAATCGCGGGCCCCGCCCCAGGGCAGGCGGATGTCGGTCGGGCCGTAGGTGTTGACCCAGACCGTGCCGGCCTTCAGTCGCCGGGTGAAGCGATGGGCCCGGCCGATATCGCCTGTCCACACACCCGCCGCCAGGCCGTAGACCGTGCCATTGGCCAGGCGGATCGCCTCTTCCTCATCCTTGAAGGGAATCACGGCCGCGACGGGCCCGAAGATCTCTTCCTGGGAGATGCGCATCTCGTGCCGGACGCCGGCAAACACCGTCGGTTCGACGAAATAGCCGGTCTTGCCATGCCTGGTACCGCCGGCGACGACCGAGGCCCCTTCCTTGCGGCCGATGTCGATATAGTTCAACACCCGCTTCATCTGTACCTCGGAGACCAGCGGGCCCATGCCCGTCGAAGCCTCCAAGGGATCGCCGACACGGATCGAGCGGGCGCGGGCCGCCAATCGCTCGACCATCTCATCATAGACGCTCTCATGCACCAGGATGCGCGAGCCGGCCGAGCAGACCTGCCCGGTGTTGAAGAAGATGCCGGCCCCCGCCGCCTTGGCGGCGGCATCGAAATCGGCATCCGGGAAGACGATGTTGGCCGACTTGCCGCCCAGTTCGAGCGTCACGCGCTTGAGATTGCCGATCGCCCCCTGCAGGATCTGGCGCCCGACCACCGGCGAGCCGGTGAAGGTGATCTTGTCGACATCCATGTGGTCGACGAGCGCCTGGCCGGCGATCTTGCCGAAACCCGGCACGACATTGAGCACGCCTGCAGGGAACCCTGCCTCTAGCGCCAGCTCGCCGATCTTCAGGGCGGTGAGCGGCGTCAGTTCGGCCGGCTTGAGTACCACGGTGCAACCGCAGGCCAGAGCCGGCGCGATCTTCCACATGCCGATCATCAGCGGGAAGTTCCAGGGGATGATGGCACCGACCACGCCCAGCGGTTCGCGCATCGTATAGGTCAAGGCGTCGGTCCGGGCCGGTATGACCTGGCCGTTAATCTTGTCGGCCATGCCGGCATAATAGGTGAGCGTGTCGAGGACGGCGGGCAGATCCTGGCGGCGGATGGCGGAAACCGTCTTGCCGGAATCGAGGCTCTCCAGCCGTACCAGTTCGTCTTCGTCGCGGCGGATGAGATCGGCCAACTTCAGCAGCAAGGCGCCTCTTTCGCTGGCCTTCATGCGCGACCAGCTGCCTTCGAACGCCGCACGGGCCGAGCGCACGGCGGCGTCGACATCGCCGGCATCCGCCTCCGCCACCCGGGCAACGACCTCACCGGTCGCTGGATTCAAGGTCTCGAAACTGCGACCGGAAGCCGCTGCGATGCGCCGGCCATCGATCAGAAGGTCATGAATGTCGCCATATACCCGTTTAAGCACGTCAGAGCTCCCATATATGTATTATAGTTCATATCTAGCGCTTTAAACGACGACGAGGATCGTCGGGTGCAAGATAGAAATGATGCTAGTTACCCAATAAAATCATGGGAATATGAAATCTTCTGCTTATAAGAGAGAGCGGAGTTATGAACGTATGATCCTATGTTGCAATCAATATAATATGTTTTCTATTTCATATATGAGGACACTAGCCTCGAGACTTGGAGCGGGAGGAGCGGCATGATCCGGATCGAGATCGAGCCTGTTTGGCGTTTTCACAGGCAGGAAGACGCACAATCGCTCCAGATCATGCTCGACTTCCTCGCCGAGATCCGCGCCACCGGAAAGATCACCGCCGCCGCAGACAAAGCGAACGTTTCCTATCGCCATGCCTGGAACCTGATCGAGAAATGGTCGGAGTTCTTCAGCACCCCCATCGTCGTGCGCCGGCAGGGCAGCGGCACCAGCCTCACGCCCTTCGGGGAGAAGCTGGTCTGGGCGGGACAAAGGCTGGAAGCCCGGCTGGGACCGCTGCTGCAGAATCTCTCTCAGGAACTCGAAACCGAGATCAACCAGATGCTGCCGCACGGGCCTTTGGTCCTGCGCATCCACGCCAGCCACGGCTTCGCCGTGCCCAAGCTGCGCAAGCTCCTCAGCCGCGAGCCGGACATCGATATCGATTTTCGTTATGTCAGCAACCAGAGCTCACTGGTTTCGCTGGTCCATGACGGCTGCGACCTTGCCGGCATGCATCTGCCGCAGGGCGAATTGCGCAAGCGCGCCATCGCCGCCAGCAAGGGCTGGCTCAACTCCAATCTGCATCGCGTGATCTCCTTCGTCACGCGCGAAGTCGGCCTGATCGTACAGCGCGGCAATCCGCGTGGCATCGATGGGCTGGAAAGACTGCTCGATCCCGCGATCCGTTTCGTCAACCGGGACCCGGACTCCGGCACGAGGCTCGTCTTCGAACAGCTTCTGGCCCAGCATGGCATCGATGGCAGCCGCATCAATGGCTATGAGCATTCCGAATTCACCCACGCCGCCGTCGCCGCCTATGTCGCCAGCGGCCTCGCCGACGTCGCCTTCGGGGTCGAGGCGGCCGCCCGGCAGTTCGGCCTGGATTTCGTGCGCCTCCTCACCGAAGACTATGTCTTCGTCTGCCACAAGCAGATCCTCGACCTTCCAGCCATGCAGCGCGTACTGGCGGTCATGCGCGGCCAGGAATTCCATACCGCCATCTCGCAATTGCCGGGCTATCGCGTGAAGGAAGCCGGTGCGATCAAGACCATCCGGGAGGTCTTCCGCAAATCGGAATGACGCCCTTTGCCCGAAACGCCTGCGTGTCATCCTGCACAGTGCCTTCGCCGCCATCTCCCTAGAAGGGCAACAGCGAAACCGCAAAGACAGGGGAGCGCCATGACACGCAACGACATCGCCGAAACCATTTTCGCCAGCTTCCTGCTGGGGCTGGCCGTCCTCTTGCTGCTGTCCTCCGGCGTTCTGGCGGCCGAGCCCTTCACCAGCGCCTATACGAGCTTCGATACCGCCAAGTGTCCTCACCAGCCGGGAGGCGACGAGGAGGATTACGGGAGCTGGCGCTGCCCGGGCTATCGTGGCCTCCCCATGCGGCTTTCTGCCGGCGACCAGCGCATGTTTGTCAGCTTCGGCAAGGCCGGCGCCAACGACATTGCCGCCAACGAAACCTTCGCGGCCTTCAACAGCGCCGATCACGGCACGGTGGAATGGCGTCTTGCCGCAGGCCAGCGGCAGCCCTTCGCCACCATCCTGCAATGGCAGGTGATGACGGAAGCAGACCACAAGGCAGAGGCCAAGGGTTCCTCGCCCGCCTCCGGCCGCGTCCTGGTCGTCACCCGGCTGGGCAAGGACGGCACCTGCCATGTCGGCTATGTCGATGCTCGTGCCAATGGCGACGCGAATAGGCTGGCGCGCAAGATCGCCGACGAACAGGCCCGCTCTTTCCGCTGCGGCCAGGACAAGCCGGTCGTGCTCGGAGCCGTCTCTCCTGGCCTGATCCTGCCCGGCAAGGCCCGCTAAAGCGTTTTGTGATTTGAATGAATCACTTCAAGTCACAAAGACGCGTCGAACCAAAGAGTTAGAGCAAATGAGCGTTCACGCCTGAACGCGCTTTGCCCTGAAAACTCCTTTGCAGGTTGTCCCAACTATCCTTGGATATCTGCCCGGCTGGTGCTTCACCCTGCCGGCCATCCATGCAAAGCTAACCCCGTCGATCGAGGCCCACGAAGATCGGGCGCTTAACGGGAACGTCAAGGGGAGACGCTGCGTGGGCTGTTCCGTCCGAGCCGGTGCCGGATTGCCGCAAGAGCGGACGGCATGAGTTACGAATTCGAGTTCGCCGACGTCTTCGCCTATTGGCCGGAGCTTGCGGCCGGCGCCCTGCACACGCTGATACTTTCGGGGCTGGCCATGGCCATCGGCATGGTGGTGGCGATCATTGGGGCACTCGCCAAGACCTCCGGACCACCTCCACTGCGTTATGTCATCGACGCCTACATCGAACTGATCCGCAACACCCCCTTCCTCATCCAGGTCTTCGTGATCTTTTTCGGCCTGCCCTCCCTCGGCCTGCGCCTGTCCTCGAACAGTGCGGCCCTGCTGGCACTGGTGGTCAATGTCGGCGCCTATGGCATCGAGATCATCCGGGCCGGTATCGAGAGCATCTCCAAGGGCCAGATCGAGGCCGGCAAGTCGCTCGGCCTCAAGCCACTGCAGATCTTCCGCCTCGTCATCCTCAAGCCGGCGATCCAGGCGATCTATCCCTCGCTGACCAGCCAGTTCATCCTGCTCATGCTCAATTCCAGCGTCTGCTCGGCCATCGCCGCCAGCGAGCTGACGGCAGCGGCCGGCGACATCCAATCGCGAACCTTCCGCAGCTTCGAAGTCTATTTCGTGGCAACCGCGATCTATCTGGGCCTGTCGATCGTGTTCTGGTGCTTGTTCGCCGGCATCGAGCGCGCCTTCCTGCGCCAGCCGAGCCGGCGATAGGGGGCAGCATGCGTGTATTGAGCGAAGCCGACATCCTCTACATCCTGCTGGCCTTGCGCTGGACACTGCTGCTTTCGGCGGTCGCCTTCATCGGCGGCGGCATAGGCGGCCTCCTGGTTGCGCTGGCGCGCACGGCCGAGATCCGGCCGCTGCGCTGGCTGGCTATGGGCTACATCAAGCTGTTCCAGGGCACGCCGCTGCTGATGCAGCTTTTCCTCGCCTTCTTCGTGCCCGGCATCTTCGGCATCGACGTCAATCCCTGGACGGCGGCGGCGATCGGCCTTTCCCTCAATGCCAGCGCCTTTCTCGGCGAGATCTGGCGCGGCGCCATCGAGGTGGTGCCGCCGGGCCAGAGCGAGGCGGCCCGGGCCCTCGCCCTCACCTATGTGCCGCGCATGTTCAAGGTGGTCATCCCCCAGGCGGTACGCATCGCCATTCCGCCGACCATCGGCTTCCTGGTGCAGCTCATCAAGGGCACCTCGCTCGCCTCGATCATCGGCTTCGTCGAGATCACCCGCGCGGCCCAGATCATCAACAATGCCGCCTTCAGGCCCTTCACCATCTTCGGCGTGGTGGCGCTCGCCTATTTCCTGGTGTGCTGGCCGCTGTCGCTCTGGAGCCGCGCCATGGAGCGGCGGTTGACGGTGGCAAGGCGCTGAAATTTTCAATCAAGGAGAGGAAACGATCATGGCTTTGACAGATCCGATTTCACGCCGTGGGCTTGGGCTGTGCCTCGCCGCCGGCATAGCCGCCTTGGCGCTGCCCCTCGCTGCCGGACCGGCAGCGGCCGCGACCCCCGATGAAATCAAGGCGCGCGGCAAGCTGATCGTCGGCGTCCTCACCGACTACCCGCCCTTCGGCGGCACCGATGCCGAGCAGAAGCCGGCTGGCTATGATGCCGACGTCGCCGCCCTGATGGCCAAGAAGCTCGGCGTTTCACTCGAGCTGGTGCCGGTGACCGGCCCCAACCGCATCCCTTATCTGCTCACCAACAAGGTCGACCTGCTCATCGCCACTTTCGGCATCACGCCCGAACGCATGAAGCAGGTGCTGTTCTCCAATCCCTACAGCACGCTGACCACCTATATCATGGGTCCTAAGGACTTGAAGGTGACCAAGCCGGAGGATCTCGTCGGTGTGACCGTGGGTGTGGCGCGTGCCTCGACACAGGACATCACCGTCTCGCAGATCGCGCCATCAGGCACCCAGATCATGCGCTTCGACGACGATGCCACCACCACCCAGGCCTTGATCTCGGGCCAGGTCCAGTCGATCGGTGCCTCCAATACGGTGCTCGCCCAGCTCACCAAGGACTATGCCAGCCTCGGCATTGAGGCCAAGTTCAAGATGAAGGAACAGGCCAACGGCATGGCCTTCCGCAAGGCCGATACCGCTTTGCAGGAATGGTGCAACGGCTTCATCGGCGAGATTGTTGCCGACGGGCAGCTCAGCCAGATCAACCAGAAATGGTTCGGCTCTCCCCTGGCCCCCTTGCCGCCCATGCCGAAATTCTGATGACCCCGCTTCACCGGCCGGTGTGGCTGTTCCTCTCCGGCCGGCAATGCACCGGCAAGGACCGCATCACAGTTCTTCAGGCCAGGATCGCCTGGCGGACTGCCTGAAGAAGCCGTTGAGGAAACGGGCAGAGTTGGTATAGGCAACGGAAGTCTCGGCGATCCCTCCTCGATCGCCGCATGAGGAGGCCTGACCCGGCCGAGAGAAGATAGCGAAAAACGAAAGCCAGCCGTGGTAATCTCCTCCAAAGCGACAACCCTGACCTATGCGCCTGACGACATCGTCATTCGTTCCGCCCTGCATCGGCGCTTGCTGCAAATCGGGCTGCCTCGCTTCGCCTTGCGCAAAGTCTCCAAATGGTCGCGCTCGCATTATGGTCCGCGCGACGATTTCATGCGGGCGCTGGTCGAGCAGCGCTTCGGTATCCGCGTCGGCAAGTACAGCTACGGATATCGCCCGCTGTGCACCAAGCAATCCAAGATTGGCGAAATCGGTGCTTTTTGCTCGATCGCCACCGAGATCAAGGTCTCCGGCGGCAACCATCCTCTCGATCTCGTCTCGACCAGTCCCGCCACCTATCTCGAAGGCTGGGGGATCGTCGACGAAACGATCGACCGCCATTATCCCAAGAACGACCCGATCGTGATCGGACACGATGTCTGGATCGGTATGGGGGTAACCCTGATGACCGGCATCACCATCGGGCATGGTGCGGTGATCGCCGGCGGCGCTGTTGTCACCAAGGACGTGCCGCCCTACGCCATCATGGGCGGCGTGCCCGCCAAGCTGATCCGCTATCGCTTCGATGACGACACCATCGAAAAATTGCTGACCAGTGCCTGGTGGACTTGGCCGGACGAGACGATTAGAGCCAGGGCGTCGCTGCTGCGGGATCCGGTCGCGTTCGTGGCGCAGCTTTGAGTATGTCGCTGGACGGCCGGAAGAGGAAATGCCAGCCCACTGAAACAGTGGTGTGACCTTGTCGCTTGCTAGGCCATTGCATAATCAAAATGTTACCTTAACGTTTTAGCGAAATAGATCACGTAGCTCACAACTCTGAAATCGAGCATGACAACTGTAGTAATCACTCAACCCATGCTGTTCCCCTGGCCCGGCTTTTTCGAGCAACTCGCCTTGGCGGACATTTATGTTTATTTGGATGATGCTCAGTTCTCGAAAGGAAGTTTTACAAACCGCGTGCAGGTGAAGGTCGGCGATCAAACCAAGTGGATGACCATTCCGCTTGCCGGCGGGGGCACCTACAAGCCCATCATGGATCTGGATGCCACGGCCGGGGATTGGCGGGCAACCCACCAATTGCTCCTCAAGCAATCGCTCGCCACCGCCTCCCATGCACAGGACGCGATCGACATTCTCGACAGGGCGTATGAGCAAGACAAGCTGTGCGACACCCTGATCCGAAGCATAGAACTGTCTGCCGACTATATTGGAATTGGGACGTCGCGAAAAATAACCCACAGCAGTGAGCTGAATATAGTCGGTTCTTCGTGGAAGCGCGTGCTGGACATCGTCCTCGGCGTGGGCGGGACGCGATATCTCACCGGACACGGCGCCGCGCGATATATGGACCACGAAGCGTTCGAAGCGAACGGTGTGAGCGTCGAATATATGGACTACAGCCTGACGCCATGGCCGCAAGATGGCGGCGCCTTTACACCCTATGTTTCCATCCTTGACCTGATCGGCCGCACCGGCCGTGATGCCAATCAATTCCTGAAACCCCGAACCGTTCACTGGCGCGAATTTCTGGCAAAGCAAACGCCATGACGCGTTAACCGGCAGACTTCCTCTATCGACTGCTGCCATCAAGCAAACAGGAATGCGATGTTGAAGCGAGTGAGCTTGAGATCTCCGGAGAATAGCGATTTTGATTTTCTCGCTTCGCTTCGGAGGGATTCCGCCCTGCAGGCCCTGCTGCTCAATGTGGTGACATCAACAGATGATGACGCAGTCGCCGGATGGCTGGAGCGCCGGAAGACCGACCCCAATGGCAGTTTCATGGTCATTGCCGATAGCACGACGGATGAACCAATCGGCTTTGCCCAGATCACCAATATTCACCATCGCAATCGGCATGGCTTTATCGGCATCGTTATAGCGCCGAGCGCGCAAGGCAAGGGTTTGGGACGTGTTGCAATGGAGAACCTCGTGGCAACGGCGAAAGAAAAACATCGCCTGGAAAAAATACTCCTGGAAGTCAGAGCGGACAATTTCGCCGCGCTCTCCCTCTACAAGTCCATGAATTTTAGAATTGTTGGGACGATGCTGAACCACTTTCGTACGAACGACGACATTTACGACGTCGTACTGATGGAAAAGCGAATATAAATTTTAGTATAAATAATAATATTTACTTCAGTTTTTACGCCTAAACAGCGCGAGAACCTGCCTGAAAGCGACGCGGGTGATCTTGCCAATGCGGGCAACCCGTTTACCGACATAGAAAAAAGTAATCCCCTTCAGGGCAAGCTTCTCGACCCCGCTAAACCCGGCTTCATCGATATCGTGGAGGCAGGCTTTCCAATAGGCTCGCCGCAACCGGACAAGATGCATGGCCGGCACGATCCTCATCGAACGGTTGGCTTCTTTCCAGACGATGCGCTGGGAAAACTGAACCTCAGGTGCCATCGCAACGGCCCTGCGTATGAAAACCGGGTACATCACCAGATGATCGGATCCCCAGGGGTCGGGATAGGCCCGATTGACGTAATCCAGTATTCCACGCAAGGCATCGGTTCGCCACAGGCCGTAGAACCAGCTTGCAGGAGAATTGTAGAGAAGATCCGCAATCTGTCGCAGTTGCGACCCCTGCAGTTCACGGGGCCGCGCAATAGTGACAGGCCTGTCGCTTCGATACGTCATCACGGTAGGAACGGCCAGCAAGGCATTCGGCGTTCGATCAAAAGCGGCGACCAATCGCTCGACATAGTCGGCGGAGGACAGGTCGTCATGCGCCCGCCACAGGAAGAGCGGTGTCTGCGCCGCATCCACCAGGCCACGGAAGTTCCTGACCGGTCCGACATTCTCGGGCCGCCGCAGATATGTAATCCGATTGTCGACTGCGGCATAGCGCTCGACGATGGCTTGAGTGCCATCCGTTGAAGCATTGTCCGATATGACGATGCGAATATTTCTGTATGTCTGGTTCAGTAAACACTCCAGACATTCCGCGATCATGTCTTCTGCATTATAGATAGGAATCCCTATAGTTACGCAGGGTCCTGACATGCTCACGGGCTCCTATCGGCCATCAACCGGAGCATGTCCTATTCCTTTGCAGCAACAGCCGCAACCGGCAATTCTGCGCTGCGCCGGCCATTTTGATCGGTCTGGCGCCGCGCAGGTGAGCGCGGTATGTATCGGCTGCCAATCAAGTAGAGCCGAGTCACCGTGATCATTGCCCCCGAACGCATTCCCGTCGCAGGTCCCTCCATCACCGAGAGAGAGGCCGAACTCGCCGCGGAGGCTGCCCGCACGGCGTGGTATGCCAATCACTATGCCTATAATGCCCGCTTCGAGCGGATGATGGCCGATTATGTCGGCGTGAAGCATGCCGTCAGCGTGCCGCATGCCACGGCAGCACTGCATCTCATCCTGGCCGCGCTCGGCATCGGCCCGGGCGACGAGGTGATCGTGCCCGACGTGACCTGGATCGCCTCGGTGGCACCGGTCACCTATGTCGGTGCCGAACCCGTGCTCGTCGACATACTGCCCGACACCTGGTGCATCGATCCGCACGCTGTGGAGGCCGCCATCGGTCCCAAGACCAAGGCGATCCTGGGCGTGGACCTCTATGGTTCGATGTGCGACTGGCAGGCCTTGCAGGACATTGCCGACAGGCACGGCGTCCATCTCATCGAAGATTCGGCCGAGGCCCTCGGCTCTCGCTATCGCGGTCGGCGCGCGGGCAGCTTCGGCCGGGCAGCCGCCTTCAGTTTCCATGGCTCGAAGACCGTCGCCACCGGCGAGGGCGGCATGCTGGTGACCGATGACGACGATCTCCACCAGCGCGTGCTCTGCCTGCGGGATCATGGCCGGGCGCCGGGCGACCATCGCCGGTTCATCAACCAGGAAATCGCCTTCAAATATCGCATGAATGGGGTGACGGCGGCTCTCGGCGTCGCACAGATGGAGCGCATCGACACGCTGATCGCCCATAAGCGCGCCATTTTCGATTGGTACCGGCAACGGCTCGGCGGGCTCAACGGCATCACCCTCAATGCCGAACCCGAGGGAAGCGAGAACTCCTTCTGGATGGTGACGGTGGTCCTCGATCCGGCCCTCGGTCTCGACAAGTTCAGCCTGATGGCCGAATTCGACAAGCGCAACATCGATACCCGTCCTTTCTTCTCGCCGCTGTCGAGCATGCAGGCTTTTGCCGATCGTCCGGCAGCCAAGCGCCTGGTCACGCCGCATGACAAGGGACAGGCGATCGCCAGGCACGGCATCAATCTGCCGTCCGGCTACAATATGACCGAAGACAAAGCAGATATCGTCGCAGGCGCCTTGCGGGAGATTCTCGCAGACAAGACCTGATGTTCCGGAGACCGACGGTATCGCTGTCGGGATAACTGGTTCATGCGGCAAGGTCTCCTCGCCACCACTCTTCCGAATCGCCCTTCCGCGGGGCGAAACGCCAAACAACCTATAGCCGTTGCGGACTACTCAATTCGGTTCTTTTTCTCATCTGAAAAGGTAAATCGATATAAGTTCCGCAACGGACGGATTGATTCAATTTCATACTGGACAGGCCTGAAATTGATTGTAGCATTCCATCTTGTTAACAAAGACGCCATTGAGGTTGTGGGCGCCATTTCTGCCAAGTGTTGCTTCACATAACAACCAAGTGCAGATTTCGCTTGTGAAAGCTTGGCGTTTCGAGAAATCGGTGAACGGGGGAAGAAGCATTGCTTCTTCCCCCGTTTTCGTCGGCGGCCGCCATTGCTGACTTTTCCGGCTCGAGACCTTCCTTACCCAAGTACCACCTTCCTTTCCATCAATGGCCGACAAGCCCAGCGTCACGGCCGGGATGCCTAGCGGGCAGGCAGATCGAGTGCGTATTCCAGGCCCTTGCTTGACGAGTGGGCTCGCGATAACCACGTGCCAGGAAGCAGTTCTCCAGGGCCATGCTGCGCCAGCTGCCATCGGCTGCGGCCGAAAGCCCCTCCAACTCGCCGGTCGTCACAGGATTTTCCATGCCGCACAGCTTTGCTCGCAACGCTCTGGTGCTCGGCCTGCTCGCCGCCATCGGGCCCTTTGCCATCGATATGTATATACCCGCCCTCCCCTCGATGGCGGAGCATCTCCAGACCAGCACCGCCGCCGCCCAGATGACCCTGATGGCCTTCTTCCTGGGGTTTGGCTTGACCCAGATCATCTACGGACCGGTCTCTGACATTGTCGGCCGCAAATTGCCGCTCTATTTCGGTCTGGCGGTGTTCACATTGGCTTCGATCGGCTGCGCGTCGGCCCCAACCATCGATTGGCTGATCGGCCTGCGCCTCATCCAGGGCATCGGAGCGGCGGCTGTGATGGTGATCCCGCGCGCCATCATCCGTGATCTGCATACCGGCGTCGAGGCAACCCGATTGATGTCCCTAGTGATGCTGGTGTTCAGCGTCTCCCCCATCCTCGCCCCTCTCACAGGCAGCGCCCTCATCATTCCCTTCGGATGGCGCGCGGTCTTCGTAGCCGTCACCATCGCCGCCGTGCTGAGCCTGCTGCTGACGGCTTTCGTGCTGCCGGAGACCCGGCCGCCGGCCGAACGCATTGCCGGCGACCTGCCCACCGTTCTGTCGAATTACGGGCTGTTGCTGCGTGACCGCCATTTCCTGGGAGTGACCTTCATCGGCGCGCTGGGCATGTCGAGCTTCTTCACCTTCCTGGCCAGTTCCTCCTTCATCTATGTCGATCATTTCGGCCTGACCCCGATGCTCTACAGCCTGGCCTTTTCCGTGAACGCCATCGGCTTCATCGGCGCCTCCCAGTTCAGCGCCCATCTCGGCCAACGTTTCGGCATGGGCCGGGTGATCCTCGGCGCCGTCTTCGCCTATGCCATCGCGGCCATCGCCCTTTTCGCGCTGGTCGCAAGCGGTGTCGACAGCCTGCCCGTGCTGATCGCGATGCTCTTCGTCACCTTTGCCTTCCTCGGCCTGGTCATCCCGACCAGCATGGTCCTTTCGCTGGAGCATCATGGCCCCATTGCGGGCATGGCCTCGGCTCTTGGTGGCACGCTGCAAATGGTGACGGGTGCCGTCATGATCGTGATCGCCAGCCTCTTCTTCAATGGCACGGCCCTGCCGATGGTCACGATCATCGCCCTCTGCGCCATAGGAGCGCTGATTCTGGCCAAGCTCACTTTGACTGAAAAGGAGATCGCCGCCCCGGCGGAATGAGCCCAACCACAGCGGTCTCGCACCGTTTCCGATCCCGGCCGAATCGGCGCGCATGTCGTTCCAGTCGAACAGCGATTGCTGGGCCCTCTACTAAAGAGGTAGGCGGATCGGCTTCCTGCCGGCCGCCAAACCTGCTAGATCTATTCCAATCTACGCATTTTCATGCGAAAAACCTCGCCTTCGCTCGCAGCGAGGTCTGCGCGTCATTCGCGCCTTTCCCGCCAATCCGTCAAATTCGACACGTCATATTTGACGGAGTGTGCTCCTAGCGCCGCCCGTCTAAATTGATCTTGCGAACGGCGCAGCGATCTCCAAACAGATCCCCTCCATGCTGTGCTGTTCGCACCTTCGCTCGGTTCTCTCGATACCCTCCCAAGCCCGCGCAGCGGGCTTCTTTTTGTGATCGGCAAGACAGACATAAGTTTGGAATTTCGAACGATATCAATTCGATAGGCTCCTTTGGCAGCCCGGCACGGTTTGGAAGATCATTGGCATTTTGAGGCCTGACGATGGCGCTCTCTCCCTCATCGTATCAGCTGAATTACCGGCAAGATCGCGGGCCGGATTGGGACTGTGAAGCCTTGCCGTTCGCCGAGCCGAACCATCCGTCGAAATTCGGTGCCGATGCCTCCCCTTTCCAGGCCCGGGACCCGCCAGACCGGTGCTCCCAGATTGTTCTCCCTGGCTTGATGCCCCGCCGGCCGGCACATTGCTGGCCGGTTTCCTCCTCCGACTAAGAAAGTAGCCTGACGTGGAAGCTCGCCTCGATCCTCTCGCTCTCGACAGAATGTTCCATGCGCTCGCCGATACCAGCCGTCGCACCATGGTCGATCGTCTTGCCCGCGGACCAGCCTCTGTCAGCGAACTCGCACTCCCCCTTTCCATGGGCATGCCCGCGGTGCTCAAGCATCTCGGCGTGCTCGAAGCCGGGGGTATCGTCGTCTCCGAGAAGGCTGGCCGCGTGCGCACCTATCGCATGACGCCGCATGCCCTGGCCCTGGCCGAAAGCTGGGTCGCCGAACGCATGGCCCTGCACGACATTGCCATTGACGATGCGCCGATGCCGGTGAAGCTGCCCGAACGCAGCCCGGTGACGCAGCTTCGCTCGGTCGAAGCCCGATAAGCCCCTCAAATAGGGCGATGGGGACGGGCGCCGTTCAGGTGCCCGCCCTTTTCGGCATGACGGCTGCCACGAATTGCCTGAGTTCGCGGCCGACATGGTCCGCAACCGGACAATTGGGCTCGAAACCCCACCAAACGAGCGAGCCCTGCCATTGCGACGCCATCAATTGGCCAAGCCCTTGGCGCTGGCCTCCCCGCTCCGCCAAACAGGTGTCGAGCACGTCGACGAGGGCATCCCGCCAGCGCGCGCCGCGTGCGCGCAGCAGGGGATCGCGCAGATCCTCCCTCAGGATCAGCAATCCTTCGGCATAGGATTCGATGGCGCCATAGTCGCCGGAGAGAGCCACCAGCAGATCGACTGCCCCCTCGGGCGTGCGCGCAATATCAGCTGCCAGCTGTGACGTTTTTTCGTCCAAGCGGTCCCAGGCATGGAGCAAGGCCGCCTGCTTGAGCTGCGCCTTGCTGCCAAAGCGCTGCACCAAGGTTGCAGCCGCCAGGCCGCTAGCCCGCGCCAATCCCGCAAATGTCAGTGCCTCCGGCCCTCCAGTGTGCAGAAGCTGCAAGGCAACTCCCAGCACGGTCTCGTCGGGCAGGGTCTTATGTCGGGGCATCTTGACATCCATTTATAACCGAACGATCATTTATATATCAATTCTTATGCTCGAAAAGAGCGCTCGGCAATCGAAAACAGGAGCTGTGGTCATGCTCACCGGAAAGGTCGCACTTGTTGCCGGCGGCACGCGAGGGGCGGGCCGAGGTGTTGCAGTCGAGCTGGGAGCAGCAGGCGCAACCGTTTACGTCACCGGGCGCAGCACCCGTGGGCATCGATCGGAGTATGACAGGCCGGAAACCATCGAGGAGACGGCCGAATTGGTCAATGCGGCCGGCGGCCGGGGCATTGCCATCCGCGTCGACCATCTCGTACCCGATGAGGTACGCGGCCTGGTGGAGCGGATACGGAGCGAGCAAGGCCGTCTCGACATCCTGGTCAACGATGTCTGGGGCGGCGAGAAACTGTTCGAGTGGAACAAGGCCGTGTGGGAACACGATCTCGACAAGGGATTGCGCCTGCTGCGCCTGGGGATCGATACCCATCTGATCACCGCGCATCACGCCCTGCCCCTGCTGATCGAGCGCCCCGGCGGTCTTCTCGTGGAGATGACGGACGGAACGGCCGACTACAATGCCGGCCACTACCGCCTCTCGCCCTTCTACGATCTGGTCAAGTCGGCGGTGATCCGTCTCGCCTGGGCGCATGCCAAGGACCTCGCCAAATACGGGGCCACCTCGGTGGCGCTCACCCCGGGCTGGCTGCGCTCGGAAATGATGCTGGAGGCATTCGGTGTCGCAGAGGAGAATTGGCGGGATGCCACGGCAACGGTGCCGCATTTCGTCATTTCGGAAACACCTCGCTTCGTCGGGCGCGCCGTGGCAGCCCTTGCCGCCGATGCCGAAAGGAATCGCTGGAACGGGCAGTCTCTTTCGAGTGGACAGCTGGCGCGAATCTACGGTTTCACCGATCTTGACGGCTCCCAGCCCGACGCTTGGCGCTACATTCCGGAGATCGAAGAAGCCGGAAAGCCGGCCGACGCGACCGGTTATAGATAGGTTCCTTCATGGCCATGCCTGCCTCTGCCGAAACCACAGGATCTGTCCGAGGCATCTTGGCCATGATCATTGCGATGGTGAGTGTGCCGACCGTCGACGGCATTGCCAAATATCTGAGTACGGACTACTCGCCCTTCTTCATCGGTTGGGCGCGCTATGCGGTGGCGGGCCTGGCGGTCCTGCCTCTCTCGGCCCTCCTCCATGGCCGGAGGATGTTCCCGTCGGAGCATCTGGCTTCTCATATCGCGCGCACCGTCTTCCTGGTCGCGGCGATGACCCTGTATTTCCTGGCCATCGCCCGCATCCCGCTGGCAACGGCGCTCTGCGCCTATTTCGTCGGCCCCATCCTGGCGGTCGCCCTGTCTATCGTCGTGCTCAAGGAACGCATGACACCGGCCAAGGGCGTCAGCCTCGCCCTGGGTTTTGTGGGCTCGCTCATCATTCTCCAGCCCGGCGGCGGCATCGAACCCGGCATTCTCCTGGCTCTGGCCTCCGGCATCTGCTTTGCCTTCTACCTGATCGCCACCAGGCGTGCGGCCCAGCAGAGTGACCCCGTCAAGACACTGGCTTTCCAGTGTTTCTTTGGGGCAGCCCTCCTCACGCCGCAGGCCGTGCTTTCCTGGTCTGCCCCCGCCGTCGATCATCTCCTGCTCTTTGCCGGTCTCGGCCTGATCTCGGCGGTCTGCCACCTGCTCTCCATCATCGCCTTCCGGCTCGCCGATGCCTCGACCCTGGCGCCTCTCGTCTATGCGGAACTCGTTGGTGCCGCCATCGTCGGCTATTTCGCCTTCGGCGACGTACCGGATGCGATAACTCTTCTCGGCGCCGCCTTCATCATCTCGGCGGGGCTCATCCTGCTGCTGCGCCGGACGGCAGCCTGATAGTCCTGCGAGACGATCTCTGCCTGTGAAGACAAGCCCTTTCCCCCAGCAAATGTCCAGGGTTGTCGCGGGCCGGACGAGCCAGTTTACTCGGCCCATCACGAATCTCGGCACCAGCCGGGACGCCCATAAGGGGAAGTCCGCATGAAGCCCGCACTGAGACTATTCGCCCTCGTCCTCCCCCTCGCGGCCAGCCTTTTGGCCGGTGCATCCCGCCCCGCTCTGGCCGAGACCGTCCTGCACAAAGGCAATGGCGCCGAGGCCCAGACCCTCGATCCAACCCACAGCTCGATCATCGCCGAGCAATTCATCCTCAAGGACCTGTTCGAGGGGCTCACCGTTTTCGATGCTGCCGGCAAGCTCACGGCGGGAACGGCCGAAAGCTGGACGATTTCCCCCGACGGTCTCGCCTACACCTTCAAGCTGCGTCCCAATGCCAAGTGGTCCAATGGCGATCCGGTCACGGCCGCTGACTTCGTCTTCAGTTTCCGCCGGCTCGAAGATCCCAAGGAAGCGGCCAGCTTCGCCAATCTGTTCTATCCGATCAAGAATGCCGAAGCGGTGAACAGCGGCAAGGCCGGTGTCGACACGCTCGGCGTCAAGGCCCTCGATGACAGGACGTTGGAGATCACGCTGGAACGGCCGACGCCCTATCTCCTGCAACTCCTCGCCAATCAAGCCGCCCTGCCGGTGCATCAGGCCTCGGTCGAGAAGCTCAAGGCCGATTTCGTCAAGCCTGGCAATTTGATCTCCAACGGCGCCTATACCCTGACCGAGAACCTCGCCAATGATCATGTCACGCTGGTGAAGAACCCGCGTTACTGGGATGCCGCCAATGTCCGCATCGACAAGGTGATCTCCTATCCGATCGATGACCAGGCCGCCGCCCAGCGGCGCTTTCTTGCGGGCGAGCTCGACATGACCTTCGAGTTCGCGGCCGATCAGCTGAAACTTCTCAAGGAGAAGGTGGGCGATCAGGTCCATGTCTCGCCGAATCTGACCAATGAATATTATGCCTTCGATACCCGCACCCCGCCCTTCGACGATGCCAGGGTTCGACGTGCCCTGTCGATGGCGGTCGATCGCGACTTCCTGGCCGAGAAAATCTTCTCGGGCACGCGCGTCGGCAGCTACAGCTTCGTCCCCTCCGGCTTGCCGGGCTATACCCCCGCCATGCCGGACTTCGCCGACAAGCCTCAGCTCGATCGTGAGGACGCCGCCAAGGACCTGCTCAAGCAGGCGGGATTCGGCGAGGGCGGCAAGCCGCTGAAGCTCACCATCCGTTTCGGCACCAACGACAATAATCGCCGGATCGCCACCGCTGTGGCGGATATGTGGAAGGCACTCGGCGTCGAGGTCTCCCTGCTCAATTCGGACAGCAAGTCCCACTACGCCTTCCTGCGCGACGGCGGTGCCTTCGAGGTAGCGCGCGCGGCCTGGGTGGCCGACTATGCCGACGCCGAAAACTTCCTCGCTCTACCGACGACGGCCAACAAGGCGTTCAACTATTCCCATTTCGCCAGTCCGGACTATGACGCGCTCGTCGCCAAATCCTATGCCGAAACCGATCCGGCCAAGCGTTTGAAGATTCTGGAGGATGCCGAGGCGCTCCTGGCGCGCGACCAGCCTGTGGCTCCCCTGCTCTCCAATGCCGATCTCTGGCTGGTCTCGAGCAAGGTGAAGGGCTGGCAGGACAACGCCGCCAACGAGCACCTGACGCGGTTTCTCAGCAAGGAGTAATCGGAGGGCCGGTCTTCGGACCCGCCGCTTTCAGAGTGTTAGCTCTGAAGTCCAGATGGGACGGATGAGGGGTCGCAATGCCCCATGCCAACCATTTCCCTGCTTGTTCGAAACTCCCTGAAGAGGGCTGGTCCAATGACCAGCCTCCTTTATACAGCCAGGCCGAATTCGGCGGCGCTGTCGCTCAGCCAATGCCAGAAACTGCCGGCCATGCTGCGAAACAGGGCGATTTCGTAGGTTGGCGTTTCGTCGAGCTGCCACAGCGTCACGCCGATATGCGAGCAGGCGGTCACGGCGGCATCGCCCGGTGCGAAGGCGCGCGGATGCAGGTCGATGTCCAGCCCCTTGGCGAACATATCGCGGACATGCGGGCCAGAAACCCGCAGCACGGCATAGCCGGAGGTCTGGTCGGTCACCGACGCGAGCGTGCCGACCGCCTCGATCAGGTCCGAGACGAGCAAATTGGGCCCACCTGCCTCGCGGGTGACCAGCCAGGCCGACGGCCCGGTGCCCAGCGCCGCAAGCGAGCCGGCCACGACCCGCTTGGGCCCGTTTGGCAGCCTGAGGCCATAGGCGGCCTGCATGCGGGCCGCCAGCGCTCCTTCCTGGCCCTTACGGGCGGCCAGGGTGACGATTTCCAGGCCCGAGCGATCCTGCACGGTGACGCCTGCACCCGTTCCCACCGGTTTGAGCAGGCCGGCAAAGGCGCTACGGGACTCCAAACGCCCCGCGCTCATTGCGTCAAACATGGAGACGGCTCCCTTCAGGATCAAAGAAGATGGGCGAGATGACTTCGACCTCGATATCGCCGTTGCGTACCGGATCATAGGCCCGGATCACTTCGCCATGACGAGACGGACCGTTGGCGAGCAGGCCAAGGCCGATCCAGCTTTCGAGCATCGGCGAATAGACCACCGAGGTTGCGAAACCCTCGTCATTGGCCGCGACGGCCGCAGCCCCCTTCTTGAGGAAATGCGAACCGGCCCGCAAGCGATCGGCCGGATTGACCGGCTTGACGCCGACGAGGCCGGGCCTGTCGGCCGCCACCAGCGCAGGACGCTGGGCCAGGACGCGGCCGATATAGTCCTTCTTGGTCGACATCATCTTGCCGAGGCCAAGATCGCGGGCCGTGGTCTGGCCGTTGAGCTCGTTGCCGGCGACATGGCCTTTCTCGACGCGCATGACGCCGAGAGCCTCGGTGCCATAGGCGCAGCCGCCCATCTCCTCGGCCAGCGCCATCAGTGCCTTGAGGAGGTCAAGGCCGTAATGGGCGGGTACCGCGATCTCATAGGCAAGCTCGCCCGAGAAGGAGAGGCGGTAGAGCCGCGAGCCGACATTGCCGAGCTGCAGCGTGGCACATCCCATATAGGGGAAGGCTTCGTTCGACAGATCGGCGCTCGAGCCGTAGAGCTTCTGCAGCAATTCGCGCGCCTTCGGCCCGGCCACCGCATATTGCGACCACTGCTCGGTGATCGAAGAGAGCGAGACGTCGAGTTCGGGCCAGAGTGTCTGGCGGCAGAATTCGAGATGCTGCATCACCTTCACGGCATTGGCCGTGGTGGTGGAGATCACATAGTGATCGGGTGCAAAGCGGGCCGCCGTGCCGTCATCCATGACGAAGCCGTCTTCGCGCAGCATCAGGCCATAGCGGCATTTGCCGACGGCGACCGTCGAGAAGGTGTTGACGTAGACGCGGTCCAGGAAGGCACCGGCGTCGGCACCCTTGATGTCGATCTTGCCCAGCGTCGAGACATCGCACACGCCGACGATCGAACGGGTGGTCTTGACCTCCCGGCAAACGCTTTCCAGCCAGTCCTTCTCGCCGGGACGCGAGAACCACTGCGGGCGCAGCCACTGGCCGGCCTCCACCATGGTGGCACCGTTGGCCATCGCCCATTCATGGCCGGCGGTGAGGCGCGTCGCCTTGAAATGCTTGTCGCGATGGGGACCGGCCAAGGCGCCGATCGCCACCGGGAAATGCGGCGGCCGCGAAACCGTGGTGCCGACCGCCGTCATCGAACGACCGAGCAGGCCCGCCATCATGGCATGGCCCGGTATGTTCGAGGTCTTGCCCTGGTCTGTGGCCATACCCAGCGTGGTGTAGCGCTTGAGATGCTCGACCGAGCGGAAGCCTTCGCGATGGGCGATCTCGATGTCCTTGGCCGTAACGTCGTTCTGCTGGTCGACGAAGGCCTTGCTCTTCGTCTCGGCGACATGCCAGAGCGGCTTGAGGCCGACAGGCTCGTCGTCGCAGGCCGGGATCGGGGCCTGCCCGGCGGAAAAACCGCAATCGCCGGCTGCGGCCCGGCCCGCTTGCGCGCCAGCCCGCAGGCAGGCGCCCAGGGAGAAATCGCCATTGGCGGCACCGACCACCGTCATGCCCTCGGGCAGGTCGCCCGGCACGAAGGCTGCAAGCTCATCCGACCAGCGCGGCCGGGCGCCCTTGTGCGTGGTGAGTGCGACCTGCGGGTTCCAGCCGCCGGAGACAGCCAGGAAATCGGCGGAAATCGTCTCGCGCTTGCGCCCGGCGATCACCTCGACCGACTTGATACCCTGGGCGCCGCCCTTGGCATCGGTCACGCTTGCCCCGAGCAAGGTGCGCGTTCCGGCCTTGCCGGCCCAACCCGACACCGCGGCATCGACCTGCGAGCGCGGATCGACAATAGCGGCCACGGTCACGCCGGCAGCCACGAGATCGGCCGCCGTGCGCCAGCCATCGTCACTGGTGGTGAACACCACGGCCTGGCGGCCTGGCGCCACGCCGTAGCGGTTGAGATAGCTGCGCGCCGCCGAGGCGAGCATCACGCCCGGCCGGTCATTGCCGCCGAAGACGATGGGGCGTTCGATGGCGCCCATGGCATTGATGCAGCGCTTGGCCATGATGTGCCACAGGCGCTGGCGCGGCTGGTGGGCGGGCGGCACCGGGAGATGATCCGACACCCGCTCCAGTGCGCCATAGGTACCGGTGTCATAGACACCGAAGACCTGGGTCCGGCGCATGATACGCACCTCGGGCATGGCAGCGAGTTCTGCCTCGATATCGGTGGCGAAGGCAGCAGCCGGCTTGCCACCGACCTCATGCCGCTCGGCCAGCAACCGCCCGCCCAGCCGGAAATCGTCGTCGCACAGGATCACGCGGGCACCGGCCCGGCCGGCTTCCAAGGCGGCCATCAGGCCAGCAGGACCCGCGCCGATCACCAGCACGTCGCAAAAGGCGGCGGCCTTCTCGTAATGATCCGGGTCCGGCAATTGGCTGGCGCTGCCGAGGCCCGCCGCGCGGCGGATCATCGGCTCGTAGAGCTTCTCCCACAGGGCAGCCGGCCACATGAAGGTCTTGTAGTAGAAGCCGCCGACGAAGATCGGGCCGGCGAGCTGGTTCACCGACAGCAGGTCGAATTTCAGCGAAGGCCAGCGGTTCTGGCTCGCCGCTTCCAGGCCATCATAGAGCTCGATGGTGGTGGCCTTGGTGTTGGGCTCGCGCCGGGCGCCGCTGCGCAGTTCCACCAGCGCGTTCGGCTCCTCAGGGCCAGCCGTGAAGATGCCGCGCGGGCGATGATATTTGAACGAACGCCCGACCAGGCGGATACCGTTGGCGAGCAGGGCCGAGGCCAGCGTGTCACCGCTCAGGCCCTCATAGCTGTTGCCGTCGAAACGAAACCGCACGGTGCTGTTGCGATCGACCAGGCCGGCGGAAGGCAGACGAAAGGAAACGGCCTCGCTCATGATGCGGCTCCCAAAGCTTGAGGCATCACCAGTTCCGCCTTCTCGATTACGTGGGTCTTGGTGTTGCGCCGGACCTTGAGCCAGGAACGGCAGCCCGAGCCGTGATACCAGAACTCCTCATGCGCGCCCTCGGGGTTGTCGCGCAAATAGGCATATTCATAGAAGTTCTTGCCGGCGTCGGGCGCCGAGGCATCCGGCCGCGTGAGCCCGGCATCGCCGAGATAGGTGAATTCGTGCACGCCGCGCGCACCGCAATAGGGACAGGCAATCCGCATCGAACCGTGCCTCAGTGAAGATTGGGTTGGGCGCCCTGGCCCTTTTCGTCGATCACCGCTCCGGTCTCGAAGCGATTGAGCCGATAGGCGGCAGCCACCTCATGCGGCTGATCCTTGGCGATGAGATGGGCAAAGCACCAGCCCGAGGCCGGCGTGGCCTTGAAGCCGCCATAGCACCAGCCGCAATTGAGATAGAGGCCGTCGATGCCGCTCTTGTCGATGATGGGCGAGCCATCCATCGACATGTCCATGATGCCGCCCCAGCTGCGCAGCAACCGCAGGCGACCGATCATCGGCATCACCGCCATGCCGCCTTCGCAGACATCCTCGACCACCGGCATGTTGCCGCGCTGGGCATAGGAATTATAGCCGTCGATGTCACCGCCGAAGACCAGGCCGCCCTTGTCGGACTGGCTGACATAGAAATGACCGGCGCCGAAGGTGATCACGCCCGGGATCAACGGCTTGAGCCCCTCGGTGACGAAGGCCTGCAGCACATGGCTCTCGATCGGCAGGCGCAATCCCGCCATGGTGCCGACCTTGGAAGTATTGCCGGCCACCGCCATGCCGATCTTCTTGGCCCTTATGGTGCCGCGGGTGGTCTCGACGCCGACGATGGCCCCGCCTTCGCGGACGAAACCCGTCACCTCGCAATTCTGGACGATGTCGACGCCGCGGTCGCTGGCGGCGCGGGCATAGCCCCAGGCCACCGCGTCATGGCGCGCCGTGCCGCCGCGCCGCTGCAGGAGGCCGCCCTGGATCGGGAAGCGGGCATTGTCGAAATTCAGGAAGGGCGCCATCGCCTTGACGCCGTCGCGATCGAGCAATTCGGCATCGACGCCGTTCAGGCGCATGGCGTTGCCGCGACGGGCGAAGGCATCACGCTGGGCATCGGAATGATAGAGGTTCAGCACGCCGCGCTGGCTCATCATGGCATTGTAGTTGAGGTCCTGCTCCAGGCCCTCCCACAGCTTCATGGCGTGCTCATAGAAGGGAATATTGCCCTGCAGCATGTAGTTCGAGCGCACGATCGTGGTGTTGCGGCCGACATTGCCGCCACCGATCCAGCCCTTCTCGATCACCGCGACATTGGTGATGCCATGATTCTTGGCGAGATAGTAGGCCGTGGCCAAGCCATGGCCGCCACCACCGATGATGATCACGTCGTAGTTGAGCCGCGGCTCGGCGTCACGCCAGGTCGGCGTCCAGCCACGGTGGCCATTCAGGGCATTCTTGAGAAGGGAGAACAGGGAGTAATGCATCGATCTTCTTGCCGGGGAAGAGTGCGGAAAACTTCGGTCGTCCGGTCGCTTCGTCGCCTAGCGAGAGGTGGATTCGAGAGCATGCTGCTCAGGCGCCCACTTCCAAGACCAGGCCACGCCGGCACGATCAGCGCTTGTCGTCGAGAATCATGGATCCCTCTGCCCTTTGCGAATACGGGCTGTATTGTTATTACGCATAGCAGCCTGTTACCCACAGTGAAAGATTATTCCTGCGCGTGCAAGATTTTTTGCTACTTTAATGCCAGGAAAAAAGTTTCACCACGAATGCCGGTCGCCGACAAGCAACCGGTTCGTCAGGCCGCCGCTGCTGCGCGCATGGGCGTTTCGGACCGCCTGCCACGGCATGCAGGCTCAAAAGAGGGTGTCCAGCGGCTGCGGGCGGGCAAGAACGAAACCCTGGGCACGATCGACACCGATGGCACGCAACAGGGTCAACGTCTCCTCATCCTCCACCTGCTCGGCCACCGTAATGGTTCCCAACCGGTGGCCGACCATGTTGATCGATTCGACGATGGTGCGGTCGACGTCGCTCCGTGCCATCTGCCGGATGAAGTCGCCATCGATCTTGAGACCATCGACGGAGAACTGCCTGAGATAGGTGAACGAGGACAGCCCCTTGCCGAAATCATCGAGCATCACGCCGCAGCCGGCAGCGCGCGCCTTGGAAAGGAACTGCTGCGCGGCCGTCAGATTGTTGATCACCGCCGTCTCGGCAATCTCGAAATGGATGCGCCGGGGCGACAAGCCCGATTGAGCGAATTCCTCCTGCAGCAGCGGCCAGAGGAAGGGATCGTTCAGTGAATTGGCAGAGAGATTGATGGCGAGGGAGATATCGCCGGCGTCGAGCAAGCGGGGACCATAGCGGCGGAACGTGGCATGAATGACCCAGCGGTCGATACTGCCCATCAGGTCGTAATGTTCGGAGGCCGGGATGAAGGCAGCCGGCTCGACGATGTTGCCGGCATCGTCGAGCATGCGCAGCAGGATCTCGAAATGCCGCTGCCTGCCTTCCCGCCCGGAAAGATCGAAGATCTGCTGGACATAGAGGCGGAAGCGGTTGGCTTCGATCGCGTGGCGAATGCCGGCCGCCACCCGCATCTCACTGTGGTTGCGATGGGTCTTGCTCTCCCCATCGCCATAGACGGCAAGCTGGTTGCGGCCCGAGGTCTTGGCGGTATAGCAGGCTATATCGGCCTGGCTCATCAACTCGTCCTGCCTTGGCGCCTCCGCATCGATCCGGGTCAGCCCCACGCTGGCGCCGATCTGATAGGTCCGGCCATCCCAGGCAAAGCGCAACTGAGCCAAACCGCGCAGAAACCGTTGCGCAATCGCCTCTCCCTCCACGACAGAGCAGTCACGCAGCAGAAGAGCGAACTCATCACCACCCAGGCGGGCGGGTACGTCTTCCGTCCGGCAGACGCGGCGCATCAGATTGGCGACTTCGCGCAACAGCGCATCGCCGGCGGCATGCCCGGCGCTGTCATTGACGATCTTGAAGCGATCGAGGTCGACGAAGCACAGCACGTGCCGATGCTGGCCCTTGCGCGCCTGCTCGAGCGACAGGCGGATCTCGCGCTCGAAGGCGGAACGGTTGGGAAGTCCGGTCAGGCTGTCGTGATTGGCCGAGTGTTCCAGAGCCTGCTGCAGGATGCGGGCCTTGGTTACGTCCTGGAAGACCAACACGGCGCCGATGATTTCACCCGAGGCCGTGCGCACGGGCGCAGCGGAATCGCGCACGCTGCGCCGCTCGCCGTCCCGCCGCAGCAACACGGCACCGTCACTGAGATAATAGGGGTGCATCCGCGCCAGGCAGGTTTCCACCGGGTCGGCAAGGGGTTCACCGGTGGCTTCATCGACGATGCGAAACACTTCGGACAGGCGCCTGCCAACCGCATCCGGACCCGGCCATCCCGTCATTTCTTCCGCACCGGGATTCATGAACGTGATCCGGGCATGAGCATCGGTCGAGATCACGGCATCGCCGATCGAATGCAGGGTGATGCGCAGCCTCTCCTTTTCCTCGAACAGCGCCTCCACCAGTTCCTTGTGCTCGGTCACATCCCAATCCATGCCGACCGTGCGGATCGGGGTGCCGGCCTCGTCACGGATCACCCGGGCCAGCGAATGGATGTGGCGGATCTTGCCGGAATGCCGGTCCCGCAGGCGGAACTCCATGTCGAACAGCGTGCCTTCACGCATTGCCCTGTCATATTCGCGCGTGATTGCGGCCACGTCGTCGGGGTGAATGCGATCGAGCCAGGCCTGCCGGCTGCCGTCATAGCTGTCCGACGGCATGTCATAGAGCCGGTGCAGGCGATCGTCCCAATTATAGCGCTGGGAGGCGAAATCATATTCGAAGACACCAGCGCCAGCTGCCTCGATCGCCAGTTGCAGCCGCTGGTTGAGGGCCAGGATGGCGCTTTCGGCCTCCTTGCGCGCCGTGATGTCGGTATGGGTTCCGATAATGCGCAAGGCACGCCCATCCGCCGCCCTCTCGATCACCTTGCCGCGATCATAGATCCAGCGCCAATTGCCATCCCTGGCCAGCAGGCGGTTCTCTATGGCGAAATCCGGCGTCTCGCCGCGCAGATGGGCTTCAATGATCGCCCGGCATCGTGGCAGGTCCTCCGGATGTACACGGTCGGACCATTCGCTGGCGCTGGTCCCGACTTCGTCCTGGTCGTAGCCCAGCATCGCTTTCCACTGATGCGAATAGAATACCTCCCCCGTCTCGAGATTCTGATCCCAGACCCCATCGCCCGAGCCGTAAAGTGCGAATTGCCACCGCATTTCGCTATGTCGAAGAGCCTCCTCCGCCGCCTTTGCATCGGTGATATCGCGGGAGATGCCGATCAGCCCAGTGATCTCGCCGCGCTCGTCGCGCCGCGGCGCCTTGGTGGAGGAATAGGTGCGCAACACGCCGCCGAGCATGGCTGTCTCCTCCATGGTGGAGGGTTCCCCGCTCTGCATCACATGACGGTCGTTCTCGATCAGGCGGCGCGCCATCCCGGCCGGAAAAATGTCTGTATCGGAACGGCCGAGGATCTCGTCGCTCGATCGCCCCATCAGCCTCTCGACCGCGGGATTGACCAGAGCATAGCGGCCGTCACGATCCTTGGCATAGATCAGATCGGGCGTGCCGTTCATCACGGCCTGCAGCAGGACCAGCGTGTCGTGCAGTCTCTGATTGCGCTCCACATCGTCGGTGACATCCCAACAGACACCGGTTCCATGCGTCAGGGCACCATCATCGCCGCGGATCAGCCTGACCGTGGAACGGATATGGCGCAACCGGTTGGTCGTTGGACACCGAACACGATAGTCGAGCTGATAGTGCAAACCCGACTGCAGCGCGCTCTGGCGAATGCGATCGACCCTCTCGGCATCTTCGGGCGAGAGCAGGCCGAAGAACTCTTCCAGCGTGTTGCCGAACGTCTCGGGCGTCACGCCGTGAAGCGCGTAGGTTCGCGCATCCCAATGCCGGAGGCCCGAGGGATAATCGACGTGGAAGATGCCGATTCCGCCGGCTTGAACGGCGACCTCCAACCGCTCCGAAACAGCGGTAAGACGTTCCTCCATTTCCTTTTGGTAGGTGATGTCGGCAATGGTCCCGATCATACGCTTGACCGTGCCATCCGGTGCGTACTCGACCGCCCTTCCGCGGCTGACCACCCAGATCCAGCGACCGTCATTGTGCCTCAATCGATAGGTCGCGTCGAAGTCCCGATTGCCATCGCGCCCGACACGTCCTGCCGCCTCCGCCATGCGGGCACGATCGTCCGGATGCATCTTGCTCAGCCAGTTGCCGATCGAATGCACGCGCTCTTCGTCCGGCAGGTCGAGCATGGTGCGCCAGTGCGACGACACCCACACCATTTCATTGGGCACGTCGAAGTCCCACACGACTTGCCTTGAGCCTTCCAGGGCCTGGCGCCAGCGCCACTCCGCCTCGGCGAGGCCGGCCTCGTCCGGCTTCTGGTCCCTGACGGCCACGATCTGCACAATCGCGGCAAAGGGAGAGGCTTCGTCCAGCGCGCCAAGCCGGGAGAGACTGGTCAAGCCGGTGAAGACTGTGCCGTCATGCCGGCGATAGCGGCGCTCCACGCCGTCCTCGTTCCGGCCATCCCAAGAGAAACCGGTGCGATCGTCCGTATGAGCGAAGTCGGCAAAAGTCATGCCGACATAGCCGGCGGCCTGGTAACCGGTGAGGCGACAAAAGGCAGGATTGGCATAACAAAACCGGCCGTCATGGCCGATCAACGCCATGGCGACGCCGGCTTGCTCGACGACATGGCGAAGCAGTGCCACGTCACCCGGAAGTACGACCGCATCAAGGCGACCGAAGCCAAGCCCGGCGTCTATCTTCATCTGGCGGATCTCACCTGCGCGAGCGAAATCATCAGCATTCAAAGTGTGGGAATGGTACTGAGAAGCGGCGCCATTGCCAAATGGCGCTGCGAGAATTTGTGCCCTTTTTCAGCAGTGTTTTGTGTATGACGCAGCGCGCCCGGCAGAAACATTCGGGAAGCACCGGGCTGCCGGTCATTCTTCTTCCGAGGTCGTCGAGCAGGGGCGAGGCGCCGTTAGGGCAGGCGCTCTCCGCGCGAAGCCACGAGCACCGCATACCACTCCTGTCGGCTCCAGCGCGGCAGATAGGCCTGCGGGATCTCCCGGATGCGGTCGAGGTTCTGGGTACCGACGATCGGAATGGTTCGTGCCGGATGCACCATCAGCCAGCTCAAGGCCACCGCCGTGCGGGATACACCCGCCTGCTCCGCCTTGGCATCGAACAAGCCAACTACCGCCCGCGCCCGTTCATCCTGCGGCAGGGCAAGCCGCCCGCCCGCCAAGGGCGACCAGGCCAGCACCGCCATGTCGTTCATGATCGCCTGGTCCAGAATTCCATCCTGGAGCGGATCGAGCTTGAGGGCCGAGAATTCGGGCTGGTGGCTGACGATGGGCAGGTTGAGGCAGGCCGCCAGGCCCTGCGTCTGGGCAGCCGTATAGTTCGACACGCCGATGGCGGCGATCTTGCCGGCCCGATGCGCCTCCTCGAGGGCCCTGGCGATTTCACCGGGATGGGTGAGGATATCAGGGCGATGGATCTGCCACAGATCGATGCGATCGACCTGCATTCGCTTCAGCGACGCATCGATGGCCGAGGCGAGATAAGCGGCGGAGGAATTATAGGGCGTGCCGAAGACGATACCGCCCTTGGTCGCCAGCACCATGCGCCGGCGCAATCCAGGGCTGGCCTCGAGCACGCGGCCGAGCTGGCTTTCGGCAACGCCGAAGCCGCCAAGGTCGGACGGGCCGTAGATGTCGGCGGTATCGAACAGCGTGACGCCGGCCTCGAGCGCGGTCTCCACCAGCTTCTGGGCCGAAGCAAGGTCTTCACCGCCGAAGCGCCACATGCCCCAGGCGACCGAACTGACCGACATGCCACTGCGACCGAGGGGACGGATCGGTTCGGGTGCCGGCAGGTCGCTCATCTCGGGATCTCGCAGTGACGACGCGTCACTTCTATCAAGCGGAGGTCGTATTGGACATCCCCTCCTCCCAATAAGGCGGATCGCCGAAACTGCGTTTCAGATGCTCAGCCAGCGTCCGCAGCTTGACGGAAGGCCGCCGTCCTTCGGGATGGGCAAGGAAGATGAATTCCGGCTCGGGCCGGACACCGATGTCGATGACTTTCAGCTTTCCGGCGCGGATCTCGGGTCCGACGATGAAAGTGGGCAGCAGCCCGATGCCGAGGCCGGCAAGCGCAGCGTCACGAATCACATCGCCATTGTTGACACGCAAGGCGACCTTGGCCCGCACGATTTCGACGCCATCAGGCCCGAGGAAACGCCAATCGGCAGCCCCGCGGTTCGAATAGAACAGCCCTTTGTGACTATCGAGATCGCCGATGGAACGCGGCATCCCCTCGCGATCCAGATATTCCGCCGACGCCACCAGCAGACGCTGGCTCGGCGCGAGACGCCAGACCATCAGCCGCGTATCCGCGATGGTACCGTGCCGGATGACACCGTCATAAGCACCGGAGGAGACGTCGACGCGGCGATCGTCAAGATCGAGGATGAGCTCGACCTGGGGATGCGCCGCCAGGAACGGAAACAAGGCGGGGCCGAGATGAAGGCGCCCGAAGGTGATCGGCGCACCAATCCGCATCGGGCCGGCCAGGGTGCCGCGCCGCTCGGCCAGATCCGCAGCCGCCTCTTCCACCTCGCGGAGGATCCGCCTGGCGCGTTCCAGAAAAGCGGCTCCATCTTCCGTCACCGACAATCGCCGTGTGGTACGATGAAGCAATATCGTACCGACACTCCGCTCCAGGTCACCCAGCCGCTCGCTCACAACCGATTTCGACAGGCGCAGGCTGCGTGCTGCCTCGCTGATCGATCCGGCCTCGGCGACCGCAACGAAACTTGCGATCCCGTCCAGTTTCATTGTTCGGAAATCCCGGAAGATAGAACCAATATCTGCAGGATACTCCGAACATGACGATTGCGCCATATTCGCCCCATCCAAAGCGTCTCCCATGAACGAGGAACGGCAATCATGAACAGACTTTCGGGCAAGCGTGCGCTCATCACCGGCGGCACCACCGGCATAGGCCTGGAAACCGCCCGCCAATTCCTGGCGGAAGGCGCCCGCATCGCGGTGACCGGCACCAATCCCCAAACGCTGCAGGCCGCCCGCAAGGAACTGGGCGAAAATGTCCTAGTCATCCAGTCGGATGCAGCCGACGTCGCCGGCCAGAAAAGGCTCGCCGAGACCATCGCCGAGGCCTTTGGCGGTCTCGACATCCTCTTCGTCAATGCCGGCATCGCCCAGCTCAAGCCGTTGGCGGACTGGAGCGAGGCCGCCTTCGACAAGGTCTTCGACATCAATGTGAAGGGCCCTTATTTCCTGATCCAGGCGCTGCTGCCGATCCTGGCCAATCCGGCTTCGATCGTGCTCAACACCTCGGTCAACGCCCATATCGGCATGCCGAATTCCAGCGTCTATGCCGCGTCGAAAGCTGCGCTGCAGTCGCTGATCCGCACCCTGTCGGGCGAGTTGATCGGGCGCGGCATTCGCCTGAACGCCGTCAGCCCCGGCCCGATCGCCACGCCGCTCTATGGCAAGCTCGGCTTTGCCGAGCAGGATCTGAAGAACGTCGCCGACAGCATCAAGGGCCTGGTTCCCGCCGGTCGCTTCGGCGAGGCCAGCGAAATCGCCAAGGCCGTGGTGTTCCTGGCCTCCGACGAAGCGGCTTATACGGTCGGCAGCGAACTCATGATCGATGGCGGCATGGGTACGCTCTGACCAGCGTCGGCGGCCCTATTCTTCCCGGCCGAGGCTCGCCGCCTCTTCTTCCGACAAGGCTTGGGGCTGGACGCCCTCGCCTTCGATGGGGACCGGCCTTCCGGTGCGCGCCGCTTCGAGGATGCCTTCCATGATCTCGAGCACATGCAGCGCAAGGTCGCCGGAAGCCCGAGGCCGCCGCCCTTCCCTGAGGCTGCGGGCCAGATCAGCCACGCCGATCATCCGGTAGTTCGCGCGATCGGGTGCGGCGTAGGGCCAGTTCAGGCTGCCATAGGTCATGCCGGCCGTATCGATGGACTGCCAGGGCTCGCCCCTACGGCTGAGGGCGAGAGAACCGCCGAAGGTATCCGGGTCGGGCAGGCTGAGCGAGCCTTCGCTGCCATGCAGCTCGATCGGCTGGTTGGAATGGCGGAAGACATCCCAGCTCATGCCGACATTGACGATGGCGCCGCCGGCGAACTCGACCAGGGCCATCAGGGTGGTGGGCGTACCGACGGCGAAGCTCGTGCCCTGGTTCGGCCCGGGCGCCGTGATCAGCCGCTCCGCCTGCCCGGTCGTGGCCATCGCCGCAACCTGGCGGGCCGGTCCCAGCAGATTGACCAGCATGGTCAGGTAGTAAGGGCCCATGTCGAGGACCGGGCCACCGCCGGGCTGGTAGTAGAATTGCGGATTGGGGTGCCAATGCTCCATGCCGCGGGTCATCATGAAGGCGGTGCCCGTGGTCGGGTGGCCGATCGCCCCTTCCGCCATCAAACGGCGAGCCGTTCGTCCTGCCGCACCGAGAAAGGTATCGGGCGCAGAACCGATCGCCAGATTGCGCCGGCGAGCCTCTTCGACCAGCCTCCGACCCTCCGCAGCCGTAACGGCAAGCGGCTTTTCGGTGAAGACATGCTTGCCCGCGGCAAGGGCCGCCATCGACACTTCGAAATGGACGGCCGGAATCGTCAGGTTGAGAACGAGGTCGACTTCGTCGTCCGCAAGAAGTTCTTCCACGCCGAGAGAGCGAATGCCGTATTCCTCGGCTCTGATCTTAGCGGATTCCGCTGAGATATCGGCGCAAGCCTTCAATTCGACGCCTGGGAAAAGCGCGGCGTTGTGCAGATAGGTCATCGAGATATTGCCGCATCCGATCACACCGATGCCGAGTTTACCCATGCGTCTCCTCCGCCATCCATTCCAGCTTGATTGCTCATTTTTGCATTAATTTAGAAAGTAAACACGAGAAGCTTTGTGTTTGAATGAAATTTTTTGAACGAAAATGACAATTTGTCCTTGACAGTACGCGGGCCCAGGCCAAGCATGCCCTCAAAATCAGGGTGGTCATTCACCTAACAAAGGGAGGACTTGTGATGTCGGACGTTCAGTCACGCTCGACCCCGGCTGCCGGGGCTTCGCAATCCGGATCGGTGGCGCCGAGCCGGCGCACCTTCCTGCAGGGAGCGGGCCTCGCCGCGGGTGCCCTGGCACTCGGCCTGCCCAAGCGGGCCCGTGCCGCCGACCGCACGGAAATCACCTTCGCCAGCGCCAAATTCTTCGGCAAGCAGACCATGGCGCAGGTGGTGGATGCCTATAACCAGTCGCAGGGCAAGATCCACGTCACCTATGTCGAGCTGCCGCCGCCCAGTTCCTCCACCGAAGTGCACACGGCGCTGGTGCAGCAGCTCGCGCGCCGCACCGGCACGCCCGACGTCTTTACCCAGGACGTGGTCTGGATCGCCGAGTTTGCAGGCGCCGGCTGGGCCTTGCCGCTCGACGAATATTTCAACGCCTCGGTGCAGAGCCAGTTCTTCCCTGGCCTGGTAGCGGCCTGTACCTACAACAACAAGCTCACCGCTTTGCCCTGGTATGTCGATTCAGGCATGCTGTTCTATCGCAAGGATCTCCTCGAGGGCATCGGTGCTAAGCCACCCGAAACCTGGGACGACCTCACGGCCGCCGCCCAGGAGATCCAGAAATCCGGCAAGGCCGATTTCGGCTATCTCTGGCAGGGCAAGCAGGCCGAAGTGCTGGTCTGCGATCTCGTGGAAGCCATTGCCTCCAATGGAGGCTCGATCCTCGCCCCCGACGGCAAGTCGTCGGCACTCAGCGACGACAAGGCGGTGGCAGCCGTCCAATTCCTCTACGACACCATCAACAAGACGAAGATCAGCCCCTCCGACGTGCTGAGCTGGGACGAGGAACCCTCGCGCCAGCCCTTCACGGCCGGCCGCGCACCTTTCCTGCGCAACTGGTCCTATGTCTATGCCATCGCGCAGGACAAGGCCGCGTCCTCGGTGGTCGACAAGGTCGGCGTGGTGCCCCTGCCCCATTTCGCCGGCGGCAAGAGCGCAGCCTGCCTCGGCGGCTACCAATATGGCGTCAATGCCAACACCAAGAACCGGGAAGCGGCCATCGAATTCCTGACCTGGATGTCCTCGCCCGCCACCCAGCTCCAGTTCGCCCTGCAGCTCGGCATCGCGCCCACCCGCCCCGAGGTGTTCGAGGATGCCCAGCTCGGCAAGGAACAGCCCTTCATGAAGCAGCTCAAATCGGTGTTCACCGGCGCGACGCCACGCCCGGTCACCCCGAAATATGCGCAGGTCACCCTCGCCATCCAGTCCGGCGTGTCGAAGGCGCTGGTCAGCGGCAATATCAAGGCCGAGTTGGAGGCCGCCAGCACCAAGATCAATTCGATCGTCGCGGGATGACGCAATGAGCGTTGAAGCCTCCGCGGCCAGTCCTCCCCTCGGGGCTGGCCTGCGGTCCCTGGACCTGGCGCCCTGGCTGCTGATCCTGCCGCTGCTGATCTCGCTCGGCTCGGTCTCGGTCTATCCCATCGTCAACGGGGTCTGGCTGTCGCTGACCAATACCTCCCTGGTCACCCAGGAGGACGCCTTCGTCGGCCTGGCCAATTATCGTACGCTGCTGGGCGACGACGCCTTCTGGAACGCCTGGGGACATACGGTGCTGTTCGCGGCGGTGTCGACGGCGCTCGAAACCGTGCTCGGCCTCGCCATGGCCCTCCTGCTCTACGAACCCTTCGTCGGCCGCTCGCTGGTGCGCGCCGCCATGCTGGTGCCCTGGGCCATGCCCACCGTGGTCACCTCCAAGATGTTCGGCTGGCTGTTCGATGGGCAGCACGGGCTGATCAACTACCTCCTCAAATCCGTCGGGCTGATCGACGGCAACATCAACTGGTACGGCTCGGTCGACCATGCCCTCGACACCATCATCATCGCCGACGTCTGGAAGACCACGCCCTTCATGGCCTTGCTGCTGCTGGCGGGACTACAGACGGTGCCGCGCTCGTTGACCGAGGCCGCCAAGATGGACGGCGCCTCGGCCTGGCGTATCTTCTGGCATGTGCGTCTGCCCCTGCTGCTGCCGACCTTGCTGATCGCCGGCATGTTCCGGGCCCTCGATGCCTTCCGCATCTTCGACCTCGTCTATGTCCTCACCGGCGGCGGCCCGGCCGACTCCACCGAGACCCTGTCGACCCTGAGCTACAAGGTGCTCTTCTCCACCCTGCAGTTCGGCTATGGCTCGGCGCTCTCCACTGCGATGTTCATCACCGAGACGCTGATCGCCATCGGCTTCGGCATCTTCATCGTGGCGCAGCTCAGGAGGCAGGGATGACGGTCCGCGAGATCCTGCGCCTCGTCATCGTCTACACCGGCGCAGCCCTGCTTCTCGTCTGGTCGGCCGGCCCGTTCCTGTGGCAGTTCTCCACCTCGCTGCAGCTCGACAAGGCGCTGACCGATCCGGTGCCGAGCTTCTGGCCCTCGCCAGCGACGCTGGAACATTATGCCAATGTCTTCTTCGTCAAGAAATTCCAGCTCTATGTGCTGAATTCGGTGATCGTTGCCGGGCTCACCACCTTGTTCTGCCTGGCCATCGGGGCACTGGCCGCCTTCTCGCTGTCTCGCCTGGAGATCAAGGGGCGCTTCGGCATCCTCGGGGTGGTGCTGTCGGTCTCGATGTTCCCGCAGATCGCCATCGTCGGCCCGCTCTACCTCACCGCCTCCAATTACGGCTTCCTCGACACCTATAGCGGCCTCGTCATCGTCTATCTAGCGCTCGGGCTGCCGCTGGTGACCTGGGTGCTGTTCGGTTATTTCGACACGCTGCCGCGCGAGATCGACGAAGCCGCACGCATGGACGGCGTCGGGGTCATCGGCCTGTTCGTCCGCATCATCCTGCCGATGTCCCTGCCGGGCCTCGTCACCACCGGCCTGCTCGCCTTCATCGCGGCCTGGAACGAATTCATGTTCGCCCTCGCCTTCACCTCGACCATCGAGCACCAGACGATCCCGGTCGGTATCGCGAATTTCACCAACCTCTATTACGTGCCCTGGGGCGACGTGGCCGCCGCCTCGGTGGTGGTGACGGTGCCGCTGATCGCCCTGGTGCTGTTCTTCCAGCGCCACATCATCGAGGGCCTGACTCAAGGCGCCGTCAAGGAATGACATCATGAATGAAACCGCCAAGCTGAGGGCCGGCTGCCAGACCTTCACCTGGGAAATGCTCGGCAAGGCCTGGACCGGTAATGCCGACGACCTCATCGCCGCCATCGCAGCGGCAGGCTATGCCGGCATCGAGATCACCGACACCATGATCCCGCCCTATGCCGACCGCCCGCAGGACTTTGCCAGGGCATTGGCAGACCATGGCCTGACGCTGGTCGCCTTTGCCTGCGGCAGCAGTTCCGGCTTCACCGAAGCCGGCGCCGTCGAGGCCGACCTCGCCATGGTCGACCGCGCCTTGCGCTTCACCGCACATTTCCCGGGCGCCATCCTGTCGCTGGGCAGCGCCACGATCATGAGCCCCGGCCCCCTCGACGACAAATTCGCTGTCGCCGGGCGTTTCTATAATGGTGCCGGCGAACTCGGCCGTATCGTCGGCGTCGATGTCGCCGTGCATCCGAGCTCGCATCACGACACGCTCCTGAGCTCACGGGCCGACTATGACCGCATCATGGCCCTTCTGGACCCGGCCCTGGTCGGCTGGGTGCCCGACACCGGCCATATCCTGCGCGGGGGCCAAGATATCCTCGACACGTTGCGCACCTACCAGGATCGCATCCGCTATCTGCATCTGAAGGATGTCGATGCCGAGGGCCATTGGCGCATGCTGGGACAGGGCGTCTGCGACCTCAGGAGCGTGGTCGACATCGTGGCCGCCGGGCCGAACTTCAACGGTTGGCTGGTGCTCGAGGAAGAATCCGACGTCGCCGCCGCAGACCCCGCCGCCGCCGTCAGGGCCAATCGCGAAACACTGCGCCTCGCCGGCATCTGAACTGCGCGCCGGCAGCACGAACCCGTAAAGGAGAACGCCGAGATGGCCACCGTCAATCTCAAGGGATTGCGCAAATCCTATGGCGCCGTCGAGGTCATCAAGGGCGTCGACCTCGAGGTCGAGGACCGCGAATTCGTGGTCTTCGTCGGCCCCTCCGGCTGCGGCAAGTCGACCCTGCTGCGCATGATCGCGGGGCTGGAAAAGATCACCGGCGGCGACCTGCTCATCGACGGCCGCCTGTCCAACGACATCGCGCCGGCCAAGCGCGGTCTCGCCATGGTGTTCCAGAGCTATGCGCTCTATCCGCACATGACCATTGCCGACAATATGGGCTTTGCGCTGCGCATCGAGGGTGTGCCGAAAGCCGAACGCGCGGCCAAGGTGCAGGCGGCCGCCGAAACCCTCCAACTCGGGCCTCTACTCCAGCGTCGTCCCAAGGAACTTTCCGGCGGCCAGCGCCAGCGTGTCGCCATCGGCCGCGCGATCGTGCGCAATCCCAAGGTCTTCCTGTTCGATGAGCCGCTCTCCAATCTCGACGCCGCCCTACGCGTGCAGATGCGCATCGAGCTGATGCGCCTGCACGAACAGCTCCAGGCGACGATGATCTACGTCACCCACGACCAGGTCGAGGCCATGACGATGGCGGACAAGATCGTGGTGCTCAATGGCGGCCGGATCGAGCAGATCGGAGCACCGCTCGAGCTCTACAACCATCCTCGCAACCTGTTCGTGGCCGGCTTCATCGGCTCGCCGCGCATGAACACGCTGCCGGCCCGGATCGTCGAAATCGACGCGAGGGGCTTGAGCCTATCCCTGCCGGGAGGCAAACGCGTCACTCTGCCCGTCTCGGCCGGTGGCCTGAAAGTCGGTTCCGATGTCACTTTCGGCATTCGGCCCGAACACATCACGCTCCTGAACGGAGCCGACGACGCAGGCGATGCCATCGCCGGCACGACCAGCATCGTCGAGCATCTGGGCGGGCTGACCGTGTTTCATACGGCCATCGCGGATGGGCAGACATTGGTGGTGCAGACCGACGGCAAGAACCCGGTACGAGCCCATAGCGAGGTCAATTTGCGGATCGACCGCGGCTCAGCCCACGTCTTCGGGCCGGACGGCACGGCCCTGCCGCACCTGGCCGCAAATGCCGCCTGAAAGACCCGGACCGCAAAGGCGCAAAAAGCCACGGCGGACAGTACAAAACGTCCGCTTCCTCTCCCTGCGTCCTGTCCTATCGCTCAGCCATGCAAAGCGTGGCTGCCACGCAATTCGGTAAGCGGCGCCCCTGTCATGGCGGGGCGTGGGTGCTGCACCATATGGAAGGCCATGCGCCCGGCGCCGATCAATTCGTAGTAGCGCAGCATCGCATCCGCCGCCCGAGGCGCATGTCCCTCGAGATTGGCCCGGTGCTGTCCATCCTTGGGCACCACCTTGAAATCACCATTGGCCGCCATCAGCCGGCGGGCACAAAGGCCTTCGATGATCGGACGGGTCTCTTCCGTCCATACATACCAGCCATAGTCATCGGCCTGCGTGCGCAGGAATTCCAGTTCCTCGACCGAGAAGACGGCGGCACGGCTTTCTTTCATGGCTCCACCCTATCGTTTCTGGCCCCGCTCGATTGAACGCGACGAGGCACATATGGTTCCGTCAAGGCAGTGCAAAAACTATAGCGCGCATTCGCGTCATAACCTAGGTATAGAAATCGATTCATCTTTTAAATTTTATTCATTTACCTGGATTTCATCGCGTAAAAATTGAGCAAACAAGTCATAATTCGGGCAGAGTTGCATAAATCCGTCATATGGGCATTTTCCGGGCCGGCAGGCGCGCATGAAATTCTGCCGTCTTGAGTCGTCGCCTTGCAACGGAAAAACCCGTACATCACCGCCGGGTCCGCACTCAAAAAGGCCAACAATGACCGGACCTTGCCGTTCCCGGACGCCGATCTTGACCGGCATGATCACGAGAGTGCCAACACATCCGGAAAAGCTCTCATGCGCCGCCTTTCAATCGCCTTCGTCACGACCGTCTTGCTCGCCGGTTCGGCCACGGCCGAGACCTTCAAGGACTGGCAGGTAAGCTGCGACGCAAACCACCAGTGCCAGGCCACCGGCCTGGCCGCAGGCGACCCGGATGCGAAAGGCTATGTCAGCATCCGCCGCCACATCTCGGCACCAACGGAGGTTCGCTTCGCGGTGGCCGATCCGACCGGTGCCCTTGCCGGCCGGCCTCATGTCCTTCTGGCGGATGGCAAGCCCGTCGGGGCCCTCGCAGACCCGATCACCTTCTCGGCTCCCGAAGAAGAAGGCGGGCTGGCCGAGGCTACTCTCGTCCTCGATGCAAGGTCATCTCTGCCCCAGACCCTGCGGCAACACCATTCCCTGCAATTGCAGGCAGCGGACGGCAGCCTCGCGGTGAATGTCTCGCTGGCCGGCGCCGTTGCCGCCTGGCTCTACATGGACGATCGGCTGGGGCAAACCTCCCCACCCGCCAAGCCTGCAATATGAACGGTGGATCGCAGGAGGGGGAGCCTTGCGCCTGCCTCTACGCACGTATACTCCTGCGGCCCCGAAATCATTGCAGGCGCGGGCATGGCCAGGAAGAAAGCACTCCATCCCTCCCAATCGAGCCCCGCGCCCAAGGCCAAGCGCCCACGCAATGCCGCGGCGACGCGCGAGGCCATTCTGCAATCGGCCCTGATCGCCTTTTCGCGCGCGGGCTATGACGGCGTCGGCCTGCGCGAAATCGCGGGAGAAGCCGGCGTCACCGCCATCCTGGTCAATCGCTATTTCGGTTCGAAGGAAGAAATGTTCGCCGAGGCGGCCAAGATCGCCTGCGCCGATGCCAGCTTGTTCGAAGGCGACGCCGCCTCCCTTGCCGACCGGGTGGCGCAGGCGATGGTGGCCAGCTCTCCCGGCGAGAGCACCGGCGTCGATCCCTTCCGGCTGATGCTGCACTCGGCCTCCCATCCCAGGGCCGCCGAAATCCTGCGCGAAACCGTCGCGGCGCAACTCGAACGCCCGCTTGCCGCCGGCCTGCCCGGCAAGGATCAGCCGGAACGCGCCGCCCTGTTCCTCGCCCTGATCGCCGGCGTCGCCCTGATGCGCGACGTGATCGCCAGCTCCTCCCTCGCCGAGGCCGACCCGTCGGCGCTGGCCAAGCGGCTGGCTCAGATGCTCAAGCCCCTGGTCGACGACAAGCCGGGCAAGAAGACCGACAAGCCCCAGCAGCTCAGCCTGGGATTTTGAGGCGAGCTCGAACACGACAGTTGCGTTTGTATTAGGAAGTGCAGGATGTGCGGAGTGTCGGCCTCACAGCTACATCATTTGATGGAGCTGTGAGGCCGACACTCCAAATTCCTTTCGAATGAAAAACGCAACCATAGTCCTAAGCCGTTGAGGCACCGGACGGAAGCACGACCACGGCTGTCCCGACCGGCACGCGCCGATGAAGGTCGATGATGTCCTGATTGAGCAGGCGCACGCAGCCCGACGACACCATGGTGCCGATCGTCCAGGGCTCGATGGTGCCGTGAAGCCGGTACAGGGTGTCGCGCCCGTCCTTGTACAGATAGAGCGCACGCGGGCCGAGAGGATTGCCGGATCCGCCCGGCAAGCCGGCGGCATATTTGGCATAGCGCTCGGGCTGGCGCCGGATCATGTTGGCCGTCGGCGTCCAACGTGGCCATGTGGCCTTGCGGGCGATGGTTGCACGGCCTTGGAAATTGAATGCCTCCTCCTTGCCGACACCGACGCCGTAGCGCAGGGCTCTACCACCCTCCAGCACGAGATAGGCATGACGCTCGGCCGGATCGACCACGATCGTGCCGGGTTGCTCCTGAGTCGGATAGGCAACCTCCCGGCGCAGATATTGCGGCTTCACGCGTCGCAGATCCACGGCAGGTACGGCGAAGGGTTCGGACTTGATGGCTCCGTAGAGCAGGGCTTGTTCCGGGTCGACCGCCACCTCCGGCATGCTGAGCTCGGGTTTGCGGTCCTGCGCACATCCAGCTGCCAAGAAAGGCAAACCAATCACAAAACTACGCCTGCTTATCATCATCACGCCTTCCGCAACGCCGCTGACACGGCACTGAGGCGATTGAGCCCGATGACGACTTCGACGTCCATATGTTATGATGCTATGACAATCATAACCATGAGGCATGAATGGACATCGCAATCGCCCTGCGCGCTTTCGTCCGTACCGTCGAGCGTGCTTCGGTAACGGCGGCAGCGCGTGATCTTGCCGTCTCCCAGCCCGCCGTCACCAAACATCTGCGCAATCTCGAACGGCATGTCGGCGCCAGGCTGTTGGAACGGTCCTCACGCATCGTACGCCCGACACCACAGGGACGGGCCCTTTATGAAGCGAGCCGAGGCGCTCTCGCCACCATCGACGCGGCTCTGGAAGGCGTCCGGCATGACATGGGGACCATCGAAGGCCCGCTCCGGCTGCATGCGCCCTCCTGCATCGGCGTCAGGCACCTGCATCCAATCGTCATGGCATTCCAGCAGCGCCATCCCGCCGTTACGGTCGATCTCATCCTGGAGAACCGTGATATCGACCTTGTCTATGAGAACTTCGACCTGGCGGTGAGGTATGGACGCCCTGCCGGCCAGGAACTCATCATTCGCCGTCTCGGCTTGATCCGGCGTATCCTGGTGGCGGCACCGAGCTTCCTCGCCCGGTTCGGGCCGATCGACACGCCGAAGCGACTATCGGAAATCGACATCGTCAGCAGTGCCAGGCTGCTTTCTCCACGCGACACTCTGGCATTGCAGCATCGCAGCGGCGAAACACTCGACCTGCCCGCCCAACCCATCCTCAGAACCAATGACGCCGAAGTCATCAGCGCCACGCTCCTGCAAGGGCACGCGGCGGGGCCGGTCCAGCAATTGCTGGTGAATCGCGAGCTTGCCGAAGGACGCTTGGTCCGAATCCTGCCCGACTACGTCGTCCGTCCGACGGAAGCCTTCCTGGCCTTCCCCTCGGTTCGCTATATGCGCCCGGTGGTGCGTGCCTTCACCGACTTCACCATTGCAGCGCTGCGCAAGATCGACGGCATCGACTCGACAGAAAACGATGCATTCCGGCTCTCTCCCGATCCCGGCGATACGATCCCGGCTCCCTGCGGCATAGAGACGACAATCTAGATACGACTTGCTAGATACGACTTGATTGTCATCGGTGTGTTTGCGCAGCAGCCGTCGGACCTCTCCGACCGCAGGCGCCAAAAGAACATGAATTGTTCCGCCCCCTCATGTCGGGTACCTCTTGGTTCGTTCGTCCTTGGCTCAAGAGGAAGCAGACAATGCGATACACGATCCTTTGCTACAATTACGAAGACGTCGTCGGTGCCTGGACCAAGGAAGAGGACGACGCCGTGATGGCTCGCCTGCAGAAGGTCCATGAAAAGGTCGCAGCGGCGGGCAAGCTTGGCCCGGTGGTGCGGCTGCTGCCGACCACCGCCGCCACCACCCTGCGCAAGACCGGCGGCGATCCCCTGGTGATCGACGGTCCCTTCGCCGAGACCAAGGAACAATTGCTCGGCTTCTATGTGGTCGACTGCGAAAATCTCGAGGAAGCGCTCGATATCGCCCGCGATCTCGCCAAGGCCAATCCCAGCATCGGCTCCTACGAGATCCGTCCGCTTTCGATCTTCCAGCCCGGGGTGCTCGGACAGAAGGCGCACGCAACATGACGGATGCGGCCTGGATCAACAGCGCGCTCGCCTCCGCCCGCCCGCAGGCCATGGGAGCGCTTCTGCGCTATTTCCGTGACCTCGATACCGCTGAGGAAGCCTATCAGGAAGCCTGCCTGCGCGCGCTGAAGAGCTGGCCGAAGAACGGTCCGCCGCGCGATCCCACCGCCTGGCTGATCTTTGCCGGCCGCAATTCCGGCATCGACGCCAAGCGCCGCGAGAAGAAGCAGGAAGCCCTGCCGGACGAGGACCAGATTTCCGATCTCGGCGATGCGGAAACCGAGCTCGCCGAACGCCTAGACGGCCAGCACTATCGCGACGACATCCTGCGCCTGCTCTTCATCTGCTGCCATCCGGATCTTCCCGGCACCCAGCAGATCGCCCTTGCCCTGCGCATCGTCTGCGGGCTCAGCGTCAGGCAGATCGCCCGCGCCTTCCTTGTCGGGGAAGCGGCGATGGAACAGCGCATCACCCGGGCCAAGGCGCGTATCGCCAGCGCCGACGTGCCCTTCGAGGCACCGGGCGCGGTGGAGCGTTCGGAACGGCTCGGTGCCGTGGCCGCCATGATCTATCTGATCTTCAACGAAGGCTATTCGGCGGGCGCCGAGGACGACGGCAGCCGAGCCCAGCTCTGCGACGAGGCCATTCGCCTCGCCCGCCTGCTGCTGCGCCTGTTCCAGACCGAACCCGAGATCATGGGGCTGGCCGCTCTGATGCTGCTCCAGCATGCCCGTTCACCGGCCCGTTTCGACGCGGAGCGCCAGATCGTGCTCCTGGAGGACCAGGACCGGCGCTTGTGGAACAGCCAGATGATAGCCGAAGGCCTCGCCCTGATCGACAAGGCCACCCGCCATGGCAGCCCCGGCAGCTATCAGCTCCAGGCCGCCCTCGCCGCGGTGCACGCCAGGGCAGCGACGCCCGAGGATACCAATTGGCGCCAGATCGATTTCCTCTATGCGCTACTGGAAGAGATCCAGCCCTCGCCCGTGGTCACGCTCAATCGGGCCGTGGCCGTTTCGAAGACGCAGGGCCCCGAAGCCGCGCTCGCCATGATCGAGCCCCTGGAAGCCCGTCTGTCCGGCTATTTCTATTTCCACGGCCTCAAGGGCGGCCTGCTGCTGAAGCTTGGCCGGAGCAAGGAGGCGCATCAAGCCTTCGACCAGGCCATTGCTCTCGCTTCCACGGCGGCCGAGGCCAACCATATCCGCCAGCATCTGGACAGGCTGATGAAGGACAATGCTGTGCGGGGGTGACGCCATAGGAGCGACTGGAACGCGAAAACAGTCACCCTCAAAGGCGCCTCGCCTCCACAGTTGCCGCCTCAGATCAGTCCGCCATTGGCCCTCAGGGTCTGCCCGTTAATCCAGCCGCCGTCCGGGCTGGCCAGGAAGGCGACCGCAGCGGCGATGTCCTCCGGCGTGCCGAGCCGCTCGAGTGGCGCCATGCGGGTATAGTGCTCGATCAATTCCGCCGATTTGCCGGTGAGGAAGAGATCGGTTGCCGTCGGGCCCGGTGCGATGGCGTTGACCGTGATCGCGCGACCACGCAGTTCCTTGGCCAGCACGCTAGTCAAGGCCTCGATGCCGGCCTTGGTCGCGGCATAGATGCCGTAGCTCGGCTGGCGCAGGCCAACGACGCTCGACGAGAAGTTGATGACGCGTCCGCCCGTACGCAACCGCCGCGCCGCCTCGCGCATGGTGTTGAAGCTGCCCTTGAGATTGACGGCCACCAGCCGATCGAAACCGTCATCGTCCGTCTCGGCGAGCGGGGACAGGGCGATGATGCCGGCATTGTTGACCAGGATGTCCACGCCGCCAAATTCCGCCTGCGCCGCCTCGAACATCGCGGCCACGGCCGCGGGATCGCTCACGTCGGCCTGCAAGGCCAGCGCGCGCCCTCCTGCGCTCTCGATCTCCCGCACCAGGGCCTCGGCGCGCTCGGTATTGCCGGCATAGTTGACGACGACCGAGAAGCCGTCATGCGCCAGGCGCCGGGCGATGGCGGCGCCGATGCCGCGCGAGGCGCCGGTGACGAGGGCGACTTTGCTGCCATTCACAGTCATTTTTCTCTCCTTGAGGTGAGGTTGATCACTGGAGAGCACTATCCTCCTTCTGTCACTTCGGATAATCATGCAAGAATTGATATGACTATTCGGGTTCTACGAACAATGGACCGTTTCGACGCCATCCGGCTCTTCACCCGCATCGTCGAGCGCCGCAGCTTCACCCAGGCGGCACAAGATCTGGGTCTGCCCCGCTCCACCGTGACCGAAGCAATCCGCCACTTGGAGGCGCGCCTTGGCGTCCGCCTGCTCCAGCGTACCACCCGCGTCGTCAGCCCGACGCTGGATGGCGAGGCTTACTATCATCGCTGCCTTGCCATCCTGGCCGACATCGAGGACGCCGAAGCGGCCTTTGGTGACACCAAGCCCCGCGGATTGCTGCGCATCGACGTGCATGGCACGCTCGCCCGGCATTTCCTGCTGCCTGGCCTCACCGATTTCCTGGAACGCTATCCGGGCCTGCAGCTTCATATCGGCGAGGGGGACCGCCTGGTCGATCTCGTGCGCGAAGGCATCGATTGCGTGATCCGGGCCGGCGATCTCCAGGACAGTTCGATGGTAGCCCGCCGGGTCGCCTTGCTCGCCGAGGCGACCTGCGCAAGCCCGGCCTATCTCGCGCGCCATGGCATGCCGACAACACCGGGCGACCTCGAAGGCCACCGCATGGTCGGCTTCGTTTCTTCGGCGACGGGCAGCGTCATGCCGCTCGAATTTCAGGTGGACGGCGCCCTGCGCCATGTCAGCCTGCCCACCGCGCTGACGGTCACGGGATCGGAGGCCCTGTTCGGAGGCGCATTGGCCGGGCTGGGGCTCATTCAGGTGCCGCGCTACCATCTCCTGCCCTATTTCGCCGACGGCCGACTGATCGAAATATTGCCGGCGCATCCGCCGACGCCAACGCCCGTCTCCCTGCTCTATCCGCAGAGCCGCCAGCTCTCGCCGCGGGTTCGCGTCTTCATCGACTGGGTGGCCAAGAGCTTCGCCGGCTGGGCCGATGACGGAGTGATTTCCCGATCACCAGGCCCGGCGTGACACGGACAAGCCAATCGTCGTCCGTCAGGTCTTGCGGAAGGTCAGATTGATGCGATTGCGACCGAGGCGAGGATGCTGCCCCTCCTTCAACGGCAAGATGCCGTGATAGGCCAGGCGCGAAGGGCCACCCCATACCATCACGTCGCCATGCTGGAGCGGCACCTTGCTCGGTCTGTCGCTGCGCGACAGACCGCCGAACTGAAAAATGGCGGGCAGGCCGAGCGAGACCGAGACGATGGGCTTGCTGAAATCACGCTCGTCCTTGTCCTGATGCAACGACATCTTGGCGCCGGGCTCATAGCGGTTGATCAGGCAGGCATCCGGCTCGAAGCCGGGAAATCCCGCCTCGGTCGCCGCTTCGCGCGCGAGGGCTGCAAAGGCTCCTGGCATCTCCGGCCAGGGCTGGCCCGTCTCGGGGTCTTCCGCCGTGTAGCGATAGCCACGCCTGTCGGTTACCCAGCCGGCCCGACCGCAATTGGTCATGGCCACCGACATGGTGAAACCGCCAGGCGTAACCATATGGCGGAAAGGAGCGCCGGCCACCACGGTATCGAGAGCGGCAAGCAGGGCTTCCTCGCCGACGAGGGCACGACCGACGAGCAGCACGGCGCCCTCGGCAATGTCGAGGCGACTGGGCTGGTCGAAGCTGAACAGATCCATCATCTGCCTGTTCTGGCCCATAATCTGGGCGCCTGTGTGACCCAACGGCAGCGCTGTCGATCCCTGCCCCGTTCTGCGATGACGGCGCTTACAAGCGCTCGATCAGCGCCCTCGCCGCGGTGGGTGCCTTGGGCTTGAAGCCGTTGATCATGAAGACGAAGACGTCCCGACTGGCCGCCTGGGAGGGTTTCTTGTCCGATGTCTTGTCGAGGTCGGCAGGCTCGCCACCTTTGGCCCAGGCCTTGGAGCGCTCCGCCCATTTGTCCAGCGCAGCAGCGGAATAACCGAGATCCTCCTCCTCCTTCGCCGCTTGTAGGCGCGCGTAGACAAAGGGAGCCGTGACGTCGTGGATATGCGGGAAATCCGCCTTGTCGGTCAGGACGATGCCGACATCGTAGGCACGCACCAGCTCGATGAACTCAGGCACCTTGAAGCTGTCGTGGCGGACCTCGACGACATGGCGCAACGCATGACCTTCATGGCTCTTGGGCAGGAGCTTGAGGAAGCCTTCGAAATCGGCCGGATCGAACTTCTTGGTGGGCATGAACTGCCAGTTGATCGGCCCGAGCTTCTTCTTCAATTCGACGATGCCGCTGCCGATGAACATGTCGATCGACTTTCCGGCGTCGGACAGCACTTTCTTGTTGGTGGCAAAACGGTTCGCCTTCATCGCGAAGATGAAGTCATCCGGCGTCTCCGCATGCCATTTGGCGAAACTCTCTGGCTTCTGGGAGCCGTAATAGGTGCCATTGATCTCGATCGCCGTCACCTGGCGGCTGGCATATTCGAGTTCCCGCTTCTGGGCCAGGCTGGCGGGATAGAAGCTGCCGCGCCACGGTTCGAAGGTCCAACCACCGATGCCGACGCGGATTTGGCCAGTCATGCGAATTCTCCCGTTTTGTTCTCGGTCGCCAACCGACCATAGTACGCCGAGTCCGGCAACCCGAAACCTCTGGCCCGGGAGCGCTTCTTATCCTGACTGTCCCTGGTTGATCTGCCAGCCCGAAATCCACAATTCGCGCAAGCGGTCGCCCTCATGGCGGAAGTATTGCCCCGTCGGCATGCAGGACAAAGCGCGGTCGGCGCGGAAGTTACGGATCGCCTGCCGCAGCTCGCACCAGGCCACCAGCACGAAAGCCTGCGAATAATAGATCAGGGCGAGCGGGCGCACCGTCCGCCGCGTCTGCTGCCCCTGTTCGTCGCGATAATCGAGCGCGAGCTTTTCCTCGTCGCGAATGGCCCGGCGCACCAGGCCGAGATCGATGCGCTCGGGCGTCGGTGCGATCTCGCCCCAGGCATGCAGCGTGCGCGAGGAGAACAGCTGGCGCAGAGGCTCGGGCACCGCGCCCGCCAGTTTCGCGCCGGCCCGCCGCGAGGCCTGTGTCAGTTCGGGATCGCCGGCACGTTCGATCAGGGCCAGCCCGAGCATCACCGCCTCCGTCTCCTCGATCGAGAACATCAGGGGCGGCAGGTCGAAGCCCGAGCGCAGGACATAGCCGATGCCGCGCTCTCCCTCGATCGGCACCCGCATGGCCTGCAGCGCGGCGATGTCGCGATAGATCGAACGTATCGTGACCTCCAGGGCCTCGGCGATGGCGGCAGCCGTGACCGGCTTCCGCGCTAGCCTGAGAATCTGAATGATCTCGAACAACCGTGCCGCCTTGCGCATGAGCCCCCTTCACAACTGACACATCCCTGTCAGTTGCCTCTCTCTATAGAGGCAGCCAACCCTTTGAAAAAGCGGCGAGGACGTCACCGAACGGGCCTCGCCCCTGGCTGGCAACTGACATGACCTATACCGACAATCTCTGGCTCTTTCTCATCCTGCTCGCCGGCATCATCATCGTGCCGGGCATGGATATGCTCTTCGTGCTCGCCAATGCCTTGACGGGCGGCCGGCGCGCGGGCCTTGCCGCGACCTCGGGCATCATGGCGGGCGGGATCTGCCATACCTTGTTCGGCACGGTCGCCGTCGCCGCCCTCAGCCGGCTGGTCCCCGCCCTCGCCACCACCATGATCCTGGTCGGCTCGGCCTACATGATCTGGATCGGCATCCGGCTGCTGCGCAGCTCGATAACCGTCGGCGAGATCGAAACCGGCCGCGCTGTGGCGCCGGCGCGCATCTTTAGCCAGGGACTGATGACATGCCTGCTCAATCCGAAGGCCTGGCTATTCGTACTGGCGGTCTACCCGCAATTCCTCAACCCGAGCTTCGGGCCGCTCTGGCCCCAGGCTTTGGTGATGGGCCTGATGACGGTGCTGGTACAGTTTGCCGTCTACGGCGGACTGGCCCTGATGGCTGCGCGCGGCCGCGACGCCCTGACCTCGAGCCCTGCCCTCAGCATCTGGGCCGGGCGTAGCGCAGGCCTCCTGCTGGTCGGGGTTGCCGCCTTCGGCCTCGTCCATCGGCTCGCCGGCTTGTGAACGCCGCCTCAGCCTCGGCGCGCGTCCTTGGTCAGCGCCGCAAGAGCGAACTCCACGCTCTGGCGCAGGCTCTGTGTATCGGCACCGGCCTTACCGCTGACCTTGAGGCCGCGCAATGTCGCCTGGATGAAACGTGCAGCGCCCCTGATGTCCATGCCCGCACCGATCTCGGCCGCCGCCCTGGCCTTGCGCAGGCTGCCCTCCAGCGCCGCATCGAGCGCGGCCTCGTTCTCGGCGAGCATGCCGGCAATTTCCTCGTCGTTCCGGCCGAACTCGACGATCGCGCCGACATTCATGCAGCCGAGAGCTCGGAAGGAGGGATCGGCTTCCGCCACCGCCAGCAGCATCCGGCGGATCCCGGCGAGGGGCGATGCTTCCGCGTCGAGTTGCGCAAGCTGATTGGCAAGATTGACCGCCTGATAGCGCCCTAAAGCCTCCAGATAGAGGCGGCGCTTGTCGCCGAACGTGTCGTAGAGGCTCTGGCGACCAATCTTCATCGCCGCAAGCAGATTGTCGGTGGATGCCGCCTCGAAGCCCTTGGCCCAGAACACGGCGGTGGCGCGCTTGAGCGCCTCGTCACGATCGAATTCTCTCGGTCTTGCCATGGCATCAGAAACACTATTTCGGACAGATTTGTCAATAATATTGTTGCGATGCACAAGAATGGGAGTCGTTGCAACAGGATCGGCCCGGCCAAGACCGGCTGCCACCAGGTATCACGCAACCTCCCCAACGGCTTTCGATCGCAGCAGATGTTGGGAAGAGCGCCAGGCAGTTGAAGGCGGTATGTTTGTGATGTCGGCATGCCGCGCCGGTACCGTGAACAGGTGCCGCCTTTGTTTATCTCCAATCACCGGCCGATGGCTGAGGCCTCCCAGGATCTGAAGGGTTTCGACGGTCGGCACGGCCGGTTTTCCGGTCTTGCCGACGGCGAAGACCTGCTCAGCGATGAAAACCGCCAGCAGCAGGGCCATCAGCACCCAGACGAAGATTAACCTTCCCAACTTGACAGCCCGTTCCGGCCTGGACAATTCAGCGGCCGACAACCGCGGCGCGCGAAGCAGCTTCTCCATCTGCCCGGCCGGACTGAACCTACGCCCGAACAAAGGCAAGGGCCAGGCGCGGCGCTTCGAAACGTCGACGGCGATCGCCTTGGTGGCATACTTCCTGCCACGGCTCCCATGCCCCGACAGACGGAACTTGTCGGCTCGTCCGATGGCGCGGGAGCCGATCTCGTAGATCGTGATTGCGAATTTTTCGGCTGCCGGCAGCGAACCAGCGACCTGCTGCGCGAGCCCTGCGAGACCTTGCGCCGGCATGGTGAAGGTCTTGCCTTCGGTACTGTCGCAATTGACGATGCCGACAATCGAGATGCGTTTGCCGGCCGATCTGGTCAGCACATAGTCGCAGTGCTGCAACAACGCCTCCGATTGTGGCAGGGCTCCCAGCCTGTAGCCGTGTTTGGCGACCAGATAGCGAGCGTAATAGCGGGAAAAATGTTCACGCTCCGTCGCAGACCCATCCATCGGCTCGCCTTGCCTTTCCCGCCACCCCTCCCCGATGTTTGCATGAGGGCTTGTCCGCTTGGCAACGTGGATTTGAGCGCCAAAGAGCGGTCGAGCCGGATTGTTGTGGGCGACGATCCAATCCCGACGGCGCTGCCGCCATGTTGCAAACGCGCAGCAGCATCGCGTGATCGGCCTCGCAATTGACCGCGCTTTCCTGTATGGGCTGCTGCATCAGTGAAATCCTGCAGAAGTGGACGCTGGCGCGCGGACTTGTCTTTTGGGCGCGCCGCCCCCGGACCCGGCATTTCACATGACCGGTTTTCTCATCTGACAGGTTCATTCCGTGACACTTCCTTCCCTGAACCCGGCGCTGCGCCAGGCTCTGACCGATCGCAATTTCGAAGAACTCACCCCGGTTCAGTCCGCCGTGCTGGCCGATGATGCCGCCGACCGCGACCTGCTGGTTTCAGCCCAGACCGGCTCGGGCAAGACGGTGGCCTATGGCCTTGCTATCGCCCGCGACCTGCTCGGCGACGACGAGCGCTTCGAACAGGCCGATGCCCCCCTGGCCCTGATCATCGCGCCGACCCGCGAGCTCGCCATACAGGTCGAGCGTGAATTGCTCTGGCTCTACCAGAAGGCTGGTGGGCGTGTGGTTTCCTGCGTTGGCGGCATGGACCCGCGCCGCGAGCGCCGCCTGCTCGCCGACGGTGCCCATATCGTGGTCGGCACGCCCGGCCGCCTGCGCGACCACATCGAACGCAAGGGCATCGATCTCTCAGCCCTGCGTGCCGTAGTGCTCGACGAGGCCGACGAGATGCTCGACCTGGGCTTCCGCGAGGATCTCGAGTTCATCCTCAAAGCCACCCCGGACGACCGTCGTACCCTCCTCTTCTCGGCAACCATGCCCAAGGGCATCGTCGCCATCGCGCGCACCTATCAGAAGGATGCGTTGCGCATCGAGGTGAAGACCGCCGAGCGCGGCCATGCCGACATCGAATACCGCGCCATCCGCGTTTCTCCCAAGGAAACCGAGCATGCTGTCGTCAACCTGCTCCGCCTCGTCGCCTCCCCCACCACGATCGTGTTCTGCAATACGCGCGAATCCGTGCGCCATCTACATGCCACCCTGCGCGAACGCGGCTTTTCGGCCGTGCTGCTCTCGGGTGAGCTCGGCCAGCATGAGCGCAACCAGGCGCTGCAGGCCCTGCGCGACGGCCACGCCCAGATCTGCGTCGCCACAGACGTGGCGGCGCGTGGCATAGACCTGCCCAATCTCGGCCTGGTCATCCATGCCGACCTGCCCACCGACGCCGAGAAGCTGCAGCACCGCTCTGGCCGCACCGGCCGCGCCGGCCGCAAGGGCATCAGCGCCCTGCTGGTGCCGATGTCGCGCCGCCGCAAGGCGGAGATCCTGCTCAGTCAGGCAGGCGTGAAAGCTCAGTGGATGGGGCCGCCGACCGCCGATGAAATCCGCGTGCTCGACCAGCAGCGCATGCTGGAAGATCCGCTGCTGACGGAAGCCCCCGGCGAGGAAGACCTGGCCATCGCCAAGCTGCTGCTCGAAAACCGCAGTGCCGAGGACATCGCCGCGGCGCTCGCCCGCGTCTATCGCGCTCGCCTGCCCGAGCCCGAGGAGATCAGCGACCCGGGCGAGCGCTTCGAGCGGCGCGATCGCAAGCCCTCGCGCTTCGAGCGCGACGACCGCTATGGCCGCGACGAGCGCCCCTCCCGCTTCGAGCGCGACGACCGTCCCGAGCGCTCCGAGCGTCCGCGCCGCTTCGAGCGCGAGGAGGTGCCGGCCGATCCCGATGCCGTGCTGTTCCGCCTCTCGATCGGACGCCGCAACAATGCCGATCCCAAATGGCTGCTGCCGATGCTCTGCCGCCGCGGCGGCGTGAAGCGCCGCGACATCGGCAACATCAAGATCCTCGACAATGAGACCGTGGTGGAGATCGCCAAGGAAGCCGCTGAGCACTTTGCCGCCAATGCCCGCCGGCCCGACGAGGAAAACATCCGCATCCAGCCCTATCGCGACCGCGGTGGCGAGGATGCGCCGCGCGAGCCTAAGCCGCACCGCAAGGGTCCGAAGAAGCCGTGGTCCGATGAAAAGAAGCCTTGGTCGGACGAAAAGCCCGGGAAAAGGCGCGGTCGTGGGGCCTAGAGCAAAGTGCGATTTCGTTGAATCGCACTTTCTCTCTAACTCTTTGTTTTAACGCGTTTTATTAATCGAAAAGTCTATCAACTTTTCTGGAAAACGCTCTAAGGCGAGACAGATAGGGCGCGACCGCTCAAAACTCCCATGGTGATATCAGATCGAGGCCGGTCGTTTCGAAATCGGCCCGATTTCGAGTGGCCAGTCGCCCGCCATTGACGCGCGAAATCGCGGCAATCATGCCGTCCGGGGCGGACATCGGCCGCCCCCCCCCCGGCGCAAGGCCTCGGCCATGATGTCGCCATAGGTGAGTACCGCCTCCTCCGTCAGGCCGAAAATTCGGTCGGCAAAGCAAGGTCGCTGTCGAAGCGGACGAGCCGCGCCATTACGGCCTCGTCCGGCGCTTTGCGAAGGCTTTCTGAGACGACATCGGTGTCGAGAAAAATCAAAGATCGATGCCCGAATGCGGCCGCCGGGACTCTTTGATTGCGGCTTCCAAATCAATCTCGCTTCCCGCTTGAGAAGTAAGACGCGCATAGAAGGCGGCGGCCGGCTCCCTTCCCGCTTCCCGAATTTCATAGGCCTCGAGGGCCCGTTCGACGATGTCGGCAATGGAACGCCTCTCGCGCCGGGCGAGGCGATGAGCAAGGTCTCGTGCCTTGGCGCTTCTAACTGAAAGTTGAGATTCGGCCACATCACTGCTCCTCGTCCTCGACACAAGATAGGAAAAGAGCAATTGCCATCGAGATGGCCATTGCCGGCAAGTCAGCACGTCAATCGAGTTCTTCTTAAAGTCCCCCTTGCTTTTCCTTCCGCAAACCCCTATTTGCCCCATCCCAATTCGTTACCCGCCACAAGGCACCGGACCCATGCGGAAATCATCGTCGATATCGCTGATGATCCCGAGGAACATCGATTCCTCGGCCGCACGCGCTTTGCCCTAGGCCGGACCGAAATCACCTGAGATCGAGCCAGCCCGGACGCAAAAGCGGTTCCGGGCACTTTTTTGGCTCTCGTGGTGCCCTGAGCCGTGCAATCTCCCAAGCGAGGGCCGGCAAGCACCACAGGTGTAGCATGACCAAGGAAAAGTTCACCCGGTTGAAGCCCCATTGCAATGTGGGCACCATCGGCCACGTCGACCATGGCAAGACGACGCTGACCGCGGTGCTCACCAAGGTCTCGGCAGACCGAGGCTGGGGAGCTTTCGTCTCGTATCAGGACGTGGCCCGCGCCTCTGCCGCCCAGGGCACTCGCGATGCCTCGAAGATCCTCACCATCGCCTCCGGGCATGTCGAGTTCTCGACCGAGAACCGCCACTATGCCCATGTCGACTGCCCCGGCCATGCCGATTATGTGAAGAACATGATCACCGGCGCGGCGCAGATGGACGGCGCCATCCTCGTGGTGTCCGCGCTGGACGGCCCCATGCCGCAGACGCGCGAGCACATCCTGCTGGCGCGGCAGATTGGGGTGCCCCGCATCGTGGTGTTCCTCAACAAGTGCGATGCGGTGGAGGATCCGGAACTGATCGACCTTGTCGAGCTCGAGATCCGCGAGCTGCTGACACGGCAGAACTACGAGGGCGACAAGGTGCCCTTCATCCGCGGTTCCGCCCTGCAGGCCCTGAACGGGGTCAAGGGCGAACTGGCGGATGAGGCGATCCTCCGGCTCTTCGAGGCGCTGGACAGCACGATCGAGCTGCCCGAGCGCGCCGAGGACCGACCCTTCCTGATGCCGATCGAGAGCGTGCGCACCATCTCTGGCCGGGGCACGGTGATCACAGGCCTGATCGCGCGCGGCGCGGTCAGGCTCGGCGACGAGGTCGAGCTCGTCGGCTTCGGTGCCCGTCGCAAGACGGTGGTCACCTCCATCGAGACCTTCCAGAAGATTCTGGACAAAGGTCTTGCCGGAGAGAATGTCGGCTGCCTGCTGCGCGGCGTCGAGCTCAAGGAAGTCCGGCGCGGCCAGGTCCTGGCCAAGCCCGGTACGGTGGAGCCGCATGCCCGCTTCGAGGCAGAGGTCCACGTCCTCAGCAAGGAGGAAGGCGGGCGTCATACGCCTTTCTTCGGCCATTACCGGCCGCAGTTCTTCTTCCGCACGGCCAACGTCACCGGCGGCATCGAACTCCCGCCGGACGTCGAGATGGTGATGCCCGGCGATACCGTCGTACTCACCATCGCCCTCAACCAAGCCATCGCGCTCGAAGCCAATACGCGCTTCGCCATCCGCGAGGGCAACCGCACGGTGGGGGCCGGCGTGATCAACCGGCTGCTCGACTAAGGGCAGCACGGCGGAGGGCGGGCAACTGCCCTCCGCATTCAACGTGGACTTGGACTTTCAGGACAGAGCGCGACCAGCCTTCTCCCCTTGCGGGACCTGGCACTTCCTTTTGAAGTGCCTCGGGTGGCCGAGTGCAACGAGGTCGGATGAGGGGTGTTGGCAAAAAGCCCGCAAGGCAGTGTTTCTCCCCTCATCCGGTGCTTCGCACCACCTTCTCCCGCAAGGGGAGAAGGCTGGTCGCGCCTCATCCGGCCCGCTCCTGGCCCGCTCCGATCGCCGACTCCAGCAGGGTACGCACCGAGGTTTGCAGATGCTCTTCGAGCCGCATCTGCGCGTCTTCGATGATCCCGGCTTTCAGGGCCCGCAGAATGCCCAGATGCTCCGCCAGCGCCGTGCGATACCGCTCGATCTCGTCATCCTTGCGCCATTGATAGTGGTAGTGAAAGACGAAGGAGACGACATCGTAGAAGCTTGTCACGAAGCGATTGTTGAGCTGGTCTACCAGGAAGCGGTGAAAGCGACGGTCGAGTTGCGGAAACTGGCGGATGACCTCGTCCCCTCCCCGGCTCATGGCCTCATGCGTCTCGATCAGCCGGCCAATCTCCCGCCATACCGGATCGTCACTGCTCCGCTGCGTGAAGAGGCGGATCGCCTCGATCTCGAAAGTGCGCCGCGTTGCCGCAAGCTCACGGGCGAAGGGGGCATCGAAGGCGCAGAGCCGCCAGCCTCCGCGCGGCGCCTTCTCGACCAGGCCGTAGCGTGAAAAACCGATCAAGAATTCGCGCACGCTCACCGTACTGGCGCCGAAAGTCCGTGCGAGTTCAGCCTCCGAGAAATTGCGTCCAGGCATCAGATCCCCGGCGACAGCCATTTCGAGGAAGCGCCGTTCCACCAGATCCGAACGGCTCTCGGTTTCGGCCACGCCGAAATAATCCGAGGCCAACGGCAGTCGGTGCAGCAAGGTGCGCCGGCCGTCGCGCCGGACCAGCCCCGCTTGTTCCAGGCCTTCGAGGGCCGAACGCATCGCCGTACGGCTCACGCCGATTTCGCGCGCCAGCACCGCCTCCGGCGGCAGCAGCGCGCCGGGCTGCAGCTTCGCCATGATGTCGAGGGCCAGATTGGTGGCCTTCATCGAGACATTGCGCGGGCGCGGCATCGCCGTTCCTCAAGATTGCAGTCGCATTTCGTTTTCGCTCGACGTCTGGTCGTCTCTGCGTGGCCCGCTTAGACGCGATTCATCGCTGCACAATCAAGCGGTGCTGAAGTGACCGGGCCAATATGAACGCGACGCTTTGTGCCCTTGCCGCCCCCAGCAGCACATGTTAGTGTTCTCTATAAATAAAAGACACTTTGGTCACAAGAGTGTCGAGGAAACGCACAATGCTCGCCACCCGGCTCGAACCGAGTGATGCCGCACTGGAAGCGCGCGGCATCTCCAAACGGTTCGCAGGCGTCCCCGTCCTGCACGACGTCGACTTCTCGATCGCGGCCGGAGAGGTGCACGCGCTCGTCGGCGAGAACGGTGCCGGCAAGTCCACCTTGATGAAGATCGTCAGCGGCATCTTGACCGAGTTCGACGGCAACCTTTTCAGCCGTGGCCGCGGCCTGCGTTTCGCCTCGGTACGGGATGCCCAGGCTGCCGGCGTCGCCATCATCCACCAGGAGCTCAACCTCATTCCCGAGATGAGCGTGGCCGAGAACATCTTCCTCGGCCGCGAACCCCGTATCGCCGGGCTGTTCGTCGACCGCCGTGCCCTTGCCCGCGCCGCCGCCAACCTGCTCACCGGCTTCGGCGTCGCCCTCGATCCCGAAGCGCGGGTCGGGTCGCTGCGGGTCGGCGAGCAGCAACTGGTCGAGATCGCCAAGGCGCTTTCGCTGGAGGCGCGGGTCCTGATCATGGATGAGCCGACCTCGGCCCTGTCGCCGAGCGAATGCGAGCGCCTGTTCGGCATCATCCGCAAGCTCGCCGCCTCGGGCGTGGCCATCGTCTATATCAGCCACCGCATGGATGAAGTTTCCCTGCTCGCCGATCGCGTCACGGTAATGCGTGACGGGCGGCGCGTGCTGACGGCTGCCATGGCGGAGCTGACGCCCGAGCGCATCATCGCCAGCATGGTCGGCCGCGATCTCAGCCTCGCGACGCCGCCCCACACGCCTGATCGCTCTGCCGAAGCCCTTGCCGTGCAAGGTCTCGGCCTCAGCCTTCCCCAGACGCGCGGCGGTTGGAAACGCGTGCTGCGCGACGTGTCCTTCAACCTGCATCGCGGCGAGATCCTCGGCATTGCCGGCCTGCTCGGCTCCGGCCGCACCGAGATTCTGGAAACGATTTTCGGGGCCACCATGGGACGCCGTGAGGGCCGGATCGTCGTCGACGGCGTCGAAGCCCGGATCGACAGCCCGCGCCAGGCCATCCGGCACGGCCTCGCTTTGGTGACGGAAGACCGCAAGGCGACCGGGCTCCTCCTGCAATCGGCCATCCGTGACAATGTCTCCCTGCCTTCCCAGCCCTTGCAGCGGCGCTTCGGCCTGCGCGACGACGGCCTGGAAACCCGGCTTGCCCGCGAGGCGATCGCCAGCCTCTCCGTGCGCTGCCGCTCGGACGAACAGGTCGTAGCCGAACTCTCCGGCGGCAATCAGCAGAAGGTGGTGATCGGCAAATGGCTCGCCATCGGCCCGCGCATCCTGCTGCTCGACGAGCCGACGCGCGGCATCGACATCGGCGCGAAGAAGGAAATCTACGATCTGATCTTCCGCCTTGCCGGACAGGGCATGGCCATCCTCGTCGTCAGCTCCGAACTGCCCGAATTGCTGCTGCTCTCCGATCGCGTGCTGGTCATGCAGGAAGGGCGCCAGGCCGGCATCCTCGAACGCGGGGAGGCCAGCGAGGAAGCGATCATGACCCTCGCTTCGCCGCGGCGGTCTGGAAGCTCCCGTTCGCAGTCTCCGGCCGGCGACTTGCTTGCAGGCGGGTCCGAAGACCCGCCCCCCGATATTCCGCGCCCCTCGCCTTCCTCCATGAGCCGTCAATGACCTTTCTGAGACTTCTGTCGCGGACCAAGCTGTATTGGGGCCTCGCCGCCCTCTTTGCGATCGGTGTCGCCTTTTCGCCGGTCACCTCCAAGGGGCGGAACATCTTCCTGACCTCCGGCAATCTCTCCGACGTACTGCGCCAGGTCTCGATCACCGGCCTTGTCGCCGTCGGCATGACCATGGTGATCCTGATCGGCGGCATCGACCTGTCCGTCGGCTCGATCCTGGCCCTGGGCACCGTGCTGGCGGCGCTGCTGCTCACCCAGCCGGGTCTCACCGTGGCAGCGGGCATCGCCCTGCCTGTCACCTTCCTGGTCGCAATGGTCGGCGTCGCCCTGATCGTTTCCTTCGTCTCCGGCCAGCTCGGCATGGGCAGATCCGTGGCAACGGCGACATTGATCCGTCACGACCGGCGGCGATCGGCGCTTTCGGCCATCTGGCTGCCTCTCGTCGCGGGCATCGTCGTCGCGGGACTCCTGACGCTCTGGCTCGCCTCCCAGGCCGGCAGCCAGTTCGGCATGCCCGGCGTGCTGATTGCGGTGTCCTGCGTCGGACTCGCAGTCGGCGCGCTCAATGGGGCGATCATCGTCAGCGGCCGCCTGCAGCCCTTCATCGTCACCTTGGCGATGATGGTCACCATGCTCGGCCTCGCCCGCCTGGTCGCCGGCCAGGACAGTGCCGTGGTCGCCGTCTATTCCGGCACCAACGCCACCACCGACATCGATCTCCTGCGCGCCGTGCTCTGGGGCGTGCTGCCCGTGCCCGGCCTGTTCTTCCTGGCCGCCCTCGCCCTCTTCATGGTGGTGCTGAAGTTCACCGCCTTCGGCCGCTATGTCTATGCCATCGGCGGCAATGAGGAGGCGACACGCCTGTCCGGCATTGCCGTCACCCCGGTGAAGATCGCGACCTATGCCTTCTCGGGCATGCTCGCCTGCATCGCCGGCGTGCTCTATGTGGCGCAATACCGCCAGGGCAAGCCCGACGCCGGCGTCGGCCTCGAACTCGACGCCATCGCCGCCGTGGTGATCGGCGGCACCAGCCTGATGGGCGGGCGCGGGAGTCTCGCCGGCACGCTGGTCGGCGTGCTCATCTTCGGCCTGCTCACCAACATCCTGCAGCTTCACAACATCTCCACCAACGTCCAGTTGGTGATGAAGGGGCTGATCATCATCCTCACCGTGCTGCTGCAGGAACGCAATCTTGGCCAGATCTTCGCGTCGCTCAAGACGAGCCCGCAAGCCGAGGCACAGGATGAGAAGACCTATAACAAGCTGGAGGAAACCCCATGATCAATCGCCGGAACTTCATCCATGCCGCGCTCGCCGGCGGCGGCGCCATGCTGATCCCGTTGGGCTGGACGCCGCGCGCCCTTGCCGACGACAAGAAATATACGATCGGCTTTTCGCAAGCGACGACGCTCGAGCCCTGGCGCGTCCAGTTCAACAAGGACCTGAAGGCGGAGGCCGAGAAGCATCCCAACGTCAACCTGCTGATGGCCGATGCCGAGGACAAGACCGAAAAGCAGGTGTCGGACACCGAGAGCTTCATCACCCAGGAAGTCGACGCCATCCTGATCAGCCCGAAGGAATCGGCCGGCCTGACTGCGGTTGTCGAAAAGGCGATGGACGCCAAGATCCCGGTCTTCGTGCTCGACCGCAACGTCAATTCCGAGAAATACACCCAGTGGATCGGCGGCGACAATGTGGTGATCGGCCGTGCCGTCGGTGACTTCGTGGTCAAGACCCTGGGCGGGGCCGGCAAGGCCAAGGGCAATGTCGTCGAGATCTGGGGCGGCCTCGGCACCCAGGCGAGCCACGACCGCTCCAATGGCTATCACGAGAAGGCGGACAAGGAGAGTGGCATCAAGCATCTCCTCAACCAGCAATCGGCCGACTGGAAACAGGCCAAGGCCTATGAGGTTATGTCGACGGCCCTACGCAATTTCGAGGACATCAACCTGGTCTATGGCCACAACGACCCCATGGCCTATGGCGCCTATCTTGCTGCCAAGGATGCCGGCCGGGAAAAGAACATCCTGTTCGTCGGTGTCGACGCCCTGCCCAATGAAGGTGTCAAATACGTCCATGACGGCGTGCTTGCGGCAACCTTCGTCTATCCCACACCCGGCGCCGAGGGCCTGCGCCAGGCTCTGAAGGTGCTGGGCGGCGGGACGGTCGAGAAAAAGCTGGTGCTGGATACCCAGACCATCACCAAGGACAATGCCGACGCCATTTTGAAGGCGAACGGATTGCTGTGATTTTTAAAGGAGACGGCCGGCAGGCTCCCTCCTCCGACGCTCTGGGAAACAGCTCTCTTGACGAAAGGTAAGGGCGAGATTTTACTCAATCTCGCCCCTACCTCATGTCCCACACCCAGAGAGTTCGCATGCTGCGCCTCCGTACGGCCTGTCTCGGCCTCGCATTCGCCTTTATCGGCGTGAACAGCCTTCACGCCGACGACGCCGGGCGGCTGGCTCAAGCCAAGGAGATCATCGTTCTGGCGCGTACGACCGACAACATGCGCAAGCTCTTCCCGACTTTTCTGTCACAGATGAAGCCCATGCTCATGCGGCAAGGCGCCGATGAGAAGACTGCGGTCGAATTTTCCAAGCGCTTCGCGGAGCGGCTGGACAAGGATCTCGACAAGTTCGTCGACCTGGCAGCGCAAGTCTATGCGCGTGAATTCAGCGAGGAAGACCTCGCCAATCTCATCGCCTTTTATAAATCGCCGACCGGACAGAAGATGGTCGAGAAACAGCCGGTCATCGCTCAATTCATGGCGACCGTCGGGATGCGGTGGGGGCAGCAGGTCGGCAGCGAGGTGATGGGCGAATATCTGAAGGAAAGAGCCGGCAACAAGTCGGCGACGCCGTAAAGGCAGCAGCAGGATCATCCCAGCCGCATCAGCACCAGTCCGCCCAGGATGAGCAAGGCCGAGAGGCCGCGCACCGGCGTGAGGGGTTCCTTCAGGAAGACCATGGCGATCAGGCCTCCGAACAACACGCTGGTCTCGCGCGTGGCGGCAACCAGGGCGATGGGCGCCACCGTCATCGCCCAGATCACGATCCAGTAGGCGGCGAGCGACATCGCCCCGCCGGCAAAGCCCGGCACCAGGAATTTCAAGGCTGGTCGCACGCCGGCCCAGCCCTTGCGCCACAGGCAGATCACCAGCATCGGGTAGGCGTCGAGCGCGAACAGGGCAGCGGCATAGGAATTCGGGCTTCCCGCGGCGCGAGCACCGATACCGTCCACGATGGTGTAGAGCGAGATGGTGACGGCGGTGAGCAGGGCGTAGATCACGGCTGTTCGGCTCGGGACCAGCGAACCGCGCTGCCCCTTCAGCGAGATCAGCAGGACCCCGAGCCCCAGCACGGCAATGCCTGCGACGTTGCCCCAGGTCATGGGATCATGGATGAAAGCCAAGGAAATCGCGGTGGTGGCCAGCGGTGCCGCCCCCCGCGCGATCGGATAGACCTGGCTCATGTCAGCCCGCCGATAGGCCTCAGCCAGGAACAGGTAATAAGCCAGATGCAGGGCGGTCGACAGTGCCACCCAGACCCAGGCTCCCTTGTTGGGCAGCCCCGTGATCGCCAGGGCCGGCAGGGCAATGATGCCGCAGGACACCGCAATCAGCGTCATCGCCAGGAAGGGATCGAGCTTGATCTTGACCAGCGCATTCCACCCGGCATGCAGGGCCGCCGCAGTGAGCACGGCCAGGAAGACGGGGAGTTGCAATTCCATGGGGGGCGGACTTCGAAACGACGGACACCCACCGGCGGCGGCAGTGCCGCTGGCGGGTGGCACACGATAGAGGGACAGACAAAAACGCGGGACGAATTTCACCAGCGCTTTCAGTGCCCTCCTTCTCATTATGACAGTTCGATGTCAAAGTCGCTTCGCAGGGTGCGACGTTTCGCGTGCGCCTTTCAGGCCGCCACCCAGACCAGATTGTCGTTGGAGAGAATGGATTCGCCAGACCAGCGATAGGCGGTCAGCACACCGCCCTTGGCGACGCTGAAATCAAGACAGGATGCGGTAGGCGACAACAATTGCGGCCTGCCCGACAGCCAGTAATGGCCGAACATCACGGGCACGGCCTCTTGATAGTGATAGTCGTGGGGAACGGGATCATCCGGCAATTCGCTCCTCCGACCGTCCAGCCCCAGGGCCGCGAGCCGGAAAGTCTTGGCCTCCCGATCCCACCAGCGCAGGCGAGCCTCGTGCCTGGTGTGACCGTCCTTGTCGCGGAAAGAGTGCCCGACGGGCAGTCGCACTTCCGGTCCCTTGAGCAGGACATCGGCCGCGAGATGTTCCGGCGTGCCGCCGCGATAGGCCTTGCGCAGGCCCTTCTCGTGAAAGCACCCGGCTGCGTCGAGGCAGGTCGCTACGAGGCAGGCTTGCGAGGCGGCATGCCAGCACGCATGCACCATCCGCAATCCGCCGAGATCAAGCCACACCGGCAGGGAGGCAAACCAGGCCAGCGCCTCGCAGTGGGCCGGCGATCTCTCCCCGATCTGCGCCAGAAAGGCGGCATGCTGCTTTTCGTTCTTTTCGGTGTGGGGCCGCAGGAAGCCGCCGGTGCCGTTCGGCGTTGCCCAGCCAAGTGCATTGAACTCGTGGTTGCCCATGATCGCCCGGGCCGTGCCCGCTCTCGCCATGGCACGGACGACGCTGAGAACCTCGACCTGTTCCGGCCCGCGATCGATGAAATCCCCCAGGAAGATCACCTTGCGCGAAGCATGCCGATAGGCGCCGTCCCGTTCGCGATAATCGAGCCTCGCCAGCAGCCTGTGCAGCGCATCGGCATGGCCATGAATGTCACCGATCACATCATAATTCATCGTCAAACGATTGATTTTCCTTGTTCATGTCGAGATAGAGGCGATTGCCCATCCGATCCCGTCTCGTTGCTGGAGCGCGCACCGCCCATTCTCTCCGAAGTGTGCCATGATGGCGGCTTGACAGGGAAGGGTTGCCCACGGCAGGATAGCGTATGGCTATTTTGCGCATCACTCTTGCCGTCTCCAAACAGCACCTCCTCATCGGGGGTAGGTGATCGTCGCGCGCGCCATAAGCAGCGAACCAAGATCGAAAATGTACCCCGCCGGTTCGACGGGGTTCTTTTTTGCTGCCGTCTCCGGCACATCGGAGATGATCCATGGAAATCCCCTCTTCTGCCAACCGTTCGCAGGTTTCCCCGCAGGGCCTGTGGCTGCCCCTGATCACGCCCTTCCGCGACGGCGCGCTCGACGAGACCTCGCTGCGGCGTCTCATTCGCCATTACGGCACGCTCGGGCTGGATGGCCTCGTTCTCGCCGGGACGACAGGCGAGAGCCTGACCCTGGACGAGGATGAAACCCAGCGGCTGGTCGAGGTCAGCGCCGACGAGCTTGCCCGGCAAGGCTACCGACTGCCGCTCTATCTCGGCCTTTCCGGCAGCAATACGCGCAAGCTCGCCAAGCGGCTTCACCGCCTGGCGGACTGGACGATCGCAGGCCATCTGATTGCCTGCCCCTATTACAGCAGACCCTCCCAGGCCGGGCTGATCGCCCATTTTCGCGTGCTGGCGGACAGTAGCCGGCACCCCATCCTGATCTACAACATTCCCTATCGCACCGGCGTAAACATCGGCAACGAAGCAATGCTGCAGCTCGCCGAACGGGCCAATATCGTCGGGGCGAAGGACTGCTGTGGCGATCCGGCCCAATCGGCCGAATTGATCCGGCGTCGGCCTCCAGGCTTTTCCGTGCTGACCGGCGAGGATGCCTTCTACCACGCCGCCCTGACGGCCGGCGCTGACGGTGCAATCCTCGCCTCCGCCCATGTCCAGACCGCGAGCTTCATCGCCATCCGCGATGCCTTTGCCCGGGGCGACGAGCCAGCCGCCGGCGCCGCTTGGCGCTCCCTTGCCGATCTCGTGCCGCTGCTCTTTGCCGAACCCAATCCGGCTGCGATCAAGTATTGGCTCTGGCGCACCGGTCTGATCGACAGCGGCGAATTGCGGCTGCCGATGACGCCGGTGAGCGCCGCGCTCGCCGTCCGCCTCGACGGCGTGATCGACCGGATGAAGTCGGCGGCTTAGCCCTCGACGCAATCCCCCTTGAAGGGAAGACACCCCGATCTGCCATAGCCGGGCTTGACCCGGCTATCCTGAAGCCGCGCGAAGGGACTGGATTGCCGGGTCAAGCCCGGCAACGACAGGGTCCTGCGAAATCGAAAACTCTCAAATGACATGCATTGCACTGAGCCCACTCCACAGCCAGGAGGCTGCGCGCGGGATTGACGGGTCGCGGCGCGGGTGTAGGTTTCATTGCGGACGATGGAGGGGGACAGGATGATGAAACTGGCATCGTGCATCGTGCTGGCAGCCGCCCTGATGTCCATCATCCCGGCCTTCGCCCAGGCTCCCAAGAGCACGGCTGCATCCGCCGCCGTGCAGAAGGAATTCAGCAGCTTCATCACCAGGTTTCGGGCTGCGCTGAAGGCCAATGACGCAGCGGCCGTCGCCGGCCTGGCGAAACTGCCATTTCAGAATGACAGCGCCATCGCCGATGCCGCGCAGTTCCGCGCCAAGATCTACCGGCCCGATTTCACCGCAAAGACCCGGGCCTGCCTGCAACGCGAAAAGCCCGTTTATGATCGCGATGGCGACGGCAACGACTCCTATTCCGTTGGTTGCGGCGAGCAGATCTTTGTCTTCACCAGGACGCCAGCGGGCTTCCTCCTGATTGACATCGCCGTGAACGATTGACGGGCCCGGCGGGATCAAGCCGCAAGCCGACCTTCAGCTCACCAGTGCCGCCCTGCTGCGCTGGCGCCATTTCGGCCAGATCAGCAACCAGCCAACCAGGACGAGATTGACCACATTCCACAGGAAACCGTGCAGGAAGGCGAGCCGGTAGGACTGGGTGGCGTCATAGATGAAGCCCGAGGCGAGCCCACCGCACGCCATGCCGAGCACGGTCGCCATCAGTACCAGGCTGATGCGGGCCCCCGCCTCGCGCGGCGGCAGGAACTGGCGGATGATCACGGCATACATCGGCACGATGCCACCCTGGAACAGACCGAACAGGCCCGAAATGACCCAGAGCGAGGAAAGGCTGTTGAAGAAAAGATAGAGCAGTAGCGCCGCCCCCTGCATGGCCGAGCCGATCAGCAGCATCGGCCCGGCGCCGATGCGATCGGCGACCACGCCGGAAGCAAGGCGGCTGACCACGCCCAGCCCCAGCATCAGGGCGATGATCTGAGTCCCGATGGCCACGCCGTAACCGAGATCCCCGCAATAGGCGACGATGTGGACCTGCGGCATCGACATCGCCATGCAGCAGGCAAAGCCAGCCACCACCAGGATCGCCTGCAGGGCATTCGCCGAAAGACCGAGTTCTCCGCGCGCGGCCTCCGTCGCGGCCTCAGCGGCCGCATAGGTGGTGGTTGCGGGCCGTCGGGTCAGCGCCAAAGCGAGCGGCACCATTGCAACCGGTGCGAACAGGCCGATGCCGATATGGGTGGCACGCCAGCCATAATCGGACTGGAAGTGCTCGATAACCAGCGGCCAGACGGCGCCGGCAAGATAGCTGCCCGACGCGGCAAAGGTCACCGCCAGCGCCCGGTGCTTGCGGAACCAGTGCGAAAGATCCGAGATCAGCGGCGCGAAACCGGCAGCCGAACCGAGGCCGATCACAATCGAGAGGGCAGCGAACTGCCAGATATTGGAAGTGAAGGCTGCCAGCACATAGCCGGCGCAGAGCAGCACAGCCCCGATCAGGATCGGCACGACAATGCCGGCCCGATCAGCCAGGCGGCCCATCACCACCCCGCCGACCGCAAAGCCCAGCATGGTGCAGGTATAGGGCAGGGAGGCCCCGCCCCGCAGCGTATCGAACTCCACCTGCAAGGTCGGCAATACGACCACGACCGACCAGTTGCCGACACACGCCACCGTACCAAGGATGAGAGTGAGAACCAGACGCAACCAGGAATAGGCGGAATCGACGTCGCCAGGCCGATCGGCCTCACGGGGCAAAGCTGACACGGGGAGTTTCCTCGTTCCGGAATATTGTCCTGAATATGCTTGTTTCGCCGACCGGACGGCGTGCAATGGTCAGGCTATAGCAGCTTCCGTCCCGGCTTTGCCAGATCGATCCGAGCATGGCTGACCTTCTGAACGGGCGTCTCATGTGCCCTGCTCCAGGACGCGCAATACGAAGGCTGCCCGTTCGGCGACAGGCAGGAGCGGCAGTGGAACCAGTTCGTAGTCGAGGCGGGTATAGACATCGACCATAGCGGCATGGGTCGCCTCTGCTTCCTCGAGGCTCTGCTTGCGCTCGGCATCGCCGGCATAGATCGCCGGCCAGGGCGGGGCGATGAAGACTTGCCGCCGGTAGCGACAAAGCGCAGCTGCCCTGCGAGCCGGCTCAGGCACCGGCAAACCGCAGAGGTGAAGGTAACCGATCACATCGGGGATGCCGCGATCGAAAACCACCAGCCCTTCGAATGCCTGCGCCTCGCGATAGGAACGCATGTCGGCGGCGAGCATCAGATTCGCAAAGACAGCGCGGTCGGCCCATGGCAGGGCATCGCCGCCGATGATGATCTGGTCCTGGATGATACCCCGGCCGGCCTCCGGCATGGTACGCACCCCCTCGGCAGCCAGGGCCGACATCAAGGTGGTCTTGCCGGATCCGGGACCACCGGTAACGACGACGAAACGATCGATCTGAGGCAAGGCTCGATCTCCTCCTGTTTGAAATGACAGTGCTTTGGGAAAGACAGCGGGCGTGCGGAGTGCATCCGCGCGAACAGGCCGGATCACGCCGACGATGGAAGGATAGAAGGTAGCTGGTTTGAAGCCGGTCGCATCGACCGGGCACTTGCCCGGGAGGCCGATTTGGGGCCGCAGCTTCCAGGAATCTGGCCTGCCTCGCGACTCGCCGGGCAAGTCTACCCTGATAAGGCTCCAATCAAAACCCCTCGCTGCCGAGCCAGCTTCTCGCCCGTCAAAGGGCCCACGAAATCACACAAACCGTCGCCTCTCCTGCAGAGAGCGTCGGTTGCAGGTCATTTGCTCCGCGTCCGAGGCAACACCATGGCGATCGAGAGGGGGTATGGCCGCTCGTGGCCGCTCCTTCCGCAACATCACGGGGGACAGTCAGGCATGACAGACAGGATCGGCAAGTCGGGAGCACAGGGCTTGATCGTGGATCGCCGCGAGCTGATGAAGGGAGCCGCCGCACTCGGCCTCGGCTATGGCCTGACCGGCGTTCTCGGAGGGCCAGCCCTGGCCGCGGAGGCACCCAAGAAGGGTGGCACGCTGCGCATCGGCATGGAGGGCGGTTCGGCTTCGGACACCCTCGATCCGCGCTCCTTCGCCGATTCCATCCCGCTCAACTACGGCTATCAGATCTGGAACGGCCTGATCGAGATCGACAATAACGGCAATGCCGTCGGCGAGCTCCTGGAGAGCTGGGAAGCCAAGCCCGGCGCCAAGGAATGGATCTTCAACGTCCGCAAGGGCGTCACCTTCCATTCCGGCAAGACGCTCGATGCCGATGACATCATCTATTCGATCAACCTGCATCGCGGCGACACCAAATCGGCGGCCAAGGACCTTCTGTCGGGCATCACCGAGATCAAGAAGCTGTCCCCGACCCAGATCCAGATCAGCCTGAACGGCGGCAATCTGAACCTGCCCTACAACCTGACCGATTATCACATTCTCGGCGTGCCCAACGGCTTCACCGATTTTTCCAAGCCGGACGGCACCGGCGCCTACAAGCTGGAGACCTTCGAGCCGGGTGTGCGTGTGGTGACCAAGAACACCGGCAATTACTGGAAGCCGGGCTGCGGCAATTTCGACTCGGTCGAGCTGCAATATATCGGCGATTCCTCCTCGCGCCTGCAAGCGCTGATCGCCGGCCAGGTCGACGCCATCAACCGTCTCGACCCCAAGACCATGGATCTGGTGACATCCTCGCCCGATGTAAGCGTGGTGCAGACCAAGGGCACCGGCAACCGCTATGCCTTCGTGGCGCTGTGCGACGCCGATCCCTATTCGAATGTCGATCTGCGCTGGGCGCTCAAATATGGCATCGACCGCAAGAAGATCGTCGACACCGTCTATCAGGGCTATGCCACCGTCGGCAACGACACCACCATCAGCCCGATGAACAAGTATTTCGCCAAGGACCTGGCACAGACGCTCTACGACCCGGAGAAGGCGGCCTTCCATTACAAGAAGGCGGGCAGCCCCAAGCTGGAGGTCAAGGTCTCCGAGGGCGCCTATAGCGGCGCCACCGACGCGGCGCTGCTCTACCAGGAATCGATGAAACAGGCCGGTATCGAGCTCACCGTCACCCGCGTCTCCGCCGACGGCTACTGGTCGAACATCTGGCTCAAGGATCCCTTCTGCGCGGTCTATTGGGGCGACCGTCCCGCCATCGACCTGCAGCTCTCGCAGACCTATCTCTCGGATGCGGCCTGGAACGACACCCATTGGAAGCGGCCTGATTTCGACAAGCTTGTCCTCGCCGCACGGGTGGAGGAAGACGAGGCCAAGCGCAAGGAGATGTATTTCGAGGCGCAGAAGATGATCCACGACGATGGCGGCATGATCTGCTTTGCCGTCAGCGATTATCTCGACGGCTATGCCAAGAAGGTGATGGGGACGGCGCCCCATCCGCGCTACGACATGTGCGACCAGCGCATCGCCGAAAAGGCCTGGTTCGCCTGAGTTCGAACGCCCCAGCTAGGGCGCCGGTCAGCGCCCTAGAGCGTTTTTCAGAAAAGTTGATAGACTTTTCGATTAATAAAACGCGCCAAAACAAAGAGTTAGAGAGAAAGTGCGATTCAGAGAAATCGCACTTTACTCTAGCCCCACCAGAAAATGGCGGCGATGATGACGTAGAGGCCGACGAGCGCGGCACCGTCCGCCATGTCGGCCCGGCCATCCGCGGTGACGACCACGCCGATGATGGCCGACAGCATCAGGGCCACGGCCAGCATCGGCGGGATCACCAGGGTGAAGGGCGTCCCGCCTATGGCATAGCTGACGAAGACCAGCACCGGGATCAGGGCGAGCGCTACCTGCAGCGAGGAGTTCAGGATCACGCTGATGGCGAGTTCGGCCTGGTTGCGCAGGGCGAATTGGATGCCCACGACATTCTCCACCGCATTGCCGACGATCGCCACGATGACGAGGCCGGCAAAGGCCTGCGATATGCCGAGCGTCTCGATGGCCGGGTTCAGCGCTTCGACGAACCAGTCGGATACGAACAAGGCGGCAACGCCGGCGATCGCCAGGATCGCCAGTGACAGCCAGAGTGGCCAGCCGCCCTCCTGCTGGCCATGCGCCTCGGCTGGCACGGTGCGTTCGCTGCCGCCCAGCATGACCCTGACGGAAACCAGGAAGACCAGGAGCAGGACGCCGGCGCAGACCAGGGCCAGCTTGTCCTCATGGGCGCCAGCAGGCAGATGCATCACCGAAGCGAGCGTCGGGAGCATCAGCGCGGAAACCGCCAGCAGCAGCAGCGCCGCGATCATGCGTGGCCCGGCCGCATCGAAGACCAGTACCTTGTGGCGGGCACTGCCGGCGATGAAGGCGATACCGAGCACCAAGAGGCTGTTGCCGAGGATCGAGCCGATCAGAGACGCCTGCACCACCTCGATCAAGCCGGCCCGCAACGCGAAGATACATACGCAGAGTTCTGGCAGGTTGCCGACCGCCGATTGCACGATGCCGGTGGCGGCCGGGCTGAGATAGCGCCCGAGATGATCGGTGGCCTCGCCGATCAGCGAGGCCAGCCCGGCAAGAGCCACGGCACCGATGACGAAGACGAGGATTTGGGAAGAGCCGGTCCGGCTGGCAATACCCGTGGCAGCCGATGCCCCGCCTGCGATGGCGAGCGTCACGAAATCACGTTTCGACAGCATGGAACCTCCCGCGGAGCCGTGCAGGTTTCATAGCCCGGCGCGAAGACGCAAGGGAAGGTCAATCTTGCCCCGAAGAACAGGCTCCCCAGATTGAAGAGCCGTCGCCATTCGCCCGGAAGCAATGGAGCCATGCACGGATTTTCCATGCCACACCGGCTCGACAGGCAATGTTCCCCTGCCCTACCCTTCATGCTCGCAATGCCGGAGGGTCCATGCGCGCAACTATCCTTTTTACGATCGCGCTTGCGCTGATGGCAGCCCAGGCCCAGGCGGAGAACCTACCGCGCCTGCGCCAGGGCGACCTCGTCTTCCAGCAATCGAAGAGCCCCCAAAGCGAGGCGATCCGCCTGGCCTCGGGCAGCACCTACACGCATATGGGCATCGTCTCCCTCACGCCCGCCGGACCAATGGTGATCGAGGCAGCCGATATCGTACGGCAAACACCGCTCAAGACCTTCCTGGCCCGCGGCACGCAACGCCGCTTCGCCATCTATCGAGTACGCGGGCTCGATCAAGCCAAGGCGGATGCCGTCATCACGGCGGCACGGACCTATCTCGGCCGACCTTACGATCTCTATTTCCGCCTCGATCCCAGCGCCATCTACTGCAGCGAGCTGCCCTATGAGGCTTTCAGGAGCGTTGGGATTTCCCTCGGACGAATCGACCGTTTCGGTGACCTGTCGGTGCGAAACCCCACCGTGAAGGCGCTGTTCGCTCAGCGCTGGGCCAGCCATCCCGATTGCAAGGGCACGGCGGGTGATGCCGCAGCCTGCTGGACCCGCATCCAGGACCAGGGGATCGTCACACCTGTCAGCATCGCCCATGATAACCGGGTCGACCGTGTCGGCGGTGATCTCTAGAGCCCCCAAGGCTGGAAATCACCGCATTTCCGGCTTGCCCGACGGCTGCGCTGCAATAGGATGTCATAAAAGCCGTCGTCACCATCGGGAGAAAGCGCTGCCATGGCCCTCTTCGCCGATCGTTTCAAAGGCCGTAGCGCCGTCATCACCGGCGGGGCTTCCGGCATCGGCCTCGCCAGCGCCCGGCGCATCGCCGCCGAAGGTGGCCGGATCATGATCTGGGACGTCGACGCCACGCGCATCGATGCCGCGAAGGCGCAGATCGGCCCCGGCACCTTCGGCCTGGTGGTCGACGTCACCAATCCGGAGGCCGTCGAGACCGCCGCCAAGACCTCCGAACGCCATCTCGGCCAGATCGACGCCCTGATCTGCTCGGCCGGCGTCGCCGGGCGCAATGCGCCGGTGATCGACTATCCGATCGAGGAATGGAAGCGCATCTTCGAGATCAATGTGAACGGGTTGTTCTATGCCAACCGCTTCATCGCGGCGATGATGAAGAAGCGCGGCTATGGCCGCATCGTCAACCTGGCCTCGATCGCCGGCAAGGAAGGCAACCCCACCGCCTCCGCCTACTCGGCCTCGAAGGCCGCCGTGATCGGCTTCACCAAGGCCCTCGGCAAGGAACTCGCCAAAAGCGGCGTCACTGCCAACGTCATCGCACCGGCCACGATCGACACGCCCATCCTCAAGCAGGTGGCGCAGGCCCATATCGACTACATGCTGTCCAAGATCCCAATGGGCCGCTTCGGCAAGGTTGACGAAGTCACCGCCATGATCGCCTGGCTCGCCAGCGAGGAATGCTCCTTCGCCACCGGCGCGGTCTTCGATGCTTCGGGTGGCCGTGCCACCTATTGAGCGACTGTCGCTTCAGCGCCAGCGATAGTTGAAGCTGACGCTGATTCGCTCCTCGTCCGCCTGGTTGATCGGCACCTCGTGGCGCAGCCAGCTCTCCCACAGCAGCACCGTGCCGGCCTGAGGCGCCTCATAGACGAAGGGCCGTTGTTCCTGGGCGGCCTTGGCCTTGCGCGGGGGCGCCGCCATCATCAGGCCGAGCCGCGGATCCTCCAGCTTGAGCGCGCTGGAGCCCTTGGGCGTGGCCACGTAATAAGTGCCTGATATCACCGAGCGCGGATGGATATGCGAGGTGTGCACACCGCCTTCCGGCAGCACATTCACCCAGATGTCGTCGAGCTTGAGCTTGTCACGGCCGAGATCGAACTCGAGCTCCTTGGCAAAGGCGGCAACATGGCCGTCGAGCACCTTCACCAGCTTCTTGATGGCCGGAAAGCGCCAGGGCAGGTCGTTCAGCGATGCGTAGGAGGTATAGCCGGGATAGCCATGCTTGTGGCACCAGGCCTGCCCGGCCTCGTCATCCTCGGCAAGGGAGCGGCAGGTCGCGTCGATCTCGGCGAGCGGCGCCTGCGCCTCGTCGAGTTCGGCACGGTAGAGCTTGGTAACGAAAAGGGTCTTGATCTCGGCCATGGCGAGGAAGTGGCCGAGCCAAGCCTCGCCTGTCAAGCCGCTTGTCGCTTCGTCTCGGCTTCGGCAGCGAAGGCTCGCAAGCCCGACGACCTGCGGTGAGGCCCGTGGGCAATGCCGAAACCCTTCCCCTATCGCTGCCAGAAGGGCTTGGCGATCTCCGCCTCGACCTGCCACTTCTTCATGCCGATATCGTCGATCAAGTGAGGATTGGCTTTTGCCATTGCCTCAAGGTCCCTGCGAAAATAGATCCGCTCGCGCCAGATCGTGATCATTCTTGGCAGCATCGCCAGGCAGTAGAGCCGGCGCGATGTTTCATCTCCTCTCGACCAAGCCTGATGGCGGCAGGTCGACCCAAGGGCGGGAAAATCGTTCATGGCAACCTCCATAAAGTTCGAGGTCCAACAGGGTCCCCGATCTGATTGAGGCTGGATTCTGCAAGATATGAACGGCGCCGTACTTAAGCTCTTCCAAATAGTTCTCAAAACTTCCAAATGGGCTATAGATTGCGCCCCATGCAGGGATCGCGCTTTGCCTTCGGTTCGTTCGTGTTCGATTCAGGCGCGGGAACGCTTGTTCGGGACGACGCTCCCGTTGCCGCCGGCTATCGCGGACTGAAGCTGCTTGCGGCGCTGGTCGAAAAGCCCGGCGAGATCCTGGGCAAGGCCGTACTGATGGACGCCGCCTGGCCCGGTACGGCCGTCGAGGAAGGCAACCTCACCGTCCAGATCGCGCAACTGCGCAAGCTCCTCGGCTCGGCCCCCGATGGCGGCGAGTGGATCGTCACGGTTCCGCGCATCGGCTATCGGTTCACCGGCGCCGTCGAAGAGCTCGGGCGCGAGCAGCGAAAGCCGTTGCCGCTGCCCGGCAAGCCGTCGATAGCCGTGCTGCCCTTCGTGAATGTCAGCAACGATCCCGAGCAGGAATCCTTCGCCGATGGGCTGACCGAAGACCTGATCACCGATCTGTCGAGGATCTCGGGCTTGTTCGTCATCGCCCGCAACTCGGCCTTTGCCTATAAGGGCAAGGCGATGGATGTGCGTGGCATCGCACAGGATCTCGGCGTACGCTATCTGCTGGAGGGCAGCGCCAGACGTGCTGCCGGGCGTGTTCGTATCAATGCGCAACTGGTCGACGCCGTGAGTGGCGACCATTTATGGGCGGAGCGCTTCGACCGTAGCCTGGACGACATCTTTGCCGTCCAGGACGAGGTCACCGGCAAGATCATGGAAGCGTTGCTCGGCCGGCTGCGCACTCCGTCGCCCCGCAATCCGCCCCGGAATCTCGAGGCCTACGACCTTTGCCTGCGCGCACGCCGACTGATGGACGATTCACCGCAGACCGCGCAGGAGGCTCATATGATGCTGACGCGCGCGACCCTGCTCGATCCGGATTATGCCGAGCCCTATCGCTGGCTTGCCATGAACCACTGGATGGGATGGGTACATTCGGGTGGGCCGACCGAAACCTCCCGCAGCGTCGCGCTGGAGCTGGCGCGCAAGGCGGTCGCACTCGATCCAAACGATGCCGGCTGCCGCTGGGTCCTGGCCTATCTGCTGGCCTATGATCGCAGCTTCGCCGAATCGGACACGCAATTCGCCAAGGCGATCGACCTCGATCCGAATGAGGCCGACATCTGGGCTGTCCTGTCGGACATCTCGGTCCTAGCCGGCCGGGTCGAGGAAGGTCTCGAACAGATCCGCAAGGCATTCCGGCTGAACCCGTTTCCACCCAGCTGGTATTATCTGACGCTGGGCCAGGCGCAATATGCGGCCGGCGATTATGAAGCCGCCATCGAAACGCTGCGCAGGGACGAGACCTACCGCACCAGCTCACGCCGCTTCCTGGCGGCAAGCCTGGCCCAATTGGGCCGGCTCGACGAGGCGCGCGCGGAGGTCGAACTGTTCCTTGTCGGCAACCCGCATTTCACGATTCGCCACTGGGCCAGGACGGAACCCTTCCGCGATGCCGCCACGCTCGAGCATTTCGTCGATGGCTGCCGCAAGGCCGGCCTGCCAGAGTGAGAAACACAATTCGAGAAAATCGCCTCTTCTCTAATCTTCGGACCGGTCCGAAGCTTCACGATCGCGTTCGTAGTGGCTCTTGAGCGGAAACGGCGGTAACCACGATTCGCGGCGGACGGTCCAGCTTTCATAGGTGGGCATCAACTGATCGGGGGCATCGAGGGTGCCCAGATGCACTTCGATTTCGTCAGCGCTGCGTGCGAAAACAGACGAGCCGCAACGGGGACAGAAAAACCGGCCGGCATAGTCGCGTGTCTGGCCCTCGATCGTCACCGCCTCCTGGGGGAACACTGCGGAGGCATAGAAGAGCGCCCCATGATGCTTGCGGCAATCGAGACAGTGACACAGGCCGACCCGGTATGGGCGCCCCGATGCCACGAGCCGGACATCACCACACAAACAGCCGCCAGTGAATCGGTCCATGTTGCGCCTCCCCTGCGATCAAGCGATCAAATGGTTACAACGAACCGGCCCGTCATTGCCACGATCCCTCAGGGCGATCCTAAGACCGATTCGCGCTTTTTGCCGATCGCCCTGTCTCGTTGCATTTTCATACGTCGAAAAGTCAGCTGGCCTTTCGAAGGGCGCCCCGGACCGCTCAAGCCCATGCTGCCTAAAACCTGATCCTGCTGCCGCCGCATTGGCCAGGTCATCGTCTTGCCGAGACCGTCCGGCGGTATATGGATGCCGTCCCGTTTTCAGGCGGCGGTATTCTCTCCTCGACATGAAGAGCCCGAGCCCACCTGGATCGGCGATCGCGGCATCCGTAATCGAGACTTAACCCGGCAACGCTGGAAGGAAAAACTTTCCCTTTCAGCGTTGTTACAAAGTTGTCATGTAGCATTGTGCCGATGAAGCAGGCTGTAGAAAACTACCGCCTTGCACTCTGGACAAAAAAAGACGGCCGGGACGAACCCGGCCGTAGCTTGGACAAAGTCCAAAAGTCACCATCCAGAGGGGAACGTCAGATGCTCCAGGTCGCCACCGGGAGGATGATGGCCCGAACGTCTGACAAGGCTGAGAGTATATTTGCCGGCCCCCTCCTGCAACGCTTTCTTTCACATGCCGGCCCTGCGTGCTGCGCATAGATGCAATTGCCGCCGAAATGGCCACCCTTTTTGCCCAATCCTTGGTCAAGACGGCGCGCAGCACACCTTTGCTGTAAAAATAGGCAAGTCGATCGGGGAACCCAGCCGGAAAGCACCGCAGTTCACGGAAAGGAATGCCGCGGTTCCGATCCGATTGGCTGGGAGCTGCGCCTGCCGTCGGATAGACGCTGGGTGTCCGGGCCATGCCTGGTTAGGTCATGCAAGCTTGCGGGTGCCTGGATGAATCGCGCGGGATCTGCGGCACCCGATCCGATTTCGGAATCTGGCCCGGTGCCCACAGTCATTGTTGCCGCAGCGTTTTGCCGAAAACCGGCATCGTCTTCTTGGCACGAGGTTTTAGAAGGCCCAGCGCTGGGCCTTGCTGACCAGGAAATCCCTGAGAACCTGGATACGGGCCAGATTCTTCATCTCCTCGGGATAAACGAAATAGGTCTCGAGCTGCGGCATTTCCGCATCGGGCAGCACCTGGACCAGGGTCGACTCACGGCCGACGAGATAATCGGGCAGCACGGCGAGGCCCACGCCCCTCTCCACCGCCGTCTTGACGCCGCCGAGATTGTTGACCTCGAACACCGGCTCACGCGGGTCCTTGGGATCGCGCCCGACCGTATTCAGCCAGTTGATCGCCTGAAGGAAGCTGCCCGCCGTGCCACCGAAGCTGATGATGCGATGGCGGTCGATCTCCTCGATGCTGCGCGGCTGGCCGAAACGCTTGATATATTCAGGCGCGGCATAGGCATGAAAATGCACCGTGAACAGCCGGCGCTGGATGAGGTCTCCCTGCTCGGGCTGGCGCATGCGCAGCGCGACGTCGGCTTCACGCATGCCCAGGTCGAGCTCCTGCTCGGTCAGCAGGAGCTTGAGTCGCATATCGGGATAAAGATCGAGAAACTCACCGATGCGCGGCGTCAGCCAATAGGTGCCGAGCCCCACCGTGGTGGTCAGGCGCAATTCCCCGTTCGGCTTTTCCCGGCTGTCGCTGAGGGCGCCCATCGCCGCTTCCAGCTTGAGCATGACATCCTGGGTGGTGCGGAACAGCATTTCGCCCTGTTCGGTCAGGATCAGCCCGCGCGCATGACGATGGAACAGCGGCGTGCGCAGATCCCCTTCCAAAGCGGAGACCTGCCGGCTGACGGCCGACTGCGACAATCCGAGCACGTCGCCCGCATGCGTGAAGCTGCCGGCCTCCGCAGCCGCGTGAAAGACCTTGAGCTTATCCCAATCCATGAAGCACCCAGTTCAGCCCCGCTCCAGATTCTGCGCTTCGACCCTTGCTTTGCTTCGGTTCAACGTCGGCCAAGTTCAACGCGTATTCGGCGACGCGCGAAGATCTGATTTGCGCAGAGTATATGATGATTGCCTAAAAGTTTGAAACGGGTGGCAAATTTAGGGCGGAAATCGATTTATTCCGCAGCTTCCCTGTGGACTTCCTCAGCCGCCAGCCATTTCTCCGCCTCAAGCGCCGCCATGCAGCCCATGCCGGCCGCGGTGACGGCCTGGCGATAGACGTCGTCGGCGACGTCGCCGGCGGCATAGACGCCCGGAACGCTGGTCGCCGTCGTGCCCGCAACGGTCTGAATATAACCGCCATTCTTGAAGGTGAGTTGTCCGGCAAAGAGTTCGGAGGCGGGCTTGTGCCCGATGGCAATGAAGACGCCATCGGTATCATGCTTGGTCACGACGCCGGTTTCGACATTGCGCAGATTGACGTGGGTGACACCCAGCGGGATCTCGTTGCCGCCGATCTCGTCGAGCACGCTGTTCCAGACCACCTCGATATTGGGATGCTTGAACAGGCGATCCTGCAGGATCTTTTCGGCACGGAAATGGTCGCGCCGGTGCACGACCGTCACCTTGGCGGCGATATTGGCCAGATAGAGCGCCTCTTCCACCGCCGTGTTGCCGCCGCCGACCACGGTGACGTTGCGGTTGCGGAAGAAGAAGCCGTCGCAGGTGGCGCAAGCCGAGACGCCGAAGCCGCGGAACTTCTCCTCCGACGGCATGTCCAGCCATTTGGCCTGGGCACCGGTGGCAATGATCAGGGCATCGGCGAAATAGACGTCCCCGGTATCCCCTTCCAGGCGGAAGGGACGCTGCGACAGGTCGACTTTGGCGATATGGTCGGACACCATGCCCGTGCCCATATGCTCGGCCTGCTTGCGCATTTCCTCCATCAGCCAGGGCCCCTGGATCACCGAGGAGAAGCCGGGATAGTTCTCGACATCGGTGGTGATGGTGAGCTGGCCGCCGGGCTGGATGCCGGAGATCAGCAGGGGCGACAAATTGGCGCGCGCTGCATAGATTGCCGCGGTATAGCCCGCCGGGCCCGAGCCGAGGATGATGAGCTTGGAGTGACGGGTAGCCATGCCGAGGTTCCAATCAGGATGCCGCCCGAAGGCGCGCGAGGATTTCTTGAGCAATCAAAGGGGTTGAATCTAGGGGTTCATAGGGGTGGTTTTCAAGATGCCCGTCGAACTTCACCACAGCCCCGTGCGCAATCAGGCCGTCGACAAGGCGCATGATCTTGGCTGGCACGCCCTTGGGCAGGTAGACATGGACAGTCTTGCCGGTCGCCGCCGCCTCGCTGAGCATGTTGGCTGAATCGGCGGTCACCACGAAAGCATCCGCCAGCCCCAGCATCTGCGCATAGGGATTGGCCCCCTGCCCATCCCAGATCCATGCCGGCCTGCCCTCCAGGGCCCGCGCGATCGCCTGCGCCATCGCGGGCGGCGTGCGGCGCGACGGGGTGACCATCAGCCCTGCGCCGCTATCGGCCAGCCGCGACAATGCCGATACGAAGCCCTCGACATCATCGGGTGTGAAGGCGACGTCCTTGGAGGGACCGCCCGCCAACACGGCGACACGCGGCTGCGGCAAAGCGGTGAGTTCGGCGCGGGCGTCCACGCGCGCCGCCGCCAGCACGGCCGGCGTCTGCCGGTGCGGCGAGGTCAGTGTTGCCAGCACATTGGCCCCGCGCAGACGGTCATGCGCCGGCACCCAGATGAAATCCGCCGCCTTGGTTCCGGTGCGAGGATCCTTGAGAAATACGGTTAGCGTGGCGGGCGAGCGCCGCTTCAGCCAGGACAGGTAGCTCACGGCGCGACGGCCCGAGGCGATCGCCAGGTCGGGCCAGGGTGGCGCCAGCTTGCGCAGGTCGGCCGGGTCGGGCGGCCCCCAGGGCATGGCAAGGGCATAGAGGCGCCGCGGCGACACCTTGTGTTCCACGATGTTGCCGCCGGTCTGCGCCAGCACCGCCTCGGCAACGCCGAGGCACTGCAGAGCGTCGCCCGCCTTGCCATCCGTGAGGGTCCAAATCAGAGCCATGACGGCGGTCTTAACACGTCCTTTCGCCAGCACGCCACCGGGGTTCAAATCAGATGCGTTTTTTGTTTGGAAATCCAGTCCAGATTAGCTCCTCAGAGCGCTGACAACAGGCCTAAGTCCTTGAGTTCATCGGGGCTTTTTTGTCAATCATATTGAGAACACAATTCACCTTATAACCCGGCGCATCCCCAACTATTGAGAGCTTGACTGAATGACGTCTAAAACGACGAACGCTACATTTTTTGCCGCAGCAATTACTCTACTAACGATGACGGGAACTAGCTATGCTGACTCCGTCGGTGTGGCCTCCTACTACGGCAAGGAATTTAGCGGTCGCCGCACTGCCAATGGCGAACGTTTCAACCCGGGTGGTCTGACTGCCGCGCATCGCTCCCTGCCCTTCGGAACCAAGCTGCAGGTGACGAACCTGCGCAATGGCAAGAAGGTTGTGGTGCGCATCACCGACCGGGGCCCCTTCGCCAAAGGCCGTGTCCTCGATCTCTCCTATGGCGCCGCCCGCGCCGTCGGCATGGTGTCTTCGGGCACCGCCAAGGTGAAGATGGAGCGGCTCGCAGCCCGCTGAGCGAGACAATAAAGAGAAGACGAGCGAATAGGGGCGGCCTCCGGGCTGCCCTTTTTCTTTGCGCCCGCCGGCCTTTGGAGCCGGTGGCGACGCCCTTTCATTCCACGCCTTGGTTCAATTTGGAGAAGATGCGGACCAGTTCCGCCAGATCGACCGGAGCAAGGGCCGCGACTTCGCGCGGCGTGCGATAATATTCTTCCATCAACTCCTTGCGGGTGGCCTCCCCCTTTTCGGTGAGCCGCACCAGTTTCACCCGGCGGTCACCAGGCGCAGGGGAGCGCTCGGCGAGGCCCGCCCGCTCCAGCCGATCGACCAGCCAGGTGGCCGTCGAGGGATCGGCGCCCCATTGCCGCGCCAGCGTACCGATCGGACGCGCCTCTTCCCGATCCAGCGTGAACAGGACCCTGGAGTCATTGGGCGTGAGGCCGCGGCTTTGCAGGCTCTCCAGGCGCTGCGGCGAGGAGCGCATCAGATAATCGAACATCAGCCGCCAGGCCGCAGAAGCGGGGTCGGGGCTGCGATCCGGCGGCGTCATCAGGGCATCCTCGGCAGACACGAAAATTCGTTCGCTAAAAATATTTGACTATTAAAATATTTTAGTCAATCAAAATAATAGCGAACGGAGGCGATAGCCATGGAAACGATCTCGCAAACCAGAACCTCGGTGCTCATCGTCGGGGGCGGTCTCACCGGCCTGACGGCGGCCGCGCTGCTCGCCCATCGGGGCATAGGCTGCCTCGTGGTGGAGCGGCACGCCGGCACCTCGATCCAATACAAATTCACCGGCATCTCGCCACGCAGCATGGAGATCTTCCGCAGCATCGGGCTGGAGGACGAAATCCGCGCCGAGCGGACCGGCGATCAGCAGGGCGGCGGCATTGCACGGGCGAAGAACCTCGCCGATCCCGACATCCAGTGGAGCGACCTCGGCTGGCCGGACGCCTCCCCGTTCAGCCCCACCCAGCCTGCCACCTGCGACCAGCACGTACTGGAGCCAATCCTGCGCCGCCATGCAGAACGTCATGGCGCCGAGATCCGCTTTGGCCGCCAGCTCGAGGTCTTCGAGGAAGGCGCTACCGGAGCCCGCGCCCACATCCGCAACCTCGCCAGCGGAGAAGAAGAGGTCGTGCTCGCCGACTATGTGATCGCTGCCGACGGTGCCAATGGCGGCCTGCGCGAACGGCTCGGCATCGGTCGCAGCGGCCCCGGCTCCCTGCAGCACTGGATCAGCATCATCTTCGACACCAACCTGCCGCCAATCCTGCAGGGCAGACGCTTCACCTCCTGCTTCATCACCGATCTCAACGGCACCATCACGCCGCGCGCCGGCGGTCGTTGGCTGCTGGCGCTGCAATATTTTCCGCAGAAAGGCGAACGCCCGGCGGACTTCGACGCAGTCCGCTGCCGCGAACTGGCGATCTGTGCGGCAGGCCGCCCCGGCATCAAGGCGGAACCGGTCGACATCAGGGCATGGGAGGTCGCCGCCGCCATCGCCGACCGCTTTCGCGAGGGCCGGGCCTTCCTCGTCGGCGACGCCGCCCATCTGATGCCGCCGACCGGCGCCTTCGGTGGCAATACCGGCATTCACGACGCCCACAACCTCGCCTGGAAGCTGGCCATGGTGCTGAAGGGTGAGGCCGATCCGCGTCTGCTCGACAGCTATGACGCCGAGCGCCGCCCCATCGTGCAGGCGACATTGGCCCAGGCCCTCGCCCGGCTGCAAAGCTGGTTCAAGGACCCCTCCAAGCGCCTGCCGCCGGCAGTTCCGGTCGTGCCGGATTACGACGTCGTGCTCGGCCAGCGCCTCGAAGCCGGCGCCTTCCCGCCGGCCGGCCTCATGTCGAGCACGCCCTTCGAGTCTCATGCCACGCTGGCGGCGAATCCCGGCACCCGCGCCCCGCATCTTTGGCTCGAACGCGATGGCCAGCGCCTGTCCAGTCTCGATCTCTTCGGCAAAGGTCTCGTGCTGCTGGCAAGCAAGACCGACTGGCGCCAGGCAGCCGAGGAGGCTCGTCGGCGGCTCGACCTGCCGCTCGCCTGCGAGATCATCGGCGCCGAGGGCGATATCGTCGACATCGACGACCGCTGGCCGGCTGCCTATCGCCTCGATCCGGATGGAGCCGTGCTGGTACGGCCGGACGGCTTCGTCGCCTGGCGTTCTTCCCCGGATGAAAGCAAACCAGACACCCTGTATGCCGCCCTGCGTTGCCTTGGCATGGGCATGACCGGAAACGCGAACCAAGTATCATGACCGCTCCGATCGCACGCCTGCTCGCCCCCGAAATTACGCTTTTTGCCTGTGCCTCCCTGGTGCATGCGGGACTGCTGCCTTTTGGAGAGCCCCATTCGAGAGCTGCCACTGCGGAAGCGATCATCGCCGTCATCCTGGCGCTGGGCTTCGCCACCGGCCTTGTCCGTCCGTCCCTAGCGCGACATGCCGCCCTTGTCGCACAAGGCCTTGCCCTTCTCGGGACGCTGGTCGGCGCCTTCACGATCGCCATCGGCATCGGACCACAGACAGGTGGCGACACGATATTCCATGTCGTCCTGGTGGCCGTGCTGGTGTTCGGCCTGTGGCTCGCCGCCCGAAGCTGGCAACGCTGAAGGGGCTTTTGCCGTTGGGCAGGATCTTCGGCTTTCGTACGGCGATTGCCCCGAGCGACTAGCACCCGGACAAAGTCGCAACAGGCACGCTTTGCGTCGCTTCCCGCCCCCTGCTCGAGGCGTCGACAAGCGTAGCCTCCTCAAACTATGGCGGGCGAACCAGGGGGCATCACCATGGACAAGCGCGTTCTGATCACGGCGGGAGGCAGCGGCATCGGCCGGGCCATGGCCGAGGCGTTTCACAAGGCGGGTGCGCATGTATGGGTCGCAGACGTTGATGCAGGCGCCCTGGCCTCCTGTCCGCCGACCTGGGAGCGTACGCCGCTCGATGTCTGCGACGAAGCCGCAGTCGAAGCCTTGTTCGCCCGGATCTGCGCTTCCTGGGGCGGGCTGGACACCCTGTGTGCCAATGCCGGCATCGCCGGTCCCACGGCTCCGATCGAGACTATCGAGGTCGCGGCTTGGCGGCACTGCCTGGCGGTCAATCTCGAGGGCGCCTTCCTGTTCGCCAAGCATGCAACACCTAGCATGAAGACACAGCGCTCGGGCGCCATCATCCTGACTTCGTCGACGGCGGGCATTTACGGCTATCCGAACCGGGCTCCCTACAGCGCCTCGAAATGGGCCATCAATGGCCTGATGAAAACGCTGGCGATGGAACTCGGCCCCTATGGCATCCGGGCGAATTCGATCTGCCCGGGCGCCGTCGAAGGTCCCCGCATGGAAGCCGTCATGGCCAGGGAAGCTGCGGCCAAGGGCACGACGCGCGATGCGATCTATGCCGGCTATGCCGGCGGAACCTCGATGCGTTCCTTCGTCAGCGCCGAGGACATCGCGGCCATGGCCGTGTTCCTGGCATCCGATGCGGCCAGACTCGTGTCGGGCCAGATCATCGCGGTCGACGGGCATACGGAAAATCCGGATCCGAAAACGTAACCGCGCAAGGCCTGAAAATGCCGATCACACCTCAATAAAAAGCCCGCCCCATCTGGGGCGGGCCGGATGAGATCCCGATCCTAGACGATCAGACCAGCGTGTTGCAGAAGCGCTGGATACGGCGGCCGGCCTCTTCCAGGGCCTCGGTGGAGGTCGCATAGGAGATGCGGAAATTCGGGCCGAGACCGAAGGCCGAACCATGCACCACCGCCACGCCCTCGGCCTGCAGCAGTTCCGACACGAAATCCTCGTCCGTCTCGATCACCTTGCCGCTGGGCGCCGTCTTGCCGATCGTGCCGGCGCAGGAGGGATAGACGTAGAAGGCCCCTTCCGGCGTCGGACACTGGATGCCCTTGGCCTGGTTGAGCATGCCTACGATCAGGTCGCGGCGGCCCTCGAAGATCTTGCGGCGCTCGGGGATGAAGTCCTGCGTGCCATTGAGCGCTTCGACCGCCGCCCATTGCGCGATGGTGCAGGCGCCCGAAGTCTGCTGGCCCTGGATCATGTCCATCGCCTTGATCAGCTTCTCGGGGCCGGCGGCATAGCCGATGCGCCAGCCGGTCATCGAATAGGCCTTGGAGACACCGTTGATGGTGAGGGTGCGGTCATAGAGCTTGGGCTCGACCTGGGCCGGCGAGTAATAGACGAAATCGCCATAGACGAGATGCTCATACATGTCGTCGGTCATCACCCAGACATGGGGATGGCGCAGCAGCACGTCGGTGAGTGCCTTCAGCTCGTCACGGCTATAGGCGGCGCCGGACGGGTTGGACGGCGAATTGAAGATGAACCACTTGGTCTTGGGCGTGATCGCCTTTTCCAGCGCCTCGGGCGACAGCTTGAAATTGGTGGCCAGCGTGGTTTCGGCGAAGACCGGCGTGCCGCCGCACAGGGCCACCATCTCCGGATAGGACACCCAGTAGGGCGTGGGGATGACGACCTCGTCGCCCGTGTTGAGCGTCGCCATCAGACCGTTGAACAGGATCTGCTTGCCGCCAGTGCCGACGATGGTCTGCGAAGGCTTGTAGTCGAGCCCGTTCTCCCGCTTGAACTTGGCGGCAATGGCTTCGCGCAGCTGAGGGATGCCGGAGACCGGCGGATATTTCGTCTCCCCGCGCATGATGGCGTCGACTGCGGCCTTCTTGATGTTGTCGGGCGTATCCATGTCGGGCTCGCCCGCACCCAGGCCGATGATGTCGCGTCCCGCCGCTTTGAGTTCGCGCGCTTTCTGGCTCACCGCGATGGTCGCGGAAGGCTTGATGCGCGAGAGGGCGTCGGCGAGAAAAGCCATGGCTGGGAACTCCTGTAAGCCGTGGGAAATGCGGGTTGAAGCGGAACCTAGCGGCCGCCGCGCGGGCGGCCCCCTGCCCGCCCCGCAGGGCGCGCCTCTGCTTAGGCGCCGCCCGGCCTGCATTCAAGCGCAAAGATTACGTCCAATGCACAACTTGCCGGAGAGGTCGCGCGAGTTCATTGCTTGGTGACATCGACACAACAATGCCGCGAAACTTCCTCACCGCCGCCCGAGAACGTGCAAAAGCCCGCCGTGATCGGCAGCGATGCTTTGATCGTAGCCGATGCGCTTCATGGCCACGCGAGTTCCGGTGGTGTGAGGCGGAGTACCAAGTAACCGAGTTGAGTGCCGCGTGCGTTTTCGCACTTCGTCCCGCCGGGCGAAGGTCTAGACGGAAGGACGTTAGAGGTTTTCCAGTCGAGTGTTTCGAGGAGATCATGATGGCCGTCAATCAAGCAACCGCACGCATGTTCAAGGCCGACACCCGCGCCATGCGCGTTTCGGCGGCCGAGGCGGAACGTCAGCTGACCTTGGCGCTCTGGCTCGTCGGACTTCTCGCGACCGCAACAGTAGTAACAGCGACCATTGGGTTCTTCGCCTAGTCCCCCCGCAAGCGAATTGAACGGGTCGCTCAACGCGCCGGATGGTCCCCCCGCCATCCGGCGCATTTTTTTGGTACAGTCCTTCATACAATTCTTGGCACTTTTCGCTGACCTCATGGCGAGGCTATTTCAGAACCGATCATTCTGAGACGAGGTTAGCCATGTCCCAAACCACTTCACCTCGAACCATCTTTCTGGCCGGTGCGACCGGTGCCATCGGCGCGCCGCTCACGCGCCTGCTTCTTCGGGCCGGCCACCGCGTCGTCGGCACCACGCGTACGCCCGCCAAAGCCGACGCCTTGCAAGAACTGGGGGCCAAGCCGGTCGTGGTCGACGTCTTCGACCGTGACGCGCTGGTCGCCGCGGTAACGGCCGCCAGGCCTGAAATCGTCATCCATCAGCTCACCGATCTGCCCCCAGCCCTCGACCCGGCCCGCATGGCCGATTTCGTGCCGCGCAATGCCCGCATTCGCCGGGAAGGCACCGCCAATCTGGTGGCGGCCGCTCTCGCGGCCGGAGCCCGGCGGATCATCGCCCAGAGCATTGCCTGGGTCTACGCGCCCGGGCCGCTGCCACATGCCGAGACCGATCCCCTCAACCATGGCGCCGAGGGTCCGGGCGCCGTCAGCGTGCAGGGGGTGATCGCCCTGGAGGACGCCGTGCTCCAGGCGCCGGCCGAAGGCGTGGTCCTACGCTACGGCTATCTCTACGGTCCCGGCACTGGCAGCGACAGTCCGCGACGGCCAATGTCGGTGCATGTCGATGCCGCGGCATTGGCGGCGCTGCTCGCAATCGATCGCGGCCGGCCCGGTGCCTACAATGTCGCTGAGGCAAGCGCCGAACTCTCGACCGCCAGGGCTTTGGACGAGCTCGGCTGGCGGGCCGATTTCCGCCTTGCGGCCTGAGCGGAGCATGGTTTGCCGGGCGGCATAGGCTTTGCCGCCCTTGCCAGCGCTTGTCACTTTTCCCTTGCCACGGCCTCCAATCGGCGCGACGGTTCCAATCAGCCGCCCAAAAGAGCGGCGGCCAGAACAGGAGGGACGCGACAATGACGCAGAACACTCCAAACGGCAGACGATCCAGCGGGCCGCGCTGCATCGCCCTGGTCGGCCCGTTCCAAAGCGGCAAGACGACCCTTCTTGAAGCCATCCTCGCACGCATGGGCGCCCTGCAGCGCCAGGGCACCGTGGCGGCCGGCTCCACCATCGGCGATGCCAGCGCCGAGGCGCGTGCCCACACCATGAGCGTGGAGGCCAACATCGCCTCCGTGGATTTCATGGGCGAGACCTTTACTTTCATCGATTGCCCCGGCTCGATCGAATTTCTGGCCGAGATGCGCCCCGTACTGCCGGCGGTCGATGCCGCGGTGGTGGTCTGCGAGGCCGACGAGAAGAAGGTTCCGGCCCTGCAGCTGATCCTGCGAGAACTCGAAGACCAGAAAATTCCGCGCTTCCTCTTCCTCAACAAGATCGACAATTCGCACCAGAGCGTGCGCGAGGCCCTGCCGCTGCTGCAGCCGGCCTCCCGGCTGCCGCTGCTGCTGCGCCAGATCCCGATCTGGAAGAACGGCGTCGCCGTCGGCTATGTCGACCTCGCGCTCGAGCGCGCCTTCATCTACCAGGAGCATGCCGCCTCGCAGGTGGTCGAGATCCCGCCGGACGAACGCGACGAAAGCAAGGATGCCCGCTATTCCATGCTGGAACGGCTGTCGGATCATGACGACGCGCTGATGGAACAGCTCCTCGAAGAGGTCGAGCCGCCCCGCGACCGGGTCTTCGACGACCTCGCCCACGAGTTGCGCGATGGCCTGGCCGTGCCGGTCCTGATGGGTTCGGCGGCCAATGGCAACGGCATGCTGCGGCTGATGAAGGCGCTACGCCATGAGGCGCCCTGCATCCATGAGACCGCCGCACGGCTCGGCATCACGCCGGGATCGGAGCCCCTGGGCTATGTGATGAAGACCTTCCATACCGCCCATGCCGGCAAGCTCTCGTTGACGCGCGTGCTCAGCGGCGCCTTCCAGGAAGGCATGACGGTCACGACCTCTTCCGGCGAGACCGGCCGCATCGCCGGCTGTGCCCGGCTGCTGGGCCAGACCACCCAGAAGACGACGCAGGCGCAGGCCGGCGATACCGTCGCGCTCGGCAAGGTCGATGCCGCCCATACCGGCGACATGCTGGCTGTCGGCAAGGCCGTGCCCCGGCCGGCCGAGATCGAGGCGCCCCAGCCGGTGATGTCGCTCGCCGTCCGGGCGCGCGACCGCAAGGACGACGTCAAGCTCTCGGCCGCCCTCCAGCGCCTCACCGACGAGGACCAGGCGCTCGCCATGGAGCAGAATGCCGAGCTCGGCGACACTGTCCTGCGCGGCCAGGGTGAGATGCATCTGCGCGTGGCCGTGGAGAAGCTCGCCTCGAAATTCGGCGTCGCCGTCGACTCCAGCCAGCCACAGATCGGCTATCGCGAGACCATCCGCAAGCCGGTGACGGGCGTGCGCGGTCGCCACAAGAAGCAATCGGGCGGCCATGGCCAGTTCGGCGACGTGGTGATCGACGTCATGCCCCTGCCCCGCGGCGAGGGCTTCGCCTTCATCGACAAGATCACCGGCGGCGTGGTGCCGCGCAACTACATTCCCTCCGTCGAGGAGGGCGTGAAGCACTATCTCAAGCGCGGCCCGCTCGGCTTCCCGGTGGTGGATGTCGGCGTATCGCTGACGGACGGCTCCTATCACACGGTGGATTCCTCCGACATGGCTTTCCAGACGGCGGCGCGCATCGGCATGAGCGAGGCGATGCCGCAATGCAATCCCGTGCTGCTGGAGCCGGTGCTGGCGGTGGAGATCTCGGTGCCCTCGGATGCCACGGCGAAGGCCAACGCCATCGTCTCCTCTCGGCGCGGCCAGATCCTCGGCTTCGATGCCCGCGACGGTTGGGAAGGCTGGGACGTGGTGCAGGCGCTGATCCCGGAAGCCGAGATCACCGACCTGATCATCGAGCTGCGTTCGGCGACGGCAGGCGTCGGCACGTTCCGGTCCAAATTCGACCATCTGGCCGAACTCTCGGGGCGGCAGGCCGACACCATCGTGGCGTCCCGGCAGGCGGCGCAATAGGGAGGGGTCATCCCGGACAAGCTGCGGCACATCGTGCCGCGGCGCAGATCCGGGACCGCGTAGGGAGCCAAGCGCCGGTGCCGAAGAACGGTCCCGCATCTGCGGAGCAGCATTGCATGCTGCACCGCGTGCGGGATGACATGAGGAATTTGCCCCCCGCCTCCATTGGCGCTAAAGAGCGGCGATGCCGACCATCGAAATCGCCGCGTTCTATCATTTTGCCCGCCTGCCCGGGTTCGCCGAGCTGCGCGAGCCGCTGGCCAAGCTTACCTGCTCGCTCGGCATCAAGGGCATCATCCTGCTGGCACATGAAGGCATCAACGGCACGGTGGCCGGTACGCCCGAGGCGATGGCGAGCTTCCATCCGCGCCTGCGCGCGATCACCGGCCTCGATCGCATCGAGCACAAGACCTCCTTCGCCGAGGAGATGCCCTTCCTGCGCATGAAGGTGCGGCTGAAGGAAGAAATCGTCACCATCGGCGACAAGAGCGTCGACCCGCTGGAGCGCGTCGGCACCTATGTCGAGCCCAAGGACTGGAATGCCCTGATTTCCAATCCGGATGTGCTGGTCATCGACACGCGCAACGATTTCGAGGTGCGCATCGGCAGCTTCAAGGGTGCACTCGATCCGAAGACCGAGAGCTTCGGCGACTTCCCTGCTTATGTCAGGGACAATCTCGATCCTGCCAGGCACAAGAAGGTGGCGATGTTCTGCACCGGCGGCATACGCTGCGAGAAGGCGACCAGCCTGATGCTGCGCGAGGGCTTCGAGGAGGTCTATCACCTCAAGGGCGGCGTGCTGCGCTATCTGGAAGAGATTCCGCCCACTGAGAGCCTGTGGGAGGGCGCCTGCTTCGTCTTCGACAAGCGCGTTGCGGTCGGCCACGGCCTGAGGCCAGAGAATTTCAGCCTCTGCCATGGCTGCCTGTCGCCTCTCTCGGCAACGGACCGGCAATCGCCCGACTACGAGGAAGGGGTGAGCTGCCCCTATTGCGCCGCAACGCTCACCGAGACACAGAAAGCCTCCTCGCGCGAACGCCATCGCCAGGAGACGCTCGCACGCCGGCGCGGCCACGCCCATCTCGGCCCGCGCCTCGCCACGGCGGTTGGAGAAAGCTGACAAGCTCCGCTATTCCGCGCGCCTATGCCAACCAGTCTTGCGACCAACGCATTAGCGAAAGATAGACCGTGTCATCCCCGGCGCCACCGCAGTGGCGGGAAGGGGATCCAGGGACCGAAGGTCTCGACGCAATGGCCCCTGGATCCCCTTCCCCTCGCTCTTCCTCGCTGTGCTCGCAAGCAGCGAGGCCCGGGATAACAATTCAAAGTTCAGGATGGAGAGAACCATGTCTAACAAAGCCCTGGTCCTGTTCTCGGCCGGTCAGGATTCCACCACCTGCCTGGCCTGGGCGCTCGAGCGCTTCGACAGCGTGGAGACCATCGGCTTCGATTATGGCCAGCGCCACGGCATCGAGCTGGCGATGCGCCCCGTGGTTCTCGCCGCCTTTCGCGACGCCTTCCCCGCCTGGGCCGCGCGCCTGGGCGATGACCACCTGGTCGACCTCGGCATACTCGGCCGCATCAGCGAAACTTCCCTGACGCGCGACGTCGAGATCGCCATGCAGGAGAACGGCCTGCCCAACAGCTTCGTGCCCGGGCGCAATCTGCTCTTCCTGACCTTCGCCGCCACCCTCGCCTATCGGCGCGGCGCTCGCCATCTCGTCACCGGTGTGTGCGAGACCGATTTCTCCGGCTATCCGGATTGCCGCGACGACACCATGAAGGCGATGCAGCTGGCGCTCAATCTCGGCATGGAAAGCCGTTTCGTCATCCACACGCCCCTGATGTGGATCGACAAGGCGCAGACCTGGGCGCTGGCTCGGGAACTCGGCGGCGACCGGCTGGTGGACCTCGTCCGCGAACAGACCCACACCTGCTACAATGGCGATCGCAGCCATCGGCACGATTGGGGCTATGGCTGCGGCACCTGCCCGGCCTGCGAACTGCGCTCCAGCGGCTACCGGCGCTTCATGGCCGAGAGCGTTTCCTGACGTGAATGCCCATCCTCATTTGCTGCCTGATGGTACCTGGAAATAGCTGCCGTCCATCGAGCCGTTCTGGCCGCAATATTCGACCCGGTGCTCGCTCGCATCATCAGGAAACACGGTCTCGACCTTGAGGCTGGCGCCCTCGCGGGTGAGCTTGAGGAAGGAGGCGTCGCCTTCCTGCCTGGCCTCGAAGACGCCGCCGGCCTCCCTGCCGCTGGCATTGATCTCGCAGACCCAGCGCCCCATCACCGGTTCGACGGTATCGCCGGAGACGATCAGGCTGCCATCCGGCCTGGCCTCGATGTCGAACCCACCCGTATTGTTGTGCCAACTGCCCACGAAGCCGTCCTCCGGCTTCGTCCTGATCCCCTTCAGGAAACGCGCCCGCTCCATAAGACGCTCCTTCAGCGTGCGAAAGGCACCAACCCCTTCCTTGCTGGCGCCCGCATCGTCGCGGGCGCCCACGAACCAGCGCTGGTCGGCGGCAAGCGCGGCCGCGGCCCGGGGATCCAGGGCCTTGCGCAAGCGGTCATAGGCGATTGCGATCTCGGCATCGGCTTTCGACAGGGCTGGGCTGGCGCAGATTGCCTGCTCCACCTCGGTCGCCGCCTTACGGCAATCGAAGGAGGGCTTGCCGGCGGCCTGGGCGATCATGGGCGTGAAGACGGCCGGCAGGAGGCAGGCAATGGCAAGGCCGGCGAGACGGCGCCCGATCATGGCTGCGCCCCGATCTCGATGCTGGAGAACAGGTCCGTCTCGATATCGCCCTTCTCGCCGGGCGGCTTCACACCGGCGGCCGGACGATAATGGCCGTTGTCGTAGATCAGCTCGAATTTCGCCGGCTTGCCGGGCCGCTTGTCGAAGCGGCACTCGCCGCCGACCTTCTTCGAGGTTTCGTGGGTGACGGCCTGCTCGACCGTGAGGTCGCGATAGCCCAGCTCGACCTTGGGCCCGAGCTTGACGGTCCGCGTGACCGAGGTCGACTCGCCCTCGCAATCGCCATTGTTCTCGCCATTGCTGCGCTCGACGATCAGCCCGTCCAGCACGCGCTCGATGCGTCCCTTGTCGAAGGTGTACATCCAGAGCGCCTGTTCGTCATAGGGATTGACGCGCGAACTGCCGGATTGCGAGGTGCGCAGGCCGAAGGCGCGCAGCCCGTCGCCGACGTCGTAACGGGCGGTATCGAGGCTCATCGAGCCGAACTGGATGGCGTCCGAGAACGCCATGCCCTTTTCCAGCCGCCGCGCGACGGGATTGCCGGTGGCGACATCGGCGATGATGATCTCGACATCGCCCTTGTTCTCGCCCTCGACCGGCGGCTTGGCCTCGATCAGCGGCACGGCCGCCAGCATCAGCTCGGGGCGGTAGGGCCAGGCCTTGCAGACCACGTCATCCGGGTTGATTGCACGATCATAGCCGCCGCCCTTGACCAGCAGGCCGTTGTCGCCTTGCTGCGCGTCGGGATAGGCCTGCTTGAGCAGGGCGTCGGTGATGTCGCAATCGGCCAGGGCCTGGCCGGGCAGCATCAGGGCCAGGGCAGCGGCACCGAGGGCAAGCTGAAGCTTCATGTCGCGGTGATTCCATTCCGGAGGGACGATCCGAGATCTAGCATGAGCCGGAGCCAGGACAATCTAGGGCTGTGGCGATCTCTTGCATCGTTTGCCCGGGGCCTCAGTTTCGGCGGATACAGGACGCTCGCCCCCGCGATTGCCTGTGCGGTGCGGCATCGATAGGCTCAGCCCATGCCTCTCGACACAGATTCCCAGCGGGCCTTGCTGAGCCGCCGTCTCGACACGCTCTATGCCACCGACGCCCGCGGGCGCCTGCTGCACAGCAATGAGTGGGACTGCCGCCCGGCACCCCGCTTCCATCTGATGCGCACGCCGGCCGGGCCATTGTTTCGCTGCCGTGCCGACATGCCGGATGCCCTGGTCGCCCGTCTCGGCGAACTCTGCCGCGACGAGACGCTGGGCGAGGTGCCGAGGGAGCGCCCGGCCCGGGAGGAAGCCTATCTCGATTTGCTCGGCCACCAGGCTCCGGTGACGCAGATCTGGGCCGGGCCGGTCTACCGGGCGGATGCCGTCCCGCCGCCGCAACGGCAACCCGTCGCCATCCATGAGGGCAATGCCGACCTGCTGCGGTCGCTCTTTCCCGACTGGCTGCCGGACGTGCCGCACCGGCGGCCTTTCCTGGCAATGGTCGAAGGCGATCGCGCCGTGGCGCTCTGCGCCAGCGTGCGCATCTCGGACGCGGTGCATTGCGCCGGGGTCGAAACCCATGCCGATTACCGCCGCCGGGGCCATGCCGCTGCGGTCGTCGCCGGCTGGGCGCAGGCCGTGCGGGCGCTGGGGGCCGTGCCCTTCTACAGCACCTCCTGGGACAACCTGGCCTCCCGCGCCGTCGCCGCCCGTCTCGGCCTGCCTTTGGTCGCTACGGACTTCCACGTCCGTTGAGGCGGGGAGAAACCCGGCCACAAATGGCGACAGGTGATCCGGACTAGATGCTCTGTCATCCCCGGCCGAGCGCCTCGCGAGCGTAGCGAGAGAGGCCGAGGGTATCGCCGGGGACGACAGCGTTTTTCTTACTGCCCCTCGCCCAGGGCCGAGGCCCAGTCCTTCTTGACCTGGGCGATGCGCGCCGCATAGGCGCGCTCGATGCAGGGGGCGCCGGTGCAGATGTCGCGCACCGTCTCGCGCCAGCGGGTCTGGTCCTTGCCGAAGGGATCGCTGACCGCGCCGGTCTCGCCGTCGACCCCGCGCGTCTCGCCTTCGATGGCCTGGTAGAGCCGGTTCATCTCGTCATCGAGGCGGGACAGTTTGGGATGGGCGCAGATCAGCTTCTCGACGACCGTATGCGCCTTGCGGCAGTCGAAGCCGGCGGCCTGGGCCGGGCCTTGCAAAGCAAGGGTTGCGACCGCCAAGGTCGCTGCCATGATAAAACTTGCAGGACGGATCATCCGAAACTCCGAAGGCAATGATCCCCCGTCGCTAGCACAGGGACACCGGCCTTGTCGTGCCGCGGGGAACTTCGCCACCCTGCTGACAGGACGTTGTCAGCAAGTTTCCGACGACGGCCCTTCCCCCCGCGCGTGACTCACCCCATTATCAGGGCATGTCCGATACACCCAAAGCCCCCTCCTCGAGCAAGACCCCTGCTCCGAAGAAACTCCGCACGCCGAAATCCAAGGCGGCGCGGCCGGCCTTGCCCTCGCTCGACGAGCATCTGAAGGCCCTGCTCAATCCCGGCCTGCTCAAGGAGGCCAAGAGTAGCCTGCGCGACGACGAGAAGCCGGGCTTCGGCGAGGGGCCGCAGAGCGGCTTCGACACCGGCGCCATCACCGGCCTCGATCCGGAGCTGGCCGCCAAACTGGGCGTACCCTCGGCCGGCGGAGGCGCCGAGATGGAGGGCCGCGCGGTCAAACGCAAGGGGCCCGACAAGAAGGCACGCGCCAAGGATGGCGGCGAGGCCGATCCCGACGGGCTCGACAAGCTCGGCGGTTCGGCCGGCACCATCAAGGCGCTCTCCGAGCTGCTGGAGGGCGGCGACCCGCGCATGGTCGGCAAGCCGGTGTGGACGCCGCACCGCCCCTCGCGCCCCGACAAGAGCGAGGGCGGCATCCGCCTGGAGCTGGTCTCGGAATATCAGCCGGCCGGCGACCAGCCCACCGCCATCGCCGACCTGGTCGAGGGCCTGCAGAGCCATGAGCGTGACCAGGTGCTGCTCGGGGTCACCGGCTCGGGCAAGACCTTCACCATGGCGCAGGTGATCTCCCGCACCCAGCGCCCCGCTTTGATCCTGGCGCCCAACAAGACGCTGGCGGCCCAGCTCTATGGCGAGTTCAAGTCGTTCTTCCCCAACAATGCGGTGGAATACTTCGTCTCCTACTACGACTACTATCAGCCCGAGGCCTATGTGCCGCGCACCGACACCTATATCGAGAAGGAGTCCTCGATCAACGAGCAGATCGACCGCATGCGCCACTCGGCCACGCGCGCGCTGCTCGAACGCGACGACGTCATCATCGTCGCCTCGGTCTCCTGCATCTACGGCATCGGCTCGGTGGAAACCTACACCGCCATGACCTTCGGCATGAGCGTGGGCGAGCGCGTCGAGCAGAAGCAGCTGATCGCCGACCTCGTCGCCCTGCAATACAAGCGCATCAATGCCGATTTCGGCCGCGGCACCTTCCGGGTGCGCGGTGACACCATCGAGCTGTTCCCGGCCCACTATGAGGACCGCGCCTGGCGCATCAATCTGTTCGGCGACGAGATCGAGAGCATCGCCGAATTCGATCCGCTCACCGGCCAGAAGATCCAGGACCTGCAATTCGTCAAAGTCTACGCCAATTCGCATTATGTGACGCCGCGCCCGACGCTGAACCAGGCGATCAAGGGCATCAAGGACGAGCTCAAGACCCGGCTGCAGCAGCTCTATACCGGCGGCCGCCTGCTGGAGGCCCAACGCCTCGACCAGCGCACCACCTTCGACCTGGAGATGATGGAGGCCACCGGCTCCTGCGCCGGCATCGAGAACTATTCGCGCTGGCTCACCGGCCGCCTGCCCGGCGAGCCGCCGCCGACCTTGTTCGAATATCTGCCCGACAACGCCCTCGTCTTCACCGATGAGAGCCACGTCACCGTGCCGCAGATCGGCGCCATGTACAAAGGTGACTTCCGGCGCAAGGCGACTTTGGCCGAATATGGCTTCCGCCTGCCCTCCTGCCTCGACAACCGTCCCTTGCGCTTCGAGGAATGGGACGCCATGCGCCCGCAGACCGTGCATGTCTCGGCCACCCCCGGCAAATGGGAGCTGGAGCACACCGGCGGCGTCTTCGCCGAGCAGGTGATCCGCCCAACCGGACTGATCGATCCAATATGCGAGATCCGTCTCGCCCGCACCCAGGTCGACGATCTCCTCGGCGAGGTGCAGGAGGTCGCGCGAAAAGGCTATCGCAGCCTCGTCACCGTGCTGACCAAGCGCATGGCCGAGGACCTCACCGAATACATGCACGACCACGGCGTGCGCGTGCGCTACATGCATTCGGACATCGACACCATCGAGCGCATCGAGATCATCCGCGACCTGCGTCTCGGCGCCTTCGACGTGCTTGTTGGTATCAACCTGCTGCGCGAGGGCCTCGACATTCCCGAATGCGCCCTGGTCGCCATCCTGGACGCCGACAAGGAGGGCTTCCTGCGCTCCGAGACCTCGCTGGTGCAGACCATCGGCCGCGCCGCCCGCAATGTCGACGGCCGCGTCCTGCTCTATGCCGACAACATGACCGGCTCGCTGGAGCGCGCCATCGCCGAGACCAACCGCCGCCGCGAGAAGCAGATGGCCTGGAACCAGGCCAACGGCATCACGCCGGAGAGCGTCAAGCGCTCGATCGCCGACATCACCAATTCGGTCTATGAGCGCGACCGCGTCACCGTCGACAAGGGCCTTGCCGACAATGTCGCCACCGTCGGCCACAATTTCGAAGCGGTCACCGCCGACCTCGAAAAGCGCATGCGCGACGCCGCCGCCGACCTCCGCTTCGAGGAAGCCGCCCGCCTGCGCGACGAACTCAAGCGCCTGCGCGAGACGGAAATGGCCGTGGCCGACGACGGCTCGGCCCGGCAAATCAACGTGCGCCAGAAGGCCGGCGCCTATAAGGGCCCGAAGGCCTATGGCGACGCAGCGAATCTGCCGAAGACGCGGGCCGCCAAGCCGGGGCTGGACAGCATGGGGCCAGGCACGGATCGCGAGGTGCCGTTGGGTGCGGAGGCCAGGAAGAAGGGTGGTGGGAAGCCTGGACGGGGGTGGAAGCGGTAGCGGACCTGGGCAATTCTCCAGCTCCGCTACCTCGCCTCTGGAGAATGGCAATCAACCGCAACCATAATTCTATATATGCCTCACGAATATTCACACATAGCTCATGTAAAAATTGAACAAATCGTGACCAAGAAACTCCATCGCAAATTTTACTCACAACCATTCAAGCCAAATGATGGAGATCTGTTCTTCGCAACATCAAGAAATATGGTAGAAAAATCTAATGAGACATTTTTGACTCTATTTATAATGGGCAATAGGAGACTATTTGGGTCTATATACTCCGGGCTTCTACCTGATTATTTCCATAGTATGCCACGTGAAAGCGGAGTTCTTATTTGCCCTGTAGCAAAAACTGAATTAATTTTCCACGGACAAAAACTCCCAGGCGATATTGATTTAATTGTAATACCGTACGAACGAGACACGCTCATACTCGATAAGACAATGGCGGTAGAAATTAAGATTATCAGAGCTAGTTATAAAAAACAGGACAAGTCGCCCAACGAATTTGGTTATTCTCAATGCCGGTCACTGCTTGACATTGGATTTCCTTATGTATCTCTACTGCACATAATAGTATCCGACAGAAGCCCTAAGGACACGTGGGAGGATGTTCCTGCCTACCGTATTATCAATGATCAAGGAGAAGCAGAAAGCGCCGGCACGGAGCGCATGGACACAATGCCTTGGCGGCTTATTGAGCGTGCGTTTGGTCGCTTGACGAAGAATGCTGGGACGGAACTCATTGGCCTCTCTGCAACGTACGTCGACACCGGACATCCAGGGAGCAAAGACAATACCGAAATTAATGGATTTCACTTTCCGCTATGCAAGAAATGCCAGGAAAATCCAAATCTGAGTGAAATTAATATGTCTATACTCGGTAATTTTTTCGAAGAAAACAGTCGTCGTTTTTTCATGACGCCTAGATTTGATCCCAATTGAATTTTGATTACAGCGATAGCGCATTTAATTTCTATTAAATTCGGCACTGTCAATAAAATGCACTGTTACCGTAATTCCAGCCGCCTAAAGGCGGGGGGTTTACGGATCCCCAAGAGGGGACTCTAAATTAAGCCTGAGCTGGGCGGCATAGACCCGGGCACGGATCGCGAAAAGTACCCCTGGGGGCCGAGGCGAGGAAAAAGAGTGGCGGGAAGCTTGGGCGGAGGTGGAAGCGGTAAACCTCAGATTGTAGATAATGCTATCCTACAAACTTGGGGATATCGGCTATGCTTTATGTTGCGCACGCGCAATAGCGAGGTAATCTTCACCTGATTGATCCTTAGCATTGAGAAATTCGATCTGCGCTGCGATGGCAAAAGCGAATAAACACAACAATCCCATTCGACTGCATTATGGGATGAGCATTGGCAGCAACGCAGCCGAATCCGATGACGAATTTCTATTCGACTGCTTTGTCTATCATCCGGCTGTAAGGGCGTGTCAAAGCGTAGAATCTTCCGGTATGATAATATCGGCTCGTACCGGCGCTGGAAAAACGGCCATAATACGCTACATATCGAAAAATTCGGAACACTACTCGGAAATAGACCCCCTAGATATGGCGATGAGTTACATAAGTAGCTCGGATGTAGTGAATTTTCTTCATAGCATTGGTGCAGATTTAGATCTTTTATTTCAGATACTCTGGAAACATATCTTATGTTTGGAGTTTATCCGACTGCAACAAAGAGTAGATGACGAAGCTAGATCTATTGGTGTTTTTGCTAGATTTATGGATATATTTAGGCGCGACGAAAGAAAGAGAAAGGCTTTGGAATATTTAAAGGAATGGGAAGCAAAATTCTGGATAACGGCGGACCAGAATGTAAAGGAGATCACCGAGAAATTTGAGAAGAAATTCGAAGCCGAACTGGGAGGTGAAATACGTCGCTTTAAAGGACGTGGTCAGTATGACAAACAAATCGCCGTCGACAAAAAGACGGAGATTTTATCCCGCGTTCGAAAAATAATTGACACTGATCAACTTAGCAAACTCTCGGGCGTGATTGATATGCTTTCTAGTATATCCGCGAATGAGCAAAAGCATTACTACATCCTTATAGACAAACTAGATACCAATTGGGTTGACACCTCTCTGCGTTTCAGGCTCACTAGGGCGCTAATTGAAACACTGAAGACATTTCGACGAATAAGAAATTTAAAAATCATTGTTGGCGTCAGATCCGATATACTGGAAAGGTCGATTCAAGAGACAAACGACCTCACTTTTCAGAGTGAAAAGCTGGTCGATTATTTTGTACAAATCAAATGGAGCAGAGCTCAGTTACGTGAGCTAGTTCAAAAACGCATCCGTGAACTTTTCCGGCGGCAATATAGCGCGGGTCTCGTGGAATTTGAAGATATTTTTCAAAACAATGTCGGGAATGCTAATCCATTTGACTATATGATCGATCGAACTCTTTACCGACCGAGAGATATAATCGAATTTGTTAATCAATGCCTCATTGCCTCTGAAGATCATTTTGACGTTTCGGCGACCAATATACGAAGAGCCGAAAAGGAATATTCCAGAAGACGCCGAGAAGCGCTTGAGCAAGAATGGCGCAGCGCATTCCCTACACTGCCTAAGCTTTTAGGGTTTGTTGCTGGCGTAGGAAAAACCACATTCGATCTTTCTGATCTTATTTTGAATGATAGAGTAGAAGCATTAGCCTTAGAAATTGCGACCTCTAATAAGATCGACTTTGATCCAGTACATGCCTTTGCGACGTTACAGGTTGAGGGGAATCGAAGCTTGGATCAGTTTGTTAAATACATCGTGTCCATTCTTTACAGAGTTGGAGCGATTGGAGTCAAATTGGATCCCTCAGAGAAAACAAGTTACTCTCACATTAACCAACCGCTGCTGGACGACGCCCTAATTCCAGACGTTGCCAGAATTAGAATTCACCCAATGTTTCACCAGGCGCTTCTACTTGGACAAGATTGAGGAATTACGCTGACTTTTTGCTCATTGTCCGCCACTCCTGTGTAACCGAAACCCGCATACGCAATCCGTTACAGCCCCTGTCATTCACCCGTCACGGCATCTCCAACGGATGCATGTGCTCGAGCCACAGCCCGGCCAGATCCGGGGCCTGGGAGAATTCGTCGAGGTCGACGCTGAGCGTCCCCGGCTGCCTGAGGCGATAGAGACCGAGCTTGACATATTGCGTCCCCGGATCGGCCTGGGGATCGATGGGCGGCCGGGTGCCGAAATCGCCGCTGACGCGCACGATCTTCCGGCCGTCGGCCCAGACTTCGAGCAGGGCGCCGACGGGCCTGCCGGACGGGTCATGGTGTGAACCCCTGATATGGTAGACCATGTCGACCCAGGCATCCCTCGGCGTCGGCAACGGCCGGTTCGACACCGGCTCGATACGGACCAGGCGACAGCCGAGATAATTTTCGGGGGCGGACAGGAAGGCGAGCCCTTGCAGGTAATCGGCGGCACGGTTCTCCCCGCTGCGCCGGTCCTCCAGCTCCCTGCCCGGCAGGGGCGCCGGCAAGGGTGCGTCGGCCGGCAACACGCCGGTCAGCACCTCCGCCTGCCGCTGCTGCCCGATTCTGCCCCGCATCAGCGCGACAGCCTGTTCGCGCACCCGATCGTCGGACGCGTCGAGGGAGGCGAGAAGGCCCTGGGCCTCGAGCACCTCGGCCACATTGTTGCGATCCGTCGCAACGAGGCAGCGCCCGTTGGCCGTTTCCACGGTGATATGGAAAATGCCGTCATCGTAGCGCTGCGCCACGAACGGGCTGTCATTACCAGGCCCCTTCCATTGGCCGATGACCGTGCGGTGGCTGCCGGTGTCGGCGACCTGCCCCCGGATGCGGAAGCTGAACGCATACCAGCTGTCGGCGCCGTAAGGCAGCGCTGCGCTCTTGGCGACCTGCAATTCGGCGCGCTGGCAGCCGCCCGCCGGCATTTCCTCGAGCGGGCAATCATTGCCGCCATCGGCGTCGGTCGTGACGATCGAGATCGCGCCCGCGGTTCCGCCACTGCCGGAGAAGAGCGGTTGCACCTGCCTGGACGGATAGCCGCCGACGAACTTGCCGAAGCTCCACGACGCCCGGTCGGCGCTGCCGCTGTCGAAACCGTCATGGAGATCGCGGGCCCGGCAGCCTCCGGCCAGACTCGACGAGATCAGCAAGCCGGCAACCAACCACCGCATGCGGTGCCTCCCAATTCCGCGAACATCAGGCAAAGCCAAGGCGGTGTCAAAACAAGGGGCCGGAATTACGATGGCGGTTTACTGATTTTGTTGCCTCATACACTCTATCGTTCTTGCTGGTCATGGTGAAATTGGGCGTTACGCCGACAGCGCGCTCAATTCCAGCGCTGTCGGCGTGGACTGCCTCGCACGGCATATTGCCGGGCCCATGATACCCGTGCCATGCTACCCCGGCCGCGACAGACACCAGCCCGGGATCGGGCCAGGAGATCGGAATGCCCACGCAGAGAACCTACGCCTTCGTCGCCGCGGCGATGCTGCTCGCCGGAGCAACGCAGGCTGCAAAAGCGGCGGAGGCCGTGCCGGCCGCGCTGCAGCCGCCGCCCGGCTACACGCTCGCCTTCACCGCCAAGGCCAGGGGTCTGCAGGTCTATACTAGCACGGCGGAAGCCGGCGCGGCGCCCAAATGGGTGCTCGAGGCCCCCGTGGCCGAGCTGGCGGCGAAACCAGGCGCCGTCCATCATTATGCAGGCCCCTCCTGGGAGGCCGCCGATGGCAGCAAGATCGTCCGCGACAAGGATACGGCCGTGGTGACGGTGCCGGCAAGAAAAGCCAGCGCCGACATCCCCTGGCTGCTCATCAAAGTCACCGCCGATCCGGCGGCCGGCGTGCTGGACAAGGTCGGCTATGTGCAGCGCATCGCCACCCATGGCGGCGTCGCCCCCACCGCGCCGCCCGTGCGCACCGGGACGAAAGTCGGCGTGCCCTACACCGCGACCTATGCGTTCTTCGCCAAGGCCAACTGACAGCGGACGTATAAGGATCGCTCCTCCCCGGGATCGCAGGCGTCCTCGCCTGCTCTTGGAAACGCCCGCCGCCAAAGCTGGCTCCTTGCTGTCCGGGATGCCCCTTTACCTCGACCCGCCGTCGCTCCGGCTCAGCTCTTGCATTGGCGGTCCTGCGCCGCGACGCTCTGCCTGTATTGGGTGATCAGGCGATGGAACACCTTCGGAGGATCCTCGTCCAAGGCCCATAGGGAAGGATCCGGCTGCGCCAGCACGGCGGTGTGAAGGGCCGCATCCCGCTGGTAATCCAGCAGAAATTCCAGCTTGTCGCTCACCCGCATCGCATTGGGCCCGAAACCGCAACTCTCATACAGGCTGTTTGCTGCGAGTATGGCGGTCGTATCGAGCAGATCCGTTCGCTGCATCAAGGGAACAGCGCGCCCGCCTCGCATGAACAAGGCGTCCAGATACATGAAAGCCTCCGGAGAAAGCGAAGGTTTCGTCTTCAAGGCGTACAGATACAAAGCCGCCAGATCGGTACGCCGCAGCGGCAGGTCCCACTTGTCCCTCCCCTGAACCTCCTGAACGTCACAGAGGACGCCGTCTCCCCATGTCCGGCAATCCGTGCCAGCCGTGTAACCCTTTGATTGCAGCCATCCCAGAATCTGGGGATGCACGACGTTCAGATCGGAAATACTCAGAGCGATCGTTCTTCGGTCGACTTCCGTGTCGAATAGCTGCTTTGCCTGCTTCTCCCGATCATCCGTCCAGATCTTGTATCCGGAGACACCTGACGACGCGAGAATGATGAAGATGAGGCCGTATTTGACCCAGCGAGGCGGCTTGTCCCAGATCGCTCCGGCGAGGCCACTGGCAAGGGTGAGCAGCAACAGGGCGTATTCCATTCCCACCTCCATGTCTTCATTGCCTGGAATTCCACTCGATGGGGCAGTTGAAACGACGGTGACGGCTTGCCTGAATTCTCGGCTTTATGGGAAGGAGTGCAGCTTACCTCGCCTCTCCCTCTACTTCGGAATGATCAGCGCTCGCATGATCGTCTCGAAATCCGGGCGGGTCTGGTCGAACCGCGCTACCGACGTATAGCAGCGAAGGGTGGCTCGTCCCCTGGCGGTTTCGAACAGCGCCCACATGAAACGCGGATCATCGGGAGCGGAGCGATGTATCCAGCCAAAGGTAAAGGTGATACCGGCCGCGTCCCCCTGCTGAATGTCGCGCACCTCGCCCATACGGTAGCCGGACTGAAGAGCTGTATGCGCCGCCTCGATTAGACTGGCATGGATCGGCCGGCCGCCCCCGGCAGCACCCGATTGAGCAGGCGGCCGGCGTATGAACGTCGCCAGGCAGCTGCCGAACCCTTCTGTCCTGCCCGTGCTCGAGAAGCCGGCACCATCGGGCTGCGGATAGGGTTTGACCCTGAACGCTTCAGGCAGCGGGGCAAGGCCGAAGCCAGTGCTCTTGTCCTTACGGGCGCCGGCGGCGGCTGATGACGCCAGGAGCACGGACATCGCCAAGGCCAATAGCCATCGCATGGGCAGCGCCTCTGTAAGAGAAGGAAATGGCGGCGGATGAACTTGCCGCCTCGATTTCAGCCAGACGTGACGAAGCGTCAGGAACGCCGCTTCAGCAGTTCCGCGAAGGTCGTGCGCTGCCGTGGCAGCACGAAGGGCACGGCCCCGCGCTTGCCTAGGCCGAAAGGATCGCCCGCCACGCGCTCGACGACATGCCCCTGATAGAGGGCGATCCCCTCGCATTCCCAGTTGCCGCCATAGTTGAGCGTCAGCGGATTATAGGTGTTGGCGCCGTATTGGAAGCAGATGTTGTCCTGGAAACCTGTAGTCGGATCCGCGCCGACGAGACGCCAGCGGCCCTGCAGCACGATACCGTTGCCGGGATACCAGAGGGCGGTGCGGCCGTCCTTGCTGAGGAACTCGACCTGCGTGCCATGGGCGCTGAATGTCATGTTGGTCGTGCCGCCCTGGAATTTCTTCCTGGTTTCCGCGCTCGGCGGCGTCGTGCTGTTGGCATTGACGCCGACCAGGGGCGCGCAGCCGGCCAGCAAGACTGACATCCCCAATGCCACCATGAAGTTCCGCAACATCGTTACCTCTGCTGTCCAAAATTACTTAATTCTTGTGGTGCTCTGTTTTGACCGGCCAACGGTTCCATTCCGTATAACAGTAAAATGCGCTCGCAATGACAGCCGGCCGTCTTGCTGGAATCCAAGCCAAGCAACCATGAAGGCCGCAACCGTGACAGCCCCGTGAAAACCGGCTCGGGAGCACCAAAACAGTCGTTGAAAACATCGCCCGGCGGTGCGTTACTTATCGGCGAACTATCCATGCCTGAAATACCCGACTTCGTAGCAGAAAGCCTCGCTCTGCACCGCATCCCTGCGCTTCTATTGTGACTATCGATTTCGGCCAGCAGCCCTTTTCCCGTCGTGAATTCCTGAATCCTTTTCACGCCGCGACGCCGTGCGAGGTCACGGAAGTAAAAACCGCGCGACCATACCTATCCGCCTGAGATCTGCTGTCCAAATGGGAGGGGCTGCCATGGCTGATTGCATCGTGATTTCGCAGGCATCGCTTTTTCCGGATCCCGACGATACGTCCGCGGCGCTCGTCAGCCTGGCGGCGGGCGACCGGGTTTCGCAGCTGCGGGCGCTGTCGAATTGGGCCAAGGTCTCGTTCACCGACAAGGCCATCCAGACCTATCTCGGCTGGCTGCATGCCGACATGCTGAAGATCGCGCAGGCGACCGCGTTCAAGCTCTATGACGAGCCCCTGGGCACGCCGCGGCCCGTAACCGGCAGCATCATCGAGGAACGCGCCCAGCTGCCCCCCTGGAAGAAGGTGCGGATCCGGCTGGAGGATGGCAGCGCGGCCGAAGGCTGGATCGACACCGGCGACCTGCCGGCCGGCGGCGGCGACGGCTCCGACGAACAGGAAGCCGAGGGGCCGGGTTCCGAGGCCGCCGACGAGCTCAGCTTGGGGCCGAACGAGGTCTATCGCGCGCCCCTCCTGAAGGCCCACGGCATCACCGACATCGATGCCGCCGCCATCGCCGCCCTCATCGATGCCGAGGCGGCCAAATTGCCGAGCGGCCAGTGGAACGCCAACTCCAAGGCCGGCACCAGCAGCGCAGCCGGGCTCACGCAGTTCCTCGACAGCACCTGGACCTCGCACGCCACCAACAAGAAGACGCTGCTGAACCAGGTCTGCAAGGCCAAGGGATTCATCGACGCCGGCAACGACATCATGGCCGCGCGCAGGCAGGCCGTGCTCGACCTGCGTTTCGATCCCGAGCTCGCGATCGTCTCGGCGGCCGAATACGGCCTGTTCAACCTGAGCGCCCTGATCGCCGAGGGGCTGGTCGACGACCAGATCGGCGACGACGAGAAGGCCCGCTTCATCTATATCGCCCACCATGAAGGGCTCGGCGGCGCGCAGGCCTTCCTGAAGCAGACGCGGTCCTACACCTTCAGCGACCTGGTGACCCAGATCGGGCGCAGCAAGGCGCAGACCTATGTCGATGCCGCCGGCGGCGACACCACGCGGGCCTATCGGGCCTGGCTGAACGACTATGTCGACAGCCATATCGTGCCCGCCAAGTTCCGCAGGAACGGCAGCGCCGCCGCAGCGGCGGGCGGCGGCACGACCGCCCTGTCGCAATTCGACGGCGCCGCCATCCCGGTGGCCGAGCTCGGCGGCAAGACCGGCCTGGTCAAGGCGATCCAGTGGCGGCTGTCGGAGCTGGGCTTCCTCGATCCGCCCGCCGACGGCAAGTTCGGCCCGGTCTCGCTCTGGGCGCTCAGCGAATTCTGCGACTTCAACGGCATCTCGCTCGGCGGCGGCTTCACCGGCGCCATCGCCCGTCGGCTGCTCGAACCGACAGCGCTCCTGCCCGAGATCACCGCGACCGGAACCTGGTTCGACAAGGTCATCGCCTATATGAAGGCGCAGAAATACTTCATCTGCCGCCATCCCGACTGCAAGAACATCGCCTATCTCGAAGGGGTGAACCCGGACGGCACGCTCAACGACGACAGGCACAATGTCTTCAACGACCTGAGGATCGTCTTCGCCATCGACCGGAGCGGCCGCCCGAATTTCGGGGACTCGCTCTGGGAAGGCACCACCGAGCCGGGCGATTTCTGGACCATCCATCCGATGAACCCCAAGGGGGCGGCCAGGATCGCCTTCAACCAGTACAAGGCCTGGGTGGTCGGTACCCACCATGCCGGCTCGCCGTCGGCCCATGAGGCCCTCGTCCAGGCCGAGCCCCTCAGCGTCTTCCGGGACCTCAACAAGGACTTCCAGCGCACCGGCGACCGGCTCGATACCGGCCTGTTCGCCATCAACCAGCATTGGGGCTATGACGCGCCGCAGGACGATCTCGGCCGCACCAGCGCCGGCTGCCTCGTCGGCCGCACCAAGAACGGCCACCGCCAGTTCATGACGCTGATCAAGGCCGATCCGCGCTATGGCGTGAACCGCGGCTACAAATTCCTGTCCGCCATCATGCCGGGCGACAAGGTGCTGGGCTGAAGGGGCGGAGCGCCGGCGACGTTCGGCTCATGCGTTCTTGCAAGCGCCGCCCCTCACCACGGCTTCCACCAGGGCTTCTTCGCTGTGCGAGGCTTGATGACGCCCTCGACCTTGGCGATGCGTCGCTGCGTATCGAAGGCAAGCCTGATCTCCGCGCCATCCGTGTCCCGGCTCGCCGAGAGCAGCGCGGGCTCCGCCTTCACCACGAAGCCCTGCTGGTGCAGGAAACTCTCGGCCATGCTGCGGTGATCGACCTCGAAATTGCTGACCACCTGCATCAGCACCGTGTTCACCCGCTCAGGCGCCACCGGTGCTCGGATCGCGGCGGGAAGCTTGTCGAGCAGGAGGAAGACGGCGCCGCCCTGATAGGGTGCGCGGTAGTAGCAGCCCCTGTCCAGAAGAGCGCCGCAGAGCATGGCGAGCATGTGGTCGGCGATGCGGTCGAGCGTGAATTTCGGCTCGACGAATTCGCCGATGCCGCGCTGGCTGCCGATGTCCTTGATGCGCAAGCTCGCCACGAGGACGGCGGCCGGCAGGCCGCTCTGATGGTTGGCCCAAGCCCACAGCCAGCTGCTGTCCTGTTCCGAGCAGGTGCCGAGGACCTGGATCGGGAAGGCAAGATCGCTGCCGAAGGTGATCTCGCCGCGCCCGATGTCGACGTTCCAGGGGCGGTCGCCGATCAGATCGCCGAGCGCCAATTGCCGGGCGAAGGCCGAGCCGGCCTCCGCGAAGAACAGGTCGTTCAAGCTGGGGGCCATGGCTGCCTTCCCCGATTGCTGCGTGGATGCCCGACGGCCGAGCGGCATGATCGCGCCGCCGCATTTGTGCACCCGGGACACGACGGCACAATGTCCGAGGGAACATGGGCCAAGGGAACTTGGGCCAAGGGAACATGGCGCCCATCAGCGCGCGTCTGACATTCGCTGCATCGGGCCTCCGGCGTTGAATCGCCGCCCGCTTTTCAGCTACCCTGGCCCGGTCAATGCGGAGACTGCCATGCGCTCGCTGTTCCACCTTGCCTATCACGTCACCGATCTCGACCAGGCCCGCCGCTTCTATGGCGAGGTGCTGGGGTGCGAGGAGGGGCGCAGCACGCAGAGCTGGGTCGATTTCGACTTCTTCGGCCACCAAATCTCGCTGCATCTGGGCACGCCCTTCGCCACCAGCCGCACCGGCAAGGTCGGCGACCACCTGGTGCCGATGCCGCATCTCGGCGTGATCCTGCCGCTCGACGTCTGGCTGGCGCTGGCTGCCCGGCTGGAAAAGGCCGGCATCGCCTTCGAGATCCCGCCGGTGATCCGCTTCGAGGGCGAGCCCGGCGAGCAACGCACCATGTTCTTCCGCGACCCGAGCGGCAACCCGATCGAAATCAAGGGCTTCAAGGATTTCGACGGCGTGTTCGCGCGCTAAAGCGTTTTGTGATTTGAATGAATCACTTCAAATCGCAAAGACGCGTCGAACCAAAGAGTTAGAGCAAAGCGCGTTCGCGCCTGGACGCGCTTTGCTCTAAAGCGTTTTCCATAACTGGCACCGTTCACAAACAACAGGCACCCTCTCGGGCGCCCGTCATCACGCAGCCGGTGCCGAACGATCCTACCAGACGGCCTGTACCTCCGGCGCCTTGCGCTTGAGATGCACCTGTTCGTCGACATGGTCGACCCAGTCCAGCGGCACGAAATGATGCACGCCATCGGGCGAGGTATTCTTGGCGAGCCGGATCTGGTCGTCGCCGAGATCGTCGACCGTGCCGATATTGACGCCATCGGAGGTGATGACCTCCATGTTCTCGCGGATGTCGCCCCCGGCGGCATGTTCGGGAGCAAGCAGCGCGCCGTCCGGGGCCACGGCGGCGTAGCCCGGCCAGCCGCTCTTGCGCCAGCTCTCGGCCCGCGCCGGCAGGTCGATCGAGCCATATTCCTCCATGATCATCCGGGCGGTTTCGATCTGGTGGCTTTCGGCCTCGACGGTGAGCAACGTGCCGCCGCGGCTCAGGCCCTCGCTGTAGAGGTAACGCCGCTCATCGGGAAAGAAGAAGTGCTTGAGCATCGCCCAGAAGCCACCCTCGTCGCGCTGGTGATCATAGGAGGCGGTGTCTTCGCCGCGCACATAGTCGGAATTCTCGTCCTTCGCATTGAGCGTGATCTGGTCGCGGGCAAACCCGGCTGACAGCAATTGCTCGAGGGCGGCTTGGGCATCGGATCGATTGTCGTAGAAGCCGGTGATGATCTCGGTCATGGCAGTCTTCCTTTGCATCCGACCGTGGAGGCCACGGGTCTTGGGTGAGAGGACATTCCACCATGACAATCCCCGAACGGCCTCTGCGTTCCATCGAAAACGCAAATCGATGCCGGAAAAGACCGGGCGAACAGCCTGAACCCCCGCTCCAAATGGCTGATTTGGCGCGCAGGAGCGCGTTCTGGGCGTGCCCGCCAGCCCCTATTCCCGCACCGCCTCCACCACGCTGACGGCGGACTCGGTCGGCACCACCTGCGTCAGGCGGAAACCGGCCTTGGCGAGAAGCTGGCGGTATTCCTCTTCCGTGCGCTCCTGGCCGCCGGGCAGCGTCAGCATCACCATGTCGAGCAGCTTGCCGGGATGGGGCGCATCGCCGGCCGGCAGCACCATCTCGACCAGCAGGAGCCGCCCATCGGGCTGCATCGCCTTGCGGACATGGGCGAGGATGGCCAGGCACTGCGCCTCGCTCCAGTCATGGATGACATGGGACAGCACATAGGCATCGCCCCCGGCCGGAACCGTCTGGAAGAAATCGCCGGGCTCGATCGTCACCCGCTCCCGCACGCCGCGCGCCTCGAGCAGGTCCGGCGCCTCGGCCACCACATAGGGCCGGTCGAACAGGACACCGCGTGGTTCCGGATGCCGGGCCAGGATCGCGGCGAGCAGATTGCCGGTGGCTCCGCCTACATCAACAATGCTGCGGAAAGGCGAGAAGTCATAGGCCGCAGCGACGGCCTCCGGCTCCTGGCCATGCACGCCGACCATGGTCTCGCTGAACAGGGAAGCTTCCTCGGGGTGCTGGCCGAGATAGTCGAAGACCGGCATGCCGTGCACCTTCTCGAAGGCGGTCTTGCCGGTCTGCAGCGAATAAATGATCTCGTCGAGGGGGCCGCAGAACCAGGAACTGCCGAAGGTCAGCACTGTGGCCCGCGCCGCGCCCGGCGCGCCGGTCCTGAGCGCCTCGCCCATCTCCGTCAGGGCGAAGCGTCGGCCGGGGCGCTCGCCGAGGATACCCAGGCTCGCCAGGCAGCGCATGAAACGGTGCAGCGAGGGCGCATGCAGGCCGAGCGGGCCGGCCAGTTCCTCGGCGCCGCGCGGACCGGCGGTGAGCTGATCAGCCAGGCCCAGCTTGGCCGCCGCCCAGACCATGCGCGCGACCCAGCTGCCGGTTGCGATCTGGATCAGCTTGACATGCGGGGGAGGTTCCTGGATTGCCGAAGGCATGGGCTGGGCTGAGGCCGCGCGAGTCTTGTCGTCCATGGCACCTCTCCCGGGTGGCTTGTGATGGACCATATCTGCAACCTAAAATAGCATGACCGCTGATGCCTCGCACGCAATTACAGGGTTGAATCCTACCGCTCCGAAGCAAACCCCTTCCCCCGGTTCATGGGCGGGCAAGCGCCGCGAGCCGCGTTTCGACCTAGCCAAAGCCTTGCATTATCTCGGGATTCTCTACGGCAATCGCGGCGAAAAGCCTTGCCTATCCGCGAGACCATCCTGCTTCAAAGTGAGCTCGAAGCTCTGGCGACGAATAGGCCAGGACTGATCCTGCCTCCAGCCAAAAAATGCTCCCGAGCAAACGTTAGCATACGAACAAACATTATTGAGACGTCCTTATGAAATGTTATTTCCTGCAATACTACTTGGATGTACTCCCTTGACCCAGTTGACATTGCAAAAAGTGGGTATAATCTTCCCCACCAACAGCCCTATTACAGGGAAGAATGGAAGTTGGGGATGTCAATCGTCAGCGTCATTGCCGCCCCAGGCAGAGACCAGCGCGACTTTCGACCTTGATGACCGGATAAAACTGAAATCTGAGGGAGGTTTTCGGACCTCCCTTTTTTATTGCCGTAGCGTTATCGCAGAGCATCGCGCAAAAAGTGGCTGGTTCCTGCCAGGAAGAATACGGCAATAGTAACCGGCAACACTGACCTTTCCTCAACCTGCGAAGAGCCTCGCCTTGCTTTCGGCGGCAGCGTTGACGCGGCCGACGTCACCAGGTCAGCCCGTGACGCGTCCCCTCCCCGCCATCAGCGTTACGCAGACTGCCGTCAGGGCGACCATGGCGACATAGCCGATGGCGAGCGGGATCACGGTACCGTCGAACACCTGGCCGATCAGGATGCCGATGGCGGCGCCGGGCACCATCTGCAGGAAGCCCTGGGTCGAGGCGGCGGTTCCCGCCACTTCGCCGAGCGGTTCCATGGCCAGGGCGCCGAAATTCGACAGGATCATGCTGAACACCAGGAACTGCGCCGCGCTGAGCCCGAAAAACAGCCAGAGCGGCAGCGCCTGCAGCAAGGCAGCGACCAGGATGGCCAAGGCTGCCGCGCCGAACACACCGAGCGCCAGCCAGGACAGGAGCCGCATGCCATAGCGGTTGACCAGCTGCGCATTGACCATGCCGCCCAGCGCCGAGCAGGCGGCGCCGCCGGCGAAGAACAGCGGAAACATCGTCTCGACGCCGAAGACGTCGCGATAGATCTGCTGGGAGGAATTGAGGAAGCCCATCAGCGCCCCGAACAGCGCCGCCATGCCGATGATATAGGCGAGCGAGACCCGGTTAGCGAAGACGATGCCGAAGCCCTCGATCACGGCCTTGAGGCTGAGAGGACGCTTGTGCTCGGGCTGCAGCGTCTCGGGCAGGCGCCACCAGACCCAGCCGATCACGATCGCCCCCCAGCCCGCCATGAAGCCGAACAGGCCGCGCCAGTCCATCACCGTCATCAGGCCCTGGCCGAGCGAGGGCGCAAGGATGGGCGAGAGCATCAGCACGGTGAACACCAGCGACATGATCCTGGCCATCTGGTTGCCGGCGAAGACATCGCGCACCAGGGCGGTGGCGATCACGGCGGAAGCGGCTGCGCCACCGCCCTGGACCAGACGCAGGGCCACCAGGGCATTGAAGTCCGTGGTAAAGAAGGCGCACAAGGCCGCCAGGCAATAGATGCCGAGCCCGACCAGCAGCGGTCCGCGCCGGCCGAAGCGATCGGACAGCGGCCCGAACACCAACTGCAGCAGGCCGAAACCGAGCAGATAGGCCGGGATCACCAATTGCCGCCGGTTGGGATCGGGCTCGCCGAGACTGGCGCCGATCTGCTGCAAGCCCGGCAGCATGATGTCGATCGCGAAGGCATTGACGGCAACGAGGCTGGCCACCAGCACGATGAATTCCGTGCGCCCGAGCTTGCCCACCACGGGCGAGTGGCTTGTCGTATCGGTCATGATGGGATTCCTATGAGGCGCTTTCATAGGATGATTCCAGGGGGTGCCGATAGGGTTTGGCCGCGATTCGCCGGCGCCCCTACAGCCCGGCCAGCCGTGCCCTGCCTGCCTCGCTGATCGCCACCTTGGTGCGCTGCGTGCGCGCCTGGCGTTCGACCACGTCGAGCCAGCGCCCCTCCTCGGTGAGCTCATGGGCGGCACGGATCACCAGGGCATGCTCCACCTCGAACAGCCTGGCGAAGCTGCGGGTATCATCGGCGATATCCAGGGTCACGGCGGCGAGTATGACGCCGTCGAGCGGCGAAAGGCGCGGGTCGAGCCGCCGTATCGCCTCGATCGTCGCCAACAGATCTTCTTCTTCCTCGCTCATGCGGCCACCGCCAGCCGGCGCCGGAGAGAAACCAGCACCGATTTGGAGGTCGGCGTGTCGCTTTCCTCGCCGGCGCTCGACAACGGCACCAGCACATTCGCCTCGGGATAATAGCCCGCAATGCAGCCGCGCGGGATGTCATAGGAAACCAGCCGGAAATTCTCGGCGATGCGGGTGATGCCGTCGTCATGCTCGCCGACGAGATCGATATGCTCGCCGGGCATGGCGCCGATGGCGGCGATGTCGTCGGGATGGATGAAGATCACCCGGCGCTCACCCTTGATACCGCGATAGCGGTCGTCATGGCCGTAGATCGTGGTGTTGTACTGGTCGTGCGAGCGAAAAGTCTGCAGCACGAAGACGTCCTTGCGTCCGCGGGCCTGCTGGAAGGCGGTCGCCTCCGGCAGCGGCACGGCCGCGAAATTGGCGAGGCCGGTCGGCGTGTTCCATTCGCGCTCGGCGGCAGCATTGCGCAGATGGAAGCCGCGCGGCTTGCGCACCCGCACATTATAGTCCTCGAAGCCGGGAATGGTGCGGGCGATGCTGTCGCGGATCAAATCGTGATTGTCGGCAAGCGCCGCCCAGTCGACCTTGTCCGAGCCGACGGTCGCGGCGGCGATGCCGGCAATGATCGCGACTTCCGAGCGCAGCTCCTTGGAAGCCGGCGGATTGATGCCGCCCGAGCCATGCACCATGCTCATCGAATCCTCGACCGTGACGATCTGGATCTTGCCGGCGCTGTTGCGGTCAACCTCGGTACGGCCGAGGCAAGGCAGCAGATAGGCAGCACGCCCGGGCATCAGATGCGAATGGTTGAGCTTGGTGGCGATGTGGACGGTGAGGTCGCAGGCCCGGAGCGCCTTTTCCACCAGGGGTGAGTCCGGCGTGGCGCGGGCGAAATTGCCGCCGAGCCCGATGAAGGCCTTGGCGCTGCCGTCGAGCATGGCGCCGATGGCAGCGAGCACGTTGTGGCCGTCGGCACGCGGCGGCTCGAAGTCGAACTCGCGGGCCAGCGCGTCGAGAAAGGCCGCCGGCGGCTTTTCGTTGATGCCGACGGTGCGGTCCCCCTGCACGTTGGAGTGCCCGCGCACCGGGCACAGCCCGGCGCCGGGACGACCGACATGGCCGCGCAGCAGCAGGAGATTGGCGATCTCGCGGATGGTGGCCACCGAATGGAGATGCTGCGTCACGCCCATAGCCCAGGTGCAGATCACCTTCTCGGCCGACAGATAGATGTCGGCGGCCGTCTCGATCTCCACCTGTGTCAGGCCCGACTGGTCCTCGATCGCCTCCCAGCTCGTGGCCTCGACGGCAGCGCGGTAGGCGGCGAGGCCGTGGGTGTGCTCGGCCAGGAAGGTTTCGTCCAGCAGGGTCGGCCGGCCGGCGGCGCGCTCGGCGTCGTCGCGGGCGAAGACCGTCTTGGCCATGCCGCGGAAGGCAGCCATGTCGCCGCCCAGGCGTGGCTGAAAATAGTCGCTGGCGACGGGCTTGGAGCCGCCGCGCAGCATTTCGAGCTTGTCCTGCGGATCGGCAAAACGTTCGAGACCGCGCTCGCGCACCGGGTTGAACACGACCACGCGGGCACCGCGCATCGCTGCACGCCTGAGGTCGCCGAGCATGCGGGGATGGTTGGTGCCGGGGTTCTGGCCGACGACGAAGATGGCGTCCGCCTCCTCGAAATCCTCGAGCAGCACCGTACCCTTGCCGACGCCGATGGCCTGGCGCAGGGCAACGCCGCTGGCCTCGTGGCACATGTTCGAGCAATCCGGGAAATTGTTGGTGCCGTAGAGCCGCACGAAGAGCTGGTAGAGGAAGGCCGCCTCGTTGCTGGCTCGGCCCGACGTATAGAACTCGGCCTGGTTGGGATCGGCCAACGCGTTGAGATGGGCGCCGATCTCGCGGAAGGCCTCGTCCCAGCCGATCGCCTCGTAGCGGTCGCTGGCCCGGTCATAGCGCATCGGATGGGTCAGCCGGCCCTGGGCTTCCAGTTCGTAGTCGCTCCAGCCCCCCAGTTTGGCGAGCGTGTGCTCGCGAAAGAACACCGGCGTGGTGCGCTTGTCGGTCGCCTCCCAGGCCACAGCCTTGACACCGTTCTCGCAGAATTCGAAGGAGGAGCCATGCTCCGGGTCGCCCCAGGCGCAACCCGGGCAGTCGAAGCCATCGGGCTGGTTCGCCTTCAGCATGGTGCGGGCGCCCGTCAAAGGCGAGCCGCTCGCCAGCAGATGCCGGCCACAGCTCTTGAGCGCTCCCCAGCCACCGGCGGCCGCCTTGCGAAGCCCGGTCTTGCTGGCTTCGGTCTTCGTGGTCTCGGTCATGAAGGGCTCGCGACGATCTGAAAAACTGCCCCTGCGACATATGGACGACGGCCAGCTTTATCAAATCGAAATATTCTATCACGCGATAGGATATTGCCTTCATTCAGTATTTATATGCATCCATGTTCATATTTATATGAATTACAAACTGGGTACGCGGTCCATTTCTAGTCATACTGCGCAATAACATGTCGCTATAGGCGCATCAGCGACACGAAAGCGAGCTCCATGCCTATTTCAAAGGCATCAACTCTCACTCCAAAAGCAGATCTGCATGTATTGCATGGCGCATCAGCGCCGGGGTCATATCGAGCTACAACGCGGATTATTTCTGGGAGTGAGGTCAAACCGTTTGCCCGAAAACCTGCAAGGGGATGCGCTACTTGGAGCGCGCCCCCCTTTCGGAGCCTTCGCAAGGTGCTTGAAAGTGAATGAATTTGTAGGCGGTGGTGCTGCCCCTCACCTTACCTCTCCCCGTAAGAACGGGGCGAGGAGGCGCAACGTTGCGATTGATCCTCGAAACTTTCATCTCGCCCGACCGTTGGGCGAGATGAAGGGTTTTCGACATAAAACTCGACATGAAAGTCCCCTCGCCCCGTTCTTACGGGGAGAGGTAAGGTGAGGGGCTCCGCGACCTCAACAACGAGGGAGTGCAATTCCGGTTCGATGGCCTGCCAAGACCTTGAAAGGGATACGCTTAAGGCGTAGCCGCCACCGGTGCCGTCGGCATCGGAGCGAGCTTGCGCAGCTCTTCCGTCATGCCGGGCGAGAGTTCGCCATCGGCCTTGCCCTGCACGAGATTGCGCTTGAGCAGTTCCTGCTGCAGCACGACCCGGTATTCCCTGGGCCATTTGCCGAAATTGGCCAGGATGTCGTCGACGCTGCGCGGATCGCCGCCGACGGCCGCATCGCCCATCATGCGGGCGGCTGCGGCATAGTTCTGCGGCACGCCGAGACCGTCGAGATACATCAGGGCGAGCTGATAGGTGGCGTAGCTGTTGTCAGCCTTCTGCGCCTTGCCGAACTCCTCCAAGGCATCCTTGACGTCCTGCCGGACGCCGTAGCCGGTCTTCAGCATCAAGGCAAGATGGATGCCGGTGTCTTCCGGGCGCGGCAGGCGAGCCTTGTCGAGCGCCGCCATGCCCTTGGCATAGTCCTTCGGCACGTTGAAGCCGAAGAGATACATGTAGCCGATCCAGACATTGGCCGCCTGGTCGCCGGCCGCGGCCGCCTTGCTCAGTTCGCGCGTGACGCCGGCCTTGCCGCGCAGGCGCTCGAAGGGCTCGACGAAGCCGCGCTTGAAGAAGAAGGAGCCGAGCGGCTGCTGCCAAGCCATGGTGAGGGAGATGGAGCTGTTGCCATCCGGATTGCTGGCTCCTCCGGCTCTCGCCTTGAACAGGCGGCCGGAGCTGATCCAGCCGCCCTGGCTGCCGGCGATGCCGGCGCGTAGGTTCATGCCCAGGGCCTTGTCGTTCTGGCCCGCATCGGCGAGCGCGTCGCCGAGCTGATGCATGAAGCGCCGCTCGCGCGGATATTGCTTGAGCGCCGCCTCGCAGGCCGCAACGATCTCCTTGGGCGAGGCCGCACGGGTACGGCGCATCACGGTGTCGGGATCGAGCGGTGCCGCTCCGATCCGATCGCATTCGGTTTCGGGCGCCGGGATGCGCTCGCCGGCCGGCGGCGGCAGCGGATCGAGTTCACTGACACCCAGGAGTTGCTTGAGCCGTTCTTCCGCCGCGCCGGCATCCCGGGAATCGCGATAGCGGTCGCGGAATTCCTCGATCACATCCGGCATGTCGACATCCTTGACCACCTGCCAGACACGCGGATCGGTCATGCGCAACATCGCACCACTGCCGGCCCCGCCATTCTGGAACAGCGAGGGTGGCACCGCCAGCGGCGTGAACTTGGTCTGCTTGCGCGGCGGCGGCTCGACGGGCGGCGGCGGTTCGGCCGGCGGCACCATGGCCACCTGCCCGCCGCCTGCCGGTGCCAGGGTAATGACGTCGCCGCCCAGCGATCCGTTGAAGAAGGGTGTCTGCTGGCGATCGGTGGCGCTGAGCACGTCGTCGCGCACCTTGCCGAGGGCGAGGCGGATGTCGAGGCCGGGCTGGGTGAGATAGCGGGCCAGAGCCTGTGCATAGGGGCTGTTGATGCCGTTGCCATCCAGCGCCACGCTGCCCTCGCGGGCGGCATAGGCGACGAGCACATTGTCCCCCTCCGGCTCCACCCGTGCCAGGCCCTTGCCGACGGAGCGCGTGCCGCGCGTGCGCGCCATCTTGGCGAGGAAGGGATTGTTGCGGCAGGCATCGAGGATCACCAGCTTGAGCTGGCCGGCGCCGTCGGTCGACTCGACCACGCGCGACAGAGCCAGGGTCTCGTCCTGAACGTCGCGATCGCTGGTCAGATGCGCATCCGTCGGTACCAGATAGTTTTCGCCGCCGATCTCGATGCCGTGCCCCGAAAAATAGATCACGGCGATGTCGGCGCCCGAGGCGCTCGCCTGGAAGCGGCGCAGAGCCGCGATCATGCCGGCCCGGTCGGCGTCGACGACGGTGTCGACCGCATCGAAACCGGCCTTCTGCAGCGTCTGCTTCAGCAACCCGACGTCGCGCCCGGGATTGGCGAGGCGCGGCACCTTGGCATAGTCGCTATTGCCGATCAGCAGCGCCACGCGCCGGCCGGCAAGCGCGGTGTCCGGCACGAAAGCCACGGCAAGGAAGAGCAACAGGGCAAGGCAGCGTTTCATCGGGCAATCGAACCGTTCTGGAGACTCCGTGGCCGCCAAAGGGCGGCGCGCCTATCTCCGATGGAACAATCAAGCGCGAATGTCCATGGGCTGCGAACGACGAAGCCTCACCTGAACCTGTCTGAAATGCCTGGCGCGGAAGTCGCCAGCCAGCATGGCTACCCGTATAAACCTCGTCCATATTGAGTCTGCCGAAGCGGCTCTGGAATTTAAAGTAATGACTATTCGTGCTGTCTCGATCTCACTCTCAACCGAGAACGTTCCGCGATCAGTGAAGTTCTACGTGGAACAGCTTGGCTTTACCTGCACGTTGCAATTGGAAAACTTTGCTCGCATTCGGCTTGGCATGGCAGAGATCATGTTTGCGCACCCCAATGCCCATCTGCCGTGGCAGGGCCCGAGATTTACCGGCGCAATCTACCTGGACGTCGATAATGTCGACGAGTTGTGGGAACGCCTCAAGACGCGCGCTCGCATAGCGTATCCGATCGAGACCATGGAGTATGGCGTGCGCGAGTTCGGACTGCTTGACGACAATGGCTATCAATTGTCCTTCGCCCAGCATGTTGCTGTGGACTGACCTTAATTCGAGCGAGCCAGGAATCGACTTCCAACAATGCCCTCGCCCTTCATTCCCCCGTCATACCCCGGCCCTATCCACGCCGGCAGTTCGACATGCAACATTCGGGGGCTACCATGATCCAGCGTCGCAATTTCCTGATCAGCGGGCTGCTGACCACCGTGATGGCGGCGGCGACGCGGCCGGCGCAGGCGGCCGAAAGCGTCACTCTGCCCGCGCCGGACCCGAGCAAGCTCGCCACCGATGCCGGCTTCTGGTCCGGTGTCCGCGACCTCTATGACGTCGACCGCTCCACCGCCAATCTCGAAAACGGCTATTGGGGCATCATGGCCCGGCCGGTGCTGGAGACCTATGTCGAGAACATCCAGCGGGTGAACCGCCAGAACACGGTCTATGCCCGCAAGTCCTTCGATGCCGACTTCGCCGCCGTGCGCGACCGCGTCGCCGGCGCTCTCGGCGTCTCGCCCGAGGAGATCGCCCTCACCCGCGGCGCCACCGAGGCGCTGCAGACGCTGATCGCCGGATACAACAAGCTTCAGCCCGGCGACACCGTGCTCTATGCCGACCTCGACTATGATTCCATGCAATATGCCATGGGCATGCTCGAGAGCCGCCGCGCCGTCACGGTCAAGACCTTCGCCATCCCCGAGCCGGCCACGCGCGAGGCCGTGCTGGAGACCTATCGCAAGGTCCTGGAGGAAACGCCCAAGGCCAAGCTCCTGCTCCTCACCCATCTGTCGCATCGCACCGGGCTGGTGATGCCGGTGCGCGAGATCACGGCGATGGCGCGCGCCAAGGGTGTCGACGTCATCCTCGATGCCGCCCATAGCTGGGGCCAGTTGCCGCTCGACATGACCGATCTCGGCGTCGATTTCGCCGGCTTCAACCTGCATAAATGGATCGGCGCGCCTGTCGGGCTCGGCTTCCTCTATATCCGCAAGGGCCGCCTTGCCGACATCGACACCCATATGGGCGACAAGGACTGGCCGGCCGAGGACATCCGCTCGCGCATCCATACCGGCACGCTCAATTTCGCCGCCGCGCTCACCATCCCGGCGGCGCTCGACCTGCACCAGGCGATCGGCGTCACGGCCAAGCATGTCCGGGTCAGCCATCTGCGCAATTACTGGGTCGAGCGCGTCGCCGGCATCGGCGCCATCGAGATCCTGACGCCGAACGATCCGGCCCTGCACGCCGGCATCACCTCGTTCCGGATCAAGGGCAAGGTGAGCAAGGACGACAATACCGCCATCGTCACCCGGCTCAGGGACGAGTTCAAGGTGCTCACCGTGCGCCGCGCCGGTGTCGCCGCCGGCCAGTGCATCCGTGTCTCCCCGGCCGTCTACACCACCGAGGCCGAGCTCGACCGCCTCGTCGTCGCCCTGACGGCCGTGGCCGCGGCCTGAAGCAAAACGCTCCGGTCCGGCCCTCACCAGCGCATGCTGCGGTCGAGCCGGATGTCATCCTGGACCGGCGAGACCGCAGCATGGACGGCGGCACGTTCCTCGTCGGTAAGATCGAGCATTTCGAGCCCGGCATCGAGCAGAATCGGCGTCGAGGTCGTCTGGGGCACAACTGCCAGCACCTGGCGCTCCTCGGTGTCGAGGAAGAACGGTATCTCGTTCTTCTTCAAGATGCTGGTCGCCTTGCGGGTCTTGCCATCGAGCGAATATTCATACTTGATCGTGTGGTTCAGCCAAGTCCGGGTCTGCGTCAGGACCTTGGCCACGACGGGCCTCATGACAACCGGTTTTGCCACGGCCCGCCTGAGCCTCGATGCCTTGAACAGCATCGCAAGGCCTGCGATGCCCAGGACGGCAAAGCCACCGACAAATGCGAGAAAGGTGAGGATGCGATCGCTGATCTTCTCGACGCCCAGTTCCAGGGTGAGCAGCCGCGGATCCTCGCGTGAACGCACCACCCCCGTTTCATAGCCTCCGGTCTGCATGTCCACGAACATCATCTCGACCCGGCTGCTGGCGCCGTCGGCAGCGAGAATGGTGGCCGAGCAATCGGTGAAGATGAGCTTGCGGGTCTTGCACTCGCCATTCGAAATCCGCGCATCGTCGGCGATCTCGTAACTGCGGCTGATCTTGTAATCGCGCCACAGATCCTCGGCCTGCCACCAGGCCATGCCGCCGGCGAAGGCGAAGCCGACCAGGACGACGAAACACCCCGTGAGGCAGCTGATGCCGATACGGTTCGCCCGCAGGGGGCGGGTGGGAAATGCGTCGAGCACACTCATGGGGCCGCTTGATCCGGATTGACGATAGGCTCGTCTTATCGCCGGGCAGCGAGCGTGTCATCAGATCAAGCCGGCTTTCTTCTTGAGAAATTACAGTCGAGTTTCGCTGGTTACACCGACATGACTTCGGCAAGCCGCGATCATCACCGCGCGCGGCCCAGAAACGCTTTCGTTACCGCGTTATCGCCGCTGCACACCCTTCATCCGCAATTTGCGATCCGGCCGCAGTGTGATGCGCAACTTCGGCTTGGGTTCGGACATATCGACGGAACGCAGCGAGAAGCCCTTCAGCAATACGGCGAGAATGGCTACCGCCTCCAGCATGGCGAAGGCGCTGCCGATGCAGGTGCGCGGTCCGGAGCCGAACGGCATATAGGCATAGCGATGGCGCCCTTTCGCCTGCTCCGGCGCGAAGCGATCGGGATCGAAGCGCTCCGGCTCCTCCCACAGGCTGGCATGACGGTGCACGGCATAGATCGGCACATAGATCGCAGCGCCGGCTGGAATGACATGCTGGCCGAGCTTGAAGTCGACCAACGCCACGCGCGGAATGATCGCCGCCGGTGGGTAGAGCCGCATCGCCTCCTGGAACACCTGGCGCGTATAGGCTAGGCTGGCAACATGTTCCGGCAGGACAGCGCCGGCCTCCCCGGTGACGGCCTCGATTTCCGCCAGGACGCGCGCCTCAACGTCGGGATGGGCAGCAAGGAGATGGAAAGTCCAGGCAAGGCCGAGCGCCGTGGTTTCATGGCCGGCCATCACGAAGGTCAGGAGGTTGTCGACCACCTGCTCATCGCTCATGCGGCGCCCGCTTTCCGGATCGGCGGCCGACAGCAGCAGGCCGAGCAGATCCTGCCTTTGCTCGGACGACTCGCGGCGGTCGGCCACGACGCGCGACAGCGTGGTGCGCAGATAGCCGGCCGATCGCGTGATGCCGCTGCGCCCGGGATAAGGCAGCCATTCCGGCGCCTTGAGCAGGCCCATGGCGAAGGTCCAGCCCGACCCTTCAAGGTAGCGCGTGACACTGCGCTCCACCGCCTCGGCATCGATGGTCCCCTGCCCGGACATCATGGTCTCGACGATGATGTCGAAGGTGGTGTGCATCATCTCGTGGCCGATATCGAGTTCAGCACCCGGAGGCGTTTCGAGCCAACGAGCGCAGGTGCGCTCTGCGGCAGCGATCATGGTGGGCAGGAAGGCGAGCAGTTTCTCGTGGCGAAAGCCCTGCGCCACCGACTGGCGCTGCCATTTCCAGTGCTCGCCATCGGCCGTGAGCAGCCCCTCCCCGAGCGCCGGGCCAAGACCGCGCCTTGTGTCCTCGCCCTTGCCGAGAGCAGCGCTGTTGGTGGTCAGCGCCTCGTGGATCAGCACGGGATCGGTGAGGAAGATCCTCAGCTTGCCGCCGCTGCGCGTGACCACCAGCGGCTCCCTGAAGGCCTCAGGCGGAATGACCTTGAGCGGATTGGTGATCATGGCCGAGAACACCGCCAGCAGGGAACTGCGACTGACGGCGACGCCTTCGCTCGCTTCGGAAATCACGGGATCGACTGCAATGTTCACGCCGGCCTCCATCGCTTGGATTGTACCCACACCAGCAATCGATTTAAGGTAATGACCTTAGAGTTGGGCAGCATTAAGGTGAACACCTTAAATCTGGACGGAGACGCATGGCGACCGGGACGAAGCGAAGTACGGCAGCAACCAGCAAGGGCGGCGAAACGCGCGGGCGCATCGTCACGCTCGCGCTCGGCCTGTTCAACGAGAACGGGCCCGATCGCGTCACCACGGCGCAGATCGCCGCCGCCGCCGGCATCAACGAAGGCAATCTCTATTACCATTTCCGCACCAAGGAAGCGCTGGTCGCGGCCGTGCTCGACCGTTTCGAGGCCGATGCCATGGCGTTGCTGGCGGAAGGAACCGCGGATGTGGCCGATCCGGCGGCGTCCCTCGGGTTGCTGGAGCGCTGGTTTGCCCTGATCTGGGACTATCGCTTCCTGCTGCGCGACATGATCGGCCTGCTGGCGCTCTCCCCGGATCTGCGTCTGCGCGTGCGGGGTCTGAGCGCGCATCTGCGCGAGGCGGTCGAGGCGCTGGCCCAGCGCTTGCGCGAGCGGGACCTGCTGATCGTGCCCGACGAGCAGTTCCAGCCATTGCTCGCCAATCTATGGATCGTGGCGACGTACTGGGCTCTTTATCTCGACCTTCACGAGGGTATCGACGCCCTCACACCGGACCATCTGGCCTGGGGCCTCGGCCAGGTCCGCAGCCTGCTGCGCCCCTATCTCGCTGCCTCCCTCCAGGCCCTGATCTAGGCCGAATCGAGCCGAACTTCCCGCAGCGGATCGCCACCATCGATGAAAAGCCGGCCCTGTGGCGTCAGTGCAGCCGCGAGGCGCAACCGCACCTTCTCGCCGGCCGCCGGGTGCCGCCCGTCGAGCGCACCGACGCGAATGGCCACGGCCAGGTCATAGGGCATCTCGCCCCGTTCCAGCACGAAGGCCTCGGCGGCGGCCTGCCGGAAGCTCAGCCATCCCGCTGCGATCTCGGCCTTGGAGCCCACGACCGCCTGGGCGATCGCACGGGCCGAACGGTCGATTGCCAGGACATGGCCCCCGCCGATACGCGCCGCCATCGCCCGCGCCAACGCGCCCGGGCCACACCCGATCTCCAGCACCCGCAGGCCCGGGCGCAGCGGCAGGGCCTCGAGGATGGCGCGCAGCCGATCGGACAACTCGCCTGTCATTGCCGAGCTAGGGCATCGTCTTGGCGAAATCGCTCCAGGCACAGAAGCCATCCTTGTCGGCGGGACAGCCCTTGAGCTTCAGCGTCACCCGGCGCGGCGGGTTCTTCGGCGTGAGCTTGGTGCCTTGGCGCAATTGCTCCTTGGTCTGATAGACATAGTCGAGCCGGAACAGGTCGCGATTGCCCTTGGTGTCGCGCCAGCGCTGGAACTGGATGACGCCGCCGATGGGCGTCTTCTCGTCCTGCCCCGGCAGCGCATAAGGCTCGGCCTCGAGGGCGGCGAGGACGGAAGCGACATTGGAATCATGGCCGAACAGCATCGTCACCGGCACGGCCTTGCCGGCCTCCGGCTTCACCAGGGCACCGGCGATATAGGCCAGCATCGGCCCGGCAACGTCACGGGCCACGGCGGGCGAGGTGAACAGGGCTTCCTGGTAGCCGTTCTTGATGGCGGCGAGCGAACGCCACTGCCCTTCGTTGCGGATCTTGCCCCAGGCGACGTCACCGGGTGGAAAGCCCTCGTAATATTGCAGGGTGAAGGCGTCGACCACGGCATTGCCGAGCTTGAGCGGCCCCTTGGTGCCCGGCTCCTCGCCGGCCTTGGCGGTGAAGCTGTCCTCGCCCTTGGTCAGATCACACAGCTTGTCCTGCGTGCAGCTTTGCGAGGCCTTGAAACCGAGAATGCCGTCGAGCAGCCGATAGCCCGATGCCAGCGGCGTGGCCTTGGCCTTCTCGGCCATCGCCGCGACTGCCTGATCCCTGAAGCCATCCTGGTTGTCGCGGATGGCGGGATTAAAGGTGGGATCCATCGAGCCCATCTTGTCCTGGTGGTGCACGGCGACATCACAGCCGGCAAAGGCACCGGCGACGAAGAACTGCGCCGTCGCCACCGTGCGCTGCAGGCTATTGGCATAGATGTGCACGCTGCCGGATGCCGGGCAGGCATCCTTGGGGACCAGGCCGTTCTCCGCCAGCCAGCCGCCGATCGAGCGGCCCATATAGGTTTCGAGAATGCCGCCCTTGACCGTGAGATTGCCGCCCGGCACCTCCCATTCCGGCCATTTCTTCTCGGTGACCTTGGCGAGCGCACTGCCGCTATTGGCCAGCGGGGCGCGCAGATTGTGCCTGCTGAGCATCAGCACCTGCTCGAGCTTGTAGCCTTCTGGCACAGATCCAGCCGACGCCTGCCTCGCCGGAAAGGCGCAGGCTGCCGCGGCCAGCAATACGGCATATCGTGCGATCATAGCGATTCCTCCCCCTTGCCTGCCCCAATCAGTGGCACAGGCGGAGGATGTTGTCGCCCCGGTTGTGCGCTGATCGCACATCGCTGCGATGCTGACGGAACGACACGCCGTACGAAACCCTGTAACAACGGGGATAGGGATTGCCTGCACGCACGATAGGATGGCGTGACGACATCAGTCCTCGGAATGTTTCGACCATGATCACCACCCGCAGAACCGCAATGGCCCTGCTGCTGACGGGAGCGATGGCCGCAGTCGGCCTCCCGGCGCTCGCCGCGGTCCCCGACATGTCCCCGGCCACCCTCACCGCCGAGGCGGATCTCATTCTCACCGGCCGCCTGGTGGCCGTCACCACCACCAGGAAGGTGCCGGAATGGGTGAAGAGGCGCGATGACATTTCCTTCTTCGAACGAGGCGCGTTCGTCGACGAGGTCTTCACCCTGGCGATCGAGGTCGGCACGGTCGAGAAGGGGTCGCGCGGGCTTGCCGGCAAGACCATCGCGGCGCATGGCTGGCGCGCCCATGGGCGCCCACCGGGCTGGGCCGGCCCGGGCGGCACCATCCGCGACCTGCCGGCCGAGGGCACACGGATCAAGGTCTGGCTGCGTCGCGAGCAGGATGGCTGGGATTTGATGTCGCCTTCCGGCCTGGTACCCTCGCCATGATCGGATGGGCAGGCGGCACCACCTGCCGGTTCGCCGTCAGGTGGTGCCGTTCAGCGCAGGATCACTCCGCGCGCCTTCGCCCAACGCTTCAGCATCGCCTCCTCCTCCGGCCTGGCGAGCCGGTTGGCAAGGCCTCGGATCTGGACGGCGACATGCTGACGGTCGAGTTCGATCGTCAGCAGGCGCTCCACCGCTCCGGCTGCCCGGCGGCGCAGCGACCAGATCGAGGCATTGCCGGTGAGGCACTTATAGGCATAGCCCGAGACGCAATGATGCATGGCGCGGCTCTCGGCGATGAGATCGGCACCGGTCTTGAGCTGCACCACCAGGATTTCCTCGCGGCGATGCCGCGCCTCCTTGGCCGAAGGCTGCCATGACCAATCGGCCAGGGCCGCGCCCGGCCAGCGCCCGCCATCCGAGGGCTTGCCATCGGTGGCCGGTCGCCTTGCCTGCGCGCCGGCATGGCGCTGTGCCATTCGCCGGATCTGGTCCAGCTGGGCCAGCTCGCGGTGCCAATCCCGCATCTGCCGCTGCAGTGAAGCCGGCGCGCGCCCCTTCAGGCTGTAGCGACGATCCGCCCGGAAGCGGGCCGAGAGGAAATCGCAGAGATCGTCGATCGCCTCCAGCGGTAGCGGATGCAGGCAGAAGAAACGCGCCACCTCGCGCCAGAAGGCGTGGGCCTTCGGCGTGCGCGGGGTTGCCGCGACCTTCGAACGGGCGATGCGCAGCGCCACACCGAGATCGTCGGTGTAGGAACGGGCGATCGCCTGCCAGAGCGCTGCCTCGAAGGAGAGCGCCACAGGCGGATTGAGAAAGGCATGCACCTCCTTGCGGGAGAGCAAGTCCCTCGCGCACTCCTTGTAGAGTGAGCCGCCCTGGGCGGCCACGAGATACCAACGCTTGCGTTCCCTCGCCTCGGACGCCTCCAGGCCCGCGGGAGCGGACCAGATCTCCTCGAGCGGAGCGGGCACCGGATAGCGGGCGAAGAGATAGCGCGCCGCCGCGACCTTCAGGCGGGCGGGATCGCGCGTCTTCAGCTGCGGACGCCATTCACCGGGATCACGCAGCACGAAGCTGGACAAGCCGACCCGTACCGCCGCGATGGCATCACTCAGGGGAGAAGGAGACTGCGCCCGCCGCGCGCAGGCGCGCAGCGTGGCCTCATAGGCCTCGATACGTTCGCGCTCGGCGTCCTGCCGGCGCTGAATCATGGAACGTGCCATGGTCGTTCAACCTGATGGAACTATGGACAGCCGGACGCAATGCAGGCGCCGGCACGAAACATGACGTTCCCTGTTGCGATCTCATGGCTGTTCTCCCTCGGGTCGAACGGTTGCGGGGCGCGCTCTCTAATCCCGACATGCTTCCGGCGCAAGAGTCGGCGTCGAAAGCGCGACACTTCCGGTCGCTCTGTGGCATTTCTGCATCAAAGGCCATCGTCGATTGTTCCGGCTCGCTTCCCAAACCAGACGCTGGCGCCTATACACGGCGGGCCCAAGGCCCAGGCAAGGAGCCCCCGATGACCCCTTCCCGTTTCGAGCCTCGCGCGCGGCGCGGTGCCGCCATGTTCGCAGCAAGCCTGGTGCTGGGCTTTACAGCAGGTCCGTCCGCCTTGCCGCCGGCCAGGGCCGGCGACGTCACCGACAAGGCCGTGATGCTGTTTCGCGACGCCTGCCTTGCTACCGCACCCGCCTTCGACAAGGCGATGGCAGCGGCAAAGAAGCACGGCATCAAGCCGCAGATGGATCTCGGAGCCAGTCTGGTCGGCATGGCGCCGGACGGCAGCTACTCCCTGCAGGTGCGCGGCAAGAAGGAATGCGCCGTCACGGCCGAGAAAAGTGCCGGCCCGGCCGTGGCCGAACAATTCCGCAGCGTGGTCGGTGCAGCCGCGGGCGTGCCGGCCGCCAGCCTGGAGAGCGAAGGCCCGATCCAGATCACGATGCGGGGCCAGGCCTATGTGGTCCGCCACGATCGCAAGGGCGGCGAGGCCTATGTCATCATGAGCACGGCGGGTCTGTAGGGAGACCGAGGCACCCTTGGCTCGAAGGCACTGCGCGAACAATCCTGACGGTTTTACGGTCGATCGACCACGTACTGTCGGCAAACTTCGCAGCCGAGGTCCCGGTACAATCGACGGCATGGATAACCTAACGTCACCATGCTATCGAAAGGATCCTTGCCGGAATTGTCTCACCATGCAGCGGGATCCCATGATCAAATACGGTATCGCGGCCTTGCTTGTGTTCGGCGCAACCGTCGCCAACGCCCAGACCTGTTCCTCCAACTTCACCATTTCGGGAGGGCTGGCCCCGGCGATTTCGACATGGGATGTCTTTCCTGGCTTGAGCCCTGCCAAGGCGATCGACAATCTGACGCGAACCGCCCATCTCAACAGCTACTGGGTCGGTATCAAGGTGAACCGCCGTCTCGGCCTTCTGACGGCTCTCAACGACGGAGCGCGGAACGGGCGCGTCCAGGAAGTCAAGATGGTCGCCCGCAAGCGCGGCAACGCCACGCGCGTCGACTACACCATGATCCTGAACCCGGGCCAGATACCGGGCCCTGATTTCCGCTCCGATGTCTGCCGGATCATCCGCTCCGCGGCCGGAGGCTGAACGCCGGGCCCTTCGCCAACCGCAAAGGTCTCTTCGACATCAAGGCGTCTGCGCCTCGTAGACGAACAGGGTCGACTTGTCGTCATCGGGCATGAAATAGGCCCGCAACCCGCCGGCCCTGGCTTCGATGAACGCCGGATTCTGGGTCATCGGCAGGCCGGAGGGTGCCCACAGTTCGACGGGGACCTGCCAGACTGGCCTGTTGTCCTTGAGATCGACCAGTTCGAGGCCGCCCAGGCGGAAAGGCGCGGCGTCCGGCGTCACCTTGTAGGCATTCAGGCCGGAACAGAGCATGCGCGAACCGCCGGCATAGTGGCAGTCCTGATAGTCGATATACTGCGCCGGGTTCATCACACGCAGCGCCTCCGGCGCTGCATCGGCATTGCTGATCTTGCCGTCCGCCCCGAGTGGCCAAGCATAGAAGCGGCGCGATCCCCAGCTCACACCATGCAGCGAATTACGCTCGGTGTCGTGGACGATGCCGCCGACATGGTCCTTGAAGCGGAACACCTCCACCGCCTTCATGGTGGCCGGGTCGACCTTGTAGATGATCGACTGGCTGTTCGGCCGATATTCGGCCACCGGCACCCAGATGAACGTGCCGTCGAAGTCGATGCCGCCGGGGTGGTAGATGCTGCCCTCACCCAGCTTGAGGTCAGCCAGCAGCTTGCCGTCCTTGGAAATGCGGAAGAGATGGCCTTCGCCCTCGCCGGTATCGCGATCGTAGCCCTCGCGCGGCGCCGGATATTTGGTGGTCGGCTTGAGGATGTTCACCGAGGACACGAAGAAATCCTCGCCGATCTTGACCATGCCCTGGGGATGGAAAGTCGGGAAGGCGATGGGGATGGCCGCAACCTGCTTCCAGGCGGTCCCGCGCGTGAGCTTGGTCACGCGGTCGGCGACCGAGGCTTCCTCGGCCCTCGCCGTGCCGACCGTACCCGGCAGCATCGCGAGAGCGGCAAGCAGAACGGCAATCCTGATTCTAACCATCACATCATCCTCCACGGGCGGTGCCTTACGACATGCTTCTAACGGCGATATGACCGTTCAGACAGGCCGATGGTTTCAATAGATCGTCTGGCGCAGGCGTTCCGGATAGGCCTTGTCATAGGCTTCGCCATCGAAATCGCCCTTGGTAATCGTGCTCAGGATCTGGCCCATGGTGGGCAATTCCGTCCGCGAAATCTGGGTCGAGGGATCCCAGAGCTTGGAGCGCACCAGCGCCTTCTGGCACTGAGTGTAGACCTCTTCCACCGTGACGATGATAACGGTGCGGGGCGCCTTGCCCTGCATGGTGAAGCTCGCGCACAGTTCCGCATCGGTCGAGATCACGGCACGGCCGACTACGCGCAGCGTCTCGCCGATGCCGGGAATCATGAAGAGAAGATGGACGCGCGGATCCTCGACGATGTTTCGCAGCGAATCCAGCCGGTTGTTGCCGCGCCTGTCGGGAATGATCAGGGTCTTGCGATCGGCGACACGCACGAAGCCGGCCGGGTCGCCACGCGGCGAACAATCGACGCCAGATCGCCCCACCGAGGCAAGTATCATGAAAGGCGAGGCCTGGATGAAGCCGTGATACTGATCGGACACGTGGTCGAGCACCTTGATGCGGGCGGCAGGCTGCACCGGCTCACTATAGAGTGTCTCGAGTTCGGCGATGGTGGTGATCAACGACATCGGAAACTTCCGTCCTTTCGGGCCCGGCACACGCCACGGCCCTCTGCATCAATAGGTCCGCCACAGGCCTGGCGTGGCAAGTTCCAGCATATGGCCGTCGGGATCGCGGAAATAGATGCTGTCTCCGCCCGCCGGCCAATGGGTACGCCCTTCCACCACGACCTCATGTGCCACCAGCCGCGCCTCCCACTCCGCCAGCTCAGCGGCACCAATGGCAAAGGCGACATGGATGCGTCCCGCCGCGTCATGGCCCGGAATGGTGCCGACCGGCGATGTCATGTCATGATCGGAGGCGCCCTTCTTGAAGACGAGCAGGACGCTGGCACCGCCCACATCATAGGCGTAGAGCCGCTCCATCTTCAGCAAGGAAGGAAGTTGCAGCACCGTCTCGTAGAAATGCGCAGCGCGATCGAGATCGTCGACATAGATGGCGGTTTCGAGAATGCGGTCGAGCTTGGGCATGCGACTCTCCTGCGTCAGCCGAGGAGGGTCAGCGCCTCCATTCCTCATTCGCATCGTCGGCTCGACGGTCAGACAACCAAGAGGGCCCATGATCTGTCAACCTCATGGTCGTGTCGGATCAGGGCATCATCATTTGACCGTGATCTCGATCTCCATTTCGTTGGGTACAAATCGCACATTGTCAGTATGTGAGGGGGCCATCCAGGTCACAGTGATATGGTCGACGCCCGTATAGTTGGCCGCGGATCTGTAGACGATGACCGGTGCCTTCGTGGCGGTGCCCGCACACACGCCTGTGTTCTGGCCTAGCTTGGTCGCCACGGTTATGAGTTGCGCGGCACCATGAGCCGGCCCCGATGCGATACGGATATCTCTGACGGGATAAACTTCGCATGTACCAGCACCGTATATGCCAATGGCCAATACGGGATAGGGCTTGCCTCGAGGCACGGTTACTTGCTTAGGTCCTGCATAGGCGAAAGAAGGTGCTATAGCGACGCCTGCAGCGATCGCCAATATCAGCTTATTTACTTTCTTCATCTGAAAAACTTTATGATCGAAAGATTACACGACAATCGATGCCAACACTGCATCGACTACCTTTCAATCAATACACGATTCAATCCGAGATTCTCAATCGAGTTTCATTATCAAAAAGATGAATCATGTTCGTGTCGACAGCAAACTGCATGTCGTCGGCGACGGCATGTTCCATGCCGAGCGCCACGACGATTGGCTGCCCGTCGATATCGCCATGGACAAGGCGATGCGCGCCGAGCTCCTCGACATAGCGTAGCTTCACGGCCAGGCTGCCCGGCGTCGGGGCTGAGACCGGCTGCAGGTCCTCGGCGCGCAGGCCGACCAGGACCTCGCCCGGAACTTTTCCCGGCAGGGTCAGGCGCGTCTGCCCGAGAATGAGCGTATTGCCCTCCCCCCGCGCTTTCAGGATGTTCATGGCGGGCGAGCCGATGAACGCCGCCACGAAGGTGGAGGCGGGCTTGCGGTAGATCTCGAGTGGAGCACCGATCTGCTCGATTTCACCGCCATTCAGCACCACCAGCACGTCGGCCAGGGTCATCGCCTCGAGCTGGTCGTGGGTGACATAGATCGAAGTGGTGCCCAGGCGCTGCTGCAATTGCTTGATCTCGCCGCGCATCTGCACGCGCAGCTTGGCGTCGAGATTGGAGAGCGGCTCGTCGAACAGGAAG
>NZ_JASGFM010000018.1:0-129468 GCF_047605565.1 Labrys sp. (in: a-proteobacteria)
TGGTCTATTACCGCCTGCGCTCGATCAAGGAAGGCATCGACATCGACAGGCTCGCCGACGTCTTCGATTGAGCCCTTCGCTCGCAAGGCGAGCCGGCCCTCACCTGGCCGGCTCGCCGGCCTTGCGGGTGCCCGAGTTCTTGTCGTCGCGATAGCGGCCGAAAAGCTGGCCGCGCTCGAGTTCCGCCCTCTCCGCCGCGTAGAAGGCCTGCAGGAAGTCCGTCGCCGCATTGGGCTCGAAAGTGCCCTGCCAGCCAATGCGCCGAATGATCTTCTCGGCGATCTCGCGATGGATGCGCCAGGTCTCGGTTCCGCCGGGCCGGCGCAGAATCTCCTCCAGCACCTGCAACTCATAGGCGCCATAAGCCTGCAGCTGCGCCGAGGTGAAGCTGTAGCGGGCCGCAACCTTGGCCGCTCCCTGCGTGAGGTCGAGGGCAAGGGCGCGCTTCGGCAAGGCGATCACCAGCGTGCCGCCGATCAGGTCGCCCGCCCGCAGATGATCCCGGTTGAAGAAGGGCAAGGCGGCGAGCAGCACCACCCACGCCAGCATCGAGAGCGCCTGCCAGGATTCTCCGCTGTTGGAGGCGCCGATCCACATGAAGAAGAGCTGCAGCGGCAGGAAGAACTCGACTTCTCGGGTCAGGTTGCGGGCAACGACGGCCGTCGGGGTCAGGACGCCCCCCCGGCGATCGATCACCTTCAGTCCCGTGGCGCGCTTGCCCGGCGTCGAGCCCTGCCAGGCCAACTCGAAATGGATGAAATAGAGGTTGCGCAGCAGGAAGGAGAGGAAGGAGATCACCGTCACCGCGACATCGCTGCCGCCGCGCAGGAAGGTCGTCGCCAGGGCGATCCAGATCAGGATGGTGGCGCCGAACCAGATGACCAGGTCGATCAGGAAGGCGCCCAGCCTTTCGCCACGGTCGGCGACCTCGACATGGATGGCGACGCCTTCCGGCGTGACGATCTCGCGGGTGCGGCGCTGCCGCCCCTCCAGCAGTTGGGAAACACGGTCACGCGGCGAGGCCATGCTGTGCCCCCTTGAAGCAAAACGCGTTCATGGCTGAACGCCTCCTTGCTCGAACGGTTTTTGTCGACGCGCCTTTGCGATTCTTGGTGAGCCCGTCAAATCGAAAGACGCTTTGCCGCAATAGAGGAAATAGACGCCCCACAGCACCGCGGTGACCGCGGCGAAGGCAAAACGCCAGGAGGTGACGTTGATGAGCTGGCGCAGGCCTCCCTCGATGAAGCCCGCGATGAACAGCATTGCAACCGCACCACAGGCGAGGATGGCGGCCTGCTTGCCATGAATGGAAAGCGCTTCGAGGCGCGAATAGCGGCCAGGGAAAATGATCTTCTCGGCCACGACGAGGCCTGCGGCACCGCACAGGATGAAGGCACCGAGTTCCGTCACGCCGTGAATGGAGAGCCAGCCGATGCAATCGATCAGAAGGCCGCGCTGATAGTGGATGGCCAGGAAGGCGCCGACGATCAGCCCGTTATAGACCAGCAGCAGCAGTGTCGGCACGCCCGCCATGAAACCGACCCCGAAGGAGAGGATGGCGACCATGCTGTTGTTCTGAAACAGGTAATTGGCGAAGACGATGAAGCCTTCCTTGAAGCCGTCCCAGGGCGCGAACAGGACGCTGCGCAGATATTCGGCGCTGGCGCTCGGCCCCCGCCCTCCCGCCAGGCCGTCTGGAACGATGGCATTGAACCATTCGGCCTCGCTGTTCACCAGCACGAACCCGGCGGCGATGCCGAGCGCCATCGCCGCGAAAGCGATCAATATATGCCAGCCTGCCCTGCGCACGGCGTCGGGGAAGCCGTAGCGGAAGAAATGGCCCAGCCCCGCCAGCAGGCTGGTGCGCGGCCCGTAGACGACCAGATAGGCCCGCAGCGTCAGGGCTTCGAGATAGCGCAGCAGATTACGGTCGAGCGCGATGCTGCGGGCGACCGACAGCGAAGACAGCGCCGAGCGATAGAGAAGCGGCATCTTCTGCAGTTCGTCAGCGGAGACTCCGTTGATGCCGCGCTTTTCGACGCGCGTGACCAGGTCTTCGAGTTCCCGCCAGCTTTCCTCGCGCCCCCGCCGAAACTCGGCCGAGCGCAGCACGACGTGAGCCCGAGGCTCGCTGGGCACGCCGATGATCGTCGGCGCTGGTCCGGCAGGACCGGCCACAGGCACGCCCATATCCACGGTCGTCATAGCAGGCCCTCCTGCTTGATTTGGAGATAGCGGTTGAGCAGGGCGACACTGAGCCCGCCGACCGGAACGTCGACGCAATGCACGCCGAGGCGGGCGATGCGCTCCATCACGATCGCCCGTTCGCGTGCGAAATCATGGGCCACCACGGCCTCGGCCACGATGGTGAAATCCTGCGGCTCGGCATTGACCAGCCGCGTGGTCAGCGGATCCTGCAACGTGACGAAGATGACGGCATGGCGGTTGGCCATGCGCTTCAGGCTCTCGATCAACAGTTCCGCCATCACGCTATCGACGAACTCGGTGAACAGCACCACCAGCGCGCGGCGCTTGAGCCGCGCATTCAGTTCGGCCAGGCCGAGGGTGAAGTTAGTCTCCTCGGTGTGATAGGCAAGCTGGGCGGCGGAACGCTGCAGCCGGGCATAATAGGTGCTGCCCCGGCCCGGTTCGAGATAATGGCGGATGGTGGCGTCGAAGCCGAAACTGCCGACGAGGTCGCCGGCCCTCAATCCGGTCCAGCCCAGCATCAGCCCCGCCTCGATGGCGTGGTCGAGCCGCGCCAGGCCGTCGATCGGCTCGAGCATGAGATGACCGGTGTCGTAGGCCAGCACGATCTGGTGGTTGCGCTCGATGCGGAACTCCTTCGACAGGAGCTTGCGATGGCGGGCCGACTGCTTCCAGTCGATCATGCGGGAATCGAGGCCGGGCACATGTTCGCGCAGCGTGTCGAATTCGGTGCCCTCCCCCTTCTGGTTCTGGGTCTTGGTGCCGTAGATGGCGCTCTTGCTCAGCGCCTGGATGGCCGGACCGAAGGACATGCGGGCGGCAGGCAGGATCTCGATCCTGCGATCCAGCCCCTCCCTGAGGCGCCATTCCACCAGCCCCAGCGGCCCTCGCCAGCGCAGCCACAGGGCCTCGAGCGTCACCACCCCGCGCCGCAAGGCGGTGAACGGAATGCCGAGTCTCTCCGGCGCACCGCCGAAATGGCCTACGACCATCGGCGGCGTCTCCAGCGGGCCGTCGAGATCGACCACCGCCTCGATCCTCACCGGGCGTGCCGACCTGGTGCTGCTCAGGGTCACCTCGATCGTCCCCTCATTGCCGACCGGCAGCCGCTTCGGGGCTGTGAGGTCGACCACCAGGCTATGGCGCGGCGGGATCAGCAGCGCGTCGACGGCGATCACCACCAGGGCCAGCAGGCTGAGGTCGAAGGAAAACGGCCACAGGGCCGGGTTCCACACCACCATCAACAAGGCGACGGGAATGCCGAGGCTGAACAGCAGGACGGCACGCGGGGTCGGCCGGATCATCGGGGTGCAGCCGTCTGGTCCAGGATTTCGTTGACGATACGGTCGGGGGTGAGGCCATCGATCTCGGCATTGGGCGCGAGCACGATGCGGTGGCGCAGGATCGGCCGCGCCAGCCGCTTCACATCGTCCGGAATGACGAAATCGCGCCCGTTCAGCGCGGCCAGGGCCCGCACGGAGGCCGCGAGCGCATTGGCGGCGCGGGTCGATCCGCCCGTCTCGATCGCCGGATGCTGGCGGGTGGCGCGCACGACGTCGACGACATAGTCGATGATCTGCGGCGTCAGCACGATCTGTTCGCTGGTGGCTCTGAGATCGGCGAGGACAGCCGGATCGGCCTGGGTCTGGATGCCGAAATCGGAGAGCTTGGGCATGGCCGAGCGGTGCCCGTGCTGGGTGACGATGGCCCTCTCCTCGTCACGGCTGGGATAGGTGACATCGATCTTGAAGAGGAAACGGTCGAGCTGGGCCTCGGGCAAGGGATAGGTCCCCTGCTGCTCGATCGGGTTCTGGGTCGCCACCACCATGAAATCGGCACCGAGGGCATAAGTCTTGCCGTCGATGGTGACCGCCCTTTCGTTCATCGCCTGCAGCAAGGCCGCCTGCGTCTTGGGCGGGGTGCGGTTGATTTCGTCCGCCAGCAGGAGGTCGGTGAAGATCGGCCCCTCGGTCAGAACGAAGGCGTTGGTCTGGAAATTGAAGAGGTTGGTGCCGATCACGTCACCCGGCATCATGTCAGGGGTGAACTGCACGCGGCCGAATTTGAGCGAAAGGGTCGAGGCGAAGGCCTGGGCCAGCAGAGTCTTGCCGGTGCCGGGCACGCCTTCGAGCAGGATATGTCCGCCGCAAAGCAGGCCGGTGAGCATCAGCTCGATGACCTCGTCCTGGCCGACGATGGCCTTGCCGACTTCCTTGCGGATGCCGTCAGCGATATGGGCGACGCGCTGCAGTTCCATCGGAGATCTCTTCCTTCCAATCATGAATATCGCGCGTGGCCTGGAACAGGCCGGTCAGGGACGTGCCCTGCCCCTCCTCCGCGCGGGCGAGAACGACGGAAGCTCTGGTCTCAAGCCCCCGCGACTCGCCGATTTTGTCGAGCCACTCCGCCAGTTTCTCGTCATCGAGCTGGCGGGGTGCGTGAAAAAGCCGGCCGACGTCGCGCAAGGTCGCGCGCACATAGCGGCGCATGACGAAGGCCTGGTGACCAGCCCGATCGAGCAAGGTGGCCGTGTTGGTGATCAGGCGCTCCTTGCCGAGATCGAAGGCTGGCGGCGCCAGGCGCGGCTTGCCGAAACGGCTCGTGGTGGCCCAGGCCAGCAGTGCCGTCGCGGCGAGCACGAGCAGGAGTACGATGACATAGGGGAACTGGAACAGCTTCTTGAAGGGGCTGTCGACATTGTTGACCATGCCGTGGATGGTTTCGTCGAACACCACCTTGCCGTCCCCGAGTTCGGCATCCCGCATGGCGTTCAGAAGCGCAAGGGCGAACTCGGCGTTCTTGCCCTTGATCAAGCCGTGGTTCTCGACGAGATCGGGATCGGCGAGCACCCAGACGCGGCGCTCGCCGTCGAGTTTCTCGCCGATGAGCATGCCCTGGCGGTTGCCGATGATCGGGGTCAGTTCCTCGCTCTTGATGAGTTGGGCACCGTCGTCGAACGATGGGTTCACATTGAGATCGTTGCGGTCCCAGCTCTTGGGCGGATCTCCCCTGGTGACCTCGAGCTTGGGCTCGACCAGCCGCGCAATGCTGGTGACCCAGGGAATGTCCATCGGGGTGGCGGACCGGATCCAGGCGGGTTTGCTTCGGTCGGCCAGCGCCCAGCGCTTGGGCAGCACAAGCAGGACGTTGCTTTCGCGTCCCAGGCGAATGATGTCGTCCTTCGACAGGCTCGACGTCGGCTCGGCCATCACCAGCAAGCCGCCTTCGCCGGGCGCGACGGTACCGTTGATGCGGCTGCGCGCGACCGGGATCTCGAAGCGTTGCGCCAGTTCGTAGAGCCCGGCATGTCCGATCGCCGAGACCGACCTGGTGGTGGTGCTGAAACCCTGTTCCTCGGATGGACCGTTCAGCATCAACAACATGGACAGGGCGAAGACGGCCGTGGCCCCCGCGATCAGCACGGCAAGGACGGGGCCGGAGAAGGTGGCTTTTTCGCTCATGCCGCCCTCGCCTGCATCGCTTCGGTCAGGACCTCGTAGCTCTGCCGGCAAGCGGTGTAGTCCCGCTCCTCGGCGGGGGTTTCGCCGAAATAAACGGGCTCGACCCGACCAATGATGTCGGCCAGCGCCTGCTTGCCACGATCGGGCAGCGACAAGGCTCGCAGAATTTCGCGGCTGGTCAGCGAATCCGCGAAGCTGACATTGAGCCTTTTTCGTACCTCGATCAGGCTGCGCAGCAGCAAGGCATGCATCGCCTCGGCAAGGCGGCCCTGGCGCGCCAGGTCGTCGGCCTCGATCTGGGCCACCACCATACGTTCGACCGAGGCGGCCTGGGCGGAGACCTCGGTCTCGTCCCTGGCAACCAGCTTGCGCCGGCCGAGCATCGGCAAGCGATCCCGCATCGTCCAGATCGCGAAAATGACACCGGCGGCGATGGCGGCATAGAGCAGGATGCTCAGCAAGGTCCCCAATGAAGGATTCCAGACACGCGGCGCCCGCTCGTCCTGCTTTGGCTCGGTCTTGGGTGTCACCACCTCGCCCTTGTTGCCGGGCAGATCGGGCTGGAGGCCAAGATCGCGCGCGATGTCCTGGGCCACCGCCTGGGGATCGGAAGCAGCGAATACCGGCATTGCCGGTGCCAATGCGAGGAGAACCGTCAGGCCGGCAACAGCCGGCATGTTCCTTCCCGTCGGATTTTTTCGACCCCGTTCCCGCACCAAACCGCCAATCAGCCCTGCTTCATATCCGCGAACATGGCGTGACGGCCGATCCGGAGCAAGCGCCCAGGGAACACATTCACGTCGCCCCCGTCGAATTCATCCACCAACGGGAGCGCGGCGGTAGGCCGTTGCCGGTGAACGGATCATTCGCGAATCCGTTCCATTTTTGTTCATATGTGCCTTCTACCCTTTTACAAAGCGCATCCGCCGAATCGGTAGGCGGATTCGTTTCTCACCACGCGAGAGCAAGGCATGAATGCGCAGGCAGCCCTTCTTGTCCCCGAGGAGTCAGCTCAATCGCCCGCCGATCTTCTGGCCGGGCTGAATGAGAACCAGCGCCGCGCGGTCGTTCATGGTTCGGGCCAGCCGGCCGGCCCCCTGCTGATCATTGCCGGCGCCGGATCGGGCAAGACCAACACGCTGGCCCACCGGGTTGCCCATCTCATTGCCGAAGGCGCCGATCCCAGGCGCATTCTCCTCCTGACCTTCTCGCGTCGGGCCTCCTCCGAGATGATAAGGCGGGTCGAGCGGATCGCTGCCAAGGTCATGGGAGCGAAAGGGGCGACACTGAGCGAAGGGCTGACTTGGGCCGGCACGTTCCACGCTGTCGGCGCCCGCCTCCTGCGTGAATACGCCCACCAGATCGGCCTCGATCCCTCCTTCACCATTCACGACCGGGAGGATTCGGCCGACCTGATCAATCTGGTGCGCCACGAACTCGGCTTCTCCAAGACGGAGAACCGCTTCCCGAACAAGGGCACGTGCCTGGCCATCTATTCCCGGGTGGTCAACGCGCAGGACGAACTCGAAAACGTGCTGAAGGAAGCCTTTCCCTGGTGCCTGGCCTGGGCAGCGGAACTCCGCAACCTCTTCGCCGGCTATGTCGAGGCCAAGCTCGCCAACAATGTGCTCGACTATGACGACCTGCTGCTGTGGTGGTCGCATATGGTGGCCGAGCCGATGATCGCCGCCGACATTTCGGTGCGTTTCGACCATGTCCTGGTCGATGAATACCAGGACACCAATCGCCTGCAATCCTCGATCCTCAAGGCGCTCAAGCCGGGCGGCCAGGGCGTAACGGTGGTCGGCGACGACGCCCAGTCGATCTATTCCTTCCGCGCCGCCACCGTGCGCAACATCCTCGACTTTCCGGCCCAGTTCTCGCCGGCGGCCGAGATCATCACGCTCGATCGCAACTTTCGCTCGACCCAGCCGATCCTCGCCGCCGCCAATGCCGTGATCGCCCTTGCCAGCGAGCGTTTCACCAAGAATTTATGGACGGAGCGGCAATCGAGCGAACGCCCCCAACTCGTCACCGTCAGGGACGAGGCCGGACAGGCCGATTTCGTGGCCGGCCAGATCCTGGAAAACCGCGAAAGCGGCATGACGCTCAAGCAGCAGGCCGTGCTGTTTCGCGCCTCGCACCACTCCGGCCCGCTCGAGGTCGAACTTACCCGCCGCAACATTCCCTTCGTGAAGTTCGGCGGGCTGAAATTCCTCGATGCCTCCCACGTCAAGGACATGCTGGCCCTGTTGCGCTGGGCGCAGAACCCGCGCGATCGCGTTGCCGGTTTCCGTGTTCTGCAACTGCTGCCGGGCGTCGGCCCCACCTCCGCCGCCAATGTCCTCGATGCCGTCGGCGTCGATGATATTGCCACCCTGCCGGCACCGCCTCGCGCCGGTGCAGACTGGCCGGATTTCGTCGACCTCGCCGCCAGCCTGCACAAGGGACCTGGTGACTGGCCCGGGGAGATCGAACGCGTTCGCCGCTGGTACGAGCCCCATCTCGAGCGCATGCATGAGGATGCGGTGACGCGCCGCGCCGATCTGCTTCAACTCGAGCAGATTGCGGCGGGCTACGAATCCCGCGAGCGTTTCCTCACCGAGCTGACGCTCGACCCGCCGAACGCCACCAGCGACGAAGCCGGCGCGCCCCTGCGGGACGAGGACTACCTCATCCTCTCGACCATCCATTCCGCCAAGGGACAGGAATGGAAGGCCGTCTTCGTGCTCAACACGGTCGACGGTTGCCTGCCGGCGGATCTTGCCGCCGGCACCAAGAACGATCTGGAGGAAGAGCGCCGACTGCTCTATGTCGCGATGACACGGGCACGCGACAGCCTGCATCTCGTGATGCCGCAGCGATTCTTCACCCATGGCCAGCATTCCCAGGGCGACCGGCACGTCTATGCCAACCGCACCCGCTTCATCCCGTCCTCGATCCTCGATCGTTTCCAGCAGGTGATGTGGCCGAGGGTGGCAGCCTCCGGCGCCCGGCAACAGAGCAGCATCCACAGCTCGATCGACCTGCGTGATCGCATGCGTGGCATGTGGCGTTGAGACCGGAGCATGGGCGTGCCATGGTCCGCTCATGTGTGGACGGATCATGCAGCGCAGCCCGGACCTGCCGGGCCTTCAGACGGAACCAGGGGCTACGCCGGAAGAGGTCGCTCGTGCCTGGGAATCCCATTTCAATGGCGCACCAGCGCAATATTTCTGGGTGATCCGGCGCAAGCCCCGGTCTGCCGCCTATGTCCACGATCTCCTGCAATGGGGCCTCATACCCAACTGGGTAAAGGACCCCAGCGACTGGCCAAAGCCGATCAATGCCCGTTGCGAGGGCATCCAGACCAAGCCTTCCTTCCGCGATTCCTATAGAGCACGGCGCTGTCTCGTCCCGATCGACCTCTTCTTCGAATGGATGAAGATCCTCGAGCCGGACGGCAAGCCGGTAAAGGGAGCCAAGCAGCCTTACGCCATCGCCATGAAGGATCGCCGTCCCTTCGCCGTCGCCGGCGTCTGGGAAAGCTGGATCGACAAGGCGTCTGGCGAGATCACGCGCAGCTTCGCCGTCGTCACCTGCCAGGCCAATGCGCTGATCGCGACGATCCATGACCGCATGCCGGTGATCCTGGCCCCGGAGAACCATCGGCGCTGGCTCGACAATATCGAGCCCGATCCCTTCGACCTGATGGTGCCCTTTCCGCCGGAGCTGATGGAGATCTGGCCGATTTCCTCGCGCGTGAACAGCCCGGCGAACAATACGGAAGATGTTGCGGCGGCGGTGTGAGGAGGCTGGGAGCGCGGACTTCCAGTCCGCTCTTTGAAATATCACGCTGACAGAAAGAGAAGAGCGGACTGGAAGTCCGCGCTCCAAAGCCCCCTTGACCTTCCAATGACTGGAAGGTTTACCTATCTAGGCAATGACCTGGAAAGGGATTGCCCCATGTCTCCAACTTTGAGTTCTCCAACTTTGAGCCCCGCAACTTTCGACATCGCCATCGAGGGCATGACCTGCGCGTCCTGCGTTCGCCGCGTGGAGAAGGCCATCGCCGCGACGCCCGGCGTCGTGCAGGCCGCCGTCAATCTCGCCACCGAGCGGGCCCAGGTCGCCTTCGAAGGGCCGGTCAATTTGCCGCCCGTGCTGGCCGCCATCGCCAAGGCGGGTTATGGCGCCCATGTCATCGAGGAAGACCATGCGGAAGATCCCGAGCGCACGGCCCGCAAGGCCGAGATCGCCACGCTCCGCCGGGATCTCGCGCTTGCCGCCCTGCTGACCATACCGGTCTTTCTGGTCGAGATGGGCGGACATTTGATACCCGCTCTCCACCATGCCGTTCAGATGAATCTGGGCCGCTGGAACTGGTATGCCCAATTCGTGCTGATCAGCCTCGTCCTGTTCGGCCCGGGACTGCGCTTCTTCGTCAAGGGCATTCCCGCCCTGCTGCGCGGGGCTCCGGACATGAACGCGCTGGTCTCCCTCGGCGCCGGCGCCGCCTGGCTGTTCTCGGTGGTTGCGACCTTCCTGCCCGCGGCCCTGCCGGAGGGAACGGCCTATGTCTATTTTGAGGCCGCCGGCGTGATCGTCACGCTGATCCTGCTCGGCCGCTATCTCGAGGCACGCGCCAAGGGAGAGACCAGCGAAGCGATCCGCAAACTGGCTGGCCTGCAGGCCAAGACGGCCCTACGGCTGCGCGATGGCTCGGAGACCGAAGTACCGATCGCCGAGCTCCGGCCGGGGGACATCATCCGGGTTCGCCCCGGCGAAAAGATCGCCGTCGACGGTGAGATCGTCGAAGGCTCCTCCTTCGTGGACGAGTCGATGATCTCCGGCGAGGCGATACCGGTTACCAAGGGTGTCGGTGCCGAGGTCATCGGCGGAACCATCAACAAAACAGGCAGCTTCTCTTTTCGGGCGACCAAGGTGGGCTCGCAGACCCTCCTCGCCCAGATCATCCGCATGGTCGAGGCAGCCCAAGGCGCCAAGCTGCCGATTCAGGCGCTGGTCGACAAGGTCACGGCCTGGTTCGTGCCCGCCGTCATCGCCATCGCGACGTTGACCTTCATCGCCTGGCTGCTGTTCGGCCCGAGCCCCGCCCTTACCTTCGCTCTCGTTAATGCGGTTGCCGTGCTGATCATCGCCTGCCCCTGTGCCATGGGCCTGGCTACCCCCACCTCGATCATGGTGGCGACGGGCCGCGCGGCCGAACTCGGCGTGCTGTTCCGGCGTGGCGATGCCCTGCAGAGCCTGCGCGACGTCGAGATCGTCGCCTTCGACAAGACAGGCACCCTCACCCGGGGTGAGCCAGCGGTCACCGACATCGAGACCGCCCCCGGCTTTTCGGAAAATGAGGTTCTCGCTTTGCTGGCCTCGGTGGAGGCGCGTTCGGAGCATCCGCTGGCTACCGCCATCGTCAAGGCCGCCCGCGAGCGCAGCCTCGACATCCCCCCGGCCGCCGCTTTCGAGGCGATCCCGGGGCGCGGCGCTTCTGCCGTCGTCGATGGCCGGAAGGTCGCGATCGGCTCGGCCCGCTGGATGGTGGAGCAGGGCATCGATGCCGGAGCGCTCGCCGCCCGCGCGGAGGTCCTCGGCGAACAGGCCAAGACGCCGCTTTTCGCTGCCGTCGACGGCAGGATCGCCGCCGTCATCGCTGTCGCCGATCCGATCAAGCCCACGGCCAAGGCCGCCGTCGCGGCCCTCAAGGCGCTCGGCCTCGAGGTCGCCATGGTGACGGGTGATACCCGCCGGACGGCGCAGGCGATTGCGGCAAGGCTCGGGATCGAGACCGTCGAGGCCGAGGTTCTGCCCGACGGCAAGGCCCAGATCGTGCAGCGGCTTGCGGCAAGAGTTGGCAAGATCGCCTTTGTCGGCGACGGCATCAACGATGCGCCCGCCCTCGCCACTGCCGATGTCGGTATCGCCATCGGCACGGGTACGGACGTCGCCATAGAGAGCGCGGCCGTGGTGCTGATGGCGGGCGATCCCAACGGCGTCGTCCGGGCCATCGGCCTGTCGCGGGCAACCATGCGCAATATCGGCCAGAACCTGTTCTGGGCCTTCGCCTACAACATTGCGCTGATCCCCATTGCCGCCGGCGCCCTCTATGCCGTCAACGGCACCTTGCTCTCGCCGATGCTGGCCGCCGGCGCCATGGCGCTCTCCAGTGTCTTCGTGGTGACCAACGCCCTCAGGCTCAAGGGCTACCAGCCCACGGCTTCAACCATGCCGACGATGGGCATGCAGGTCTTGAATTCGTCTAATTGATTCAAGGTAATATCGAAGAAATCTCATCACGATTCGAGAATTGTGATGAGCTCTTCGCAGTGAAGACGAACAGGAAGAGCCGTCATGAATATCGGTGAAGCATCCGCCGCCTCCGGCGTTTCGGCCAAGATGATCCGCTACTACGAATCCATCGGACTGATGCCGAGCGCGGCCCGCACCGAAGCGGGTTATCGCGTCTATGCCGACAGCGACATCCACACGCTGCGCTTCATCCGGCGCAGTCGCGATCTCGGCTTTTCCGTCGAGCAGATGGAAACCCTGCTCGCCTTGTGGAGCGATCGCAGCCGGGCGAGTGCCGACGTCAAGAGCATCGCTGCGGCCCATATCACCGAACTCGAACGCAAGGCGCGCGAGATCGAGGGGATGGCTAAGACCTTGCGTCACCTCGTCAACAATTGCCACGGCGACAACAGGCCCAACTGTCCGATCCTGGAGGATCTCTCCCATGGCGAGGAAGCCGCGCCCCCCAAGCCCAAGCCGAAACGTCGCCAAGCGTGATATGCTGGCGAGATAAGCTAGCCTCCCACGATGCCTGCCCAACCGATTCTACGCTTTCCCGATCCGCGCTTGCGCCTTCCCGCAGCCCCGGTCACCGCTTTCGACGCCGATCTGGCAGTTCTTGCCCAGGATCTGCTCGACACCATGCGAGCCGCGCCTGGCATCGGCATCACCGCCCCGCATCTGGGCATCGCCAAGCGCCTTGTGGTGCTCGAATTGCCCGGCGAGAACAGGGTACGGGTCTATGTCAATCCGCGCCTCGTTTGGTCATCGCAGGACGAGCGGGAGCATGTCGAAGGCAGCGTCTCCATGCCCGGTGTGACCGAAACGGTCGAACGCCCCGCCCGGGTACGCGTCGTCTTCCAGACCCTCGAAGGGGTGGAGGAAACGGAAGAAGCCGATGGCCTGCTCGCCGTCTGCCTGCAACACGAAATCGACCAACTCGACGGCATCTTCTGGATTCAGCGTCTGTCGCGTCTGAAACGCGAGCGGGTCATCAAGCGTTTTCAAAAGCGATCCTGACGCCGGCCCTCCCTGCCGACAACAAAATCTCGCCAGGGCTGTCGGCTCGGCAGGATGTCGAACGTCCTTGGGAGATCGAAGCAGGAGGAAGCTGAAATGACCTATGTCGACGGTTTCGTTGTCGCCGTGCCCAAGCAAAACCTCGAGGCCTATGAGGAAATGGCCCGTCTCGGCGGCCAGGTCTGGATGGAACATGGCGCACTCAGCTATGTCGAATGCGTCGCCGACGATGTGCCTTATGGCGAGGTGACGTCCTTTCCGCGCGCAGTCCAGGCAAAGGAGGACGAGATCGTCATCTTCTCCTGGGTGACCTATCGCTCGCGCGAGGACCGTGACGCCGTCATGGCCAAGGTGATGGCCGATCCCCGGCTGGAGGGCAGCATGGCGAACGCGCCCTTCGACGGCAAACGCATGATCTTTGGCGGTTTCACCAGCCTGATCGAGATGTAGGGCGCCGAAATCGCGCTGATGACCCGACTATCCGGGAGCCGGCCAAAGGGACTGGATTGCCGGGTCAAGCCCGGCAACGACAAAGCTCGTGCAAATTCGAAAGCGCCTTCAGCATCGTTTTTGCCGAAAACCGGCGTCCACTTTTCGGCGCGATGCTCTAGGCCAACTGCATTGGCACTCAGGCCAGGGCTGCGGCGTAGTTGTCGGGCTTGAAGCCGACGAGCAGCTTGCCGTTGCCGAGATCGAGGACGGGCCGCTTGATCATAGTCGGCTCGGCCAGCATGAGGTCGATCGCCTTGGCCCGGTCGATGCCCTGCTTGTCGCCCTCGGGCAAGGCACGGAAGGTCGTGCTGGTCTTGTTCAGCAGGACTTCCCAGCCGACCTTGTCCGCCCAGGCATCGAGATGCGCGCGATCGATGCCCTCGGCCCGATAATCGTGGAAGGCATAGGCCTTGCCATGGGTCTCGAGCCAGGTACGCGCCTTCTTCATGGTATCGCAGGTCTTGATGCCGTAGATCGTCACACTCATGTCAGGTCCTGATTCCCGGGCTAACTGAAGCCCTCTTTTCCGTCGAGAAATAGAGCAGGGCAAGCACCGGCAGGGCAAAACCGAGCCAGGACGTCGCCGTCCAGCCGCCATGGGCATAGACCCAGCCGCCCAGGGCCGAGCCGAGGGCGCCGCCTGCGAAGAAGGTCGCCATATAGACACCATTGAGGCGACTGCGATATTCCGCCCCGAGATTGTAGAGCAGACGCTGGCCGAGCACGACATTGGCCGAGACGCCGAAATCGAGCGCAATCGCGGCGAACACCAAAAGGCCGAGCGACAGGCCGGATCCCGGCTCGGCGAGATGGGTGAGCAGGAAGCTGATGGCGCCGAGCGTCATGGCGAAGGCCGAGGCCGGACGGACCCAGCCGCGGTCGGCGACACGCCCGGCGATCGGGGCTGCCACCGCGCCTGCCGCCCCGGCCAGGGCGAACAGCGCAATGCCCGATTGCGTCATGCCGAAGGCTGGGCTTGCCAGCAGCAACGGGGTACAGGTCCAGAACACGCTGAAGGCACCGAACATGCAGGCCTGATAGAGGGCCCGCCGGCGCAGGATCGGCATGGTGCGCATCATGGTCGCCATCGAGAGCAGCAGCCGGCCATAGGTCGGGCCCGGCGGCGGCTGGCGCTTGGGCAGAACGCGGGCCAGCACCACGCCCAACGCCAGCATGGCAAGGATGGAGACGAGGAACACCATGTGCCAGGAGCTGAAATAGGTGATCAGGCTCGATACCGGGCGGGCCAGCATGATGCCGACCATCAGCCCGCTCATCACATTGCCGACCACCCTGCCCCGCCGCGCTTCCGGTGCCAGATGCGCGGCAAAGGGCACGAGAATCTGCACGGCCACGGAACCGAGCCCGATCAGCAAGGCCGAGACCAGGAACTGCAGGCTGCTGCGGGCCAGCATGGCCCCCGCCAGAGCGATGACGGCCAGTCCCATCACCCAGAGGATGAGCTTGCGATTTTCGATGAGATCGCCGAGCGGCACCAGGAACAGCAGGCCAGCGCCGTAGCCGATCTGGGTCATCGTCACGATCAGCCCGGCCGCGCCGGGCGTCATGCCGAGTTCAGCGCTGATCAGGCCGACCAGCGGCTGAGCATAATAGATATTCGCGGCGATGAGACCACAGGCCGCTGCGATCAGCAGGGTAATCCAGCCGGAGGCCACGGGCTCATGCGTGGCCTCGCCCGTCGTTGCAATGCGGGACATCCAATCTCACAAAAGAAAGGGCATGCAGCTACCCCGGCGGGGGAAGGCGTCATGCGGAGCTGAAAGGAATTCAGCTCCTCTTTTGTCATGGGTGATGCCGCCTTGGCCAGCCCTTGTCCGACGCCCCCCCCCGCGCATCAGGCCAATCTGATGCGCTCCCCGCTTGCCGGATCGAACAGGCGCAGATCGCCGGGAGCGATCGCCAGCTTCACGACCTCGCCTGCCTTCAAGGCAGGACGCTCGGTGGTGAACAGCTTCAGCCCCTGTCCGCCGATTTCCAGATGGGCCACGGTGCCCAACCCCGTCGGCTCGACCAGATCGACGCGGGCCGGCACATTGCCTTCCGAGGAGAGTGTCGCGCGCTCCGGACGAATGCCGACCACGACCTTCTCGGGCAGGCGCTGGCCCGCCAGGACGGCAAGCACCGTATCGCCGACTCGCAGTGTCGTACCGCCCTCGCCCAGCTGTGCCTGAGCATCGAGAAAGTTCATTGCGGGCGAGCCGATGAAGCCGGCCACGAACATATTGGCAGGATCGTCATAGAGTTCGAGCGGCGCGCCGACCTGCTGGATCACGCCCCCGTTCATGGCGACGATGCGATCGGCCATGGTCATCGCCTCGATCTGATCGTGGGTGACATAGACCGAGGTCGCCCCGAGATCCCGGTGCAGCTTGCGGATCTCGAACCGCATCTGCTCGCGCAGGCGGGCATCGAGATTGGACAGGGGCTCGTCGAACAGGAAGGCCTTGGGATTGCGCACGATGGCGCGGCCCATGGCGACGCGCTGGCGTTGCCCGCCCGACAATTGCCGTGGCTTGCGGTCCTGCAGGGCCTCCAGGCCGAGCTTGGCACCGGCCTTGGTTACCGCGCTCGAGATGAAATCGGCGGCTTTCTTCCGCAGCTTGAGCGCATAGCTCATATTGTCCCGCACGCTCATATGCGGATAGAGCGCGTAGGACTGGAACACCATGGCGATGTCGCGATCCCTAGGCGGCAGGTCGTTCACCGTGGCGCCGTCGATCAGGATCTGCCCCTGGCTGGCGTCCTCCAGCCCGGCTATGAGGCGCAGCAAAGTCGACTTGCCGCAGCCGGAGGGGCCGACCAGCACCACGAACTCGCCCGACGCGATGGAGAGGTCGATACCCTTGAGGATGGGCAGCGCGCCGTAATTTTTGCGGACGGCTTTCACTTCGATATTGGCCATCGGAATAATCCTTTCAGCCCTTCACGGCGCCGGCCGTGAGGCCCTGGACCAGGTAACGCTGGATCAGGAAGAAGAAGATGCAGACGGGGATGAGCGCGAGCACGCCGGCCGCCATCATCTGCCCGAAATCCACCGCGAACTTCGAAACGAAGTTGAGCAGCCCCACCGGAAAGGTGATGACGCTGTCCTTGGTGTTGAGCATCAGCGCGAAGAGCAGCTCGCTCCAGGCTGCGGTGAAGACGAAACCGAGGGTGGCGGCGATGCCCGGCATGGTCAGCGGCAGGATGATCTGGCGCAGCGCCCCGAAGCGTGTGGCGCCGTCGATCATCGCCGCCTCCTCCAGGTCCTTCGGAATGCCGTCGAAGAAGGACTGCATCAGGAAGGCGGCGAACGGCACGTTATAGGCGGTATAGATGATGATCAGGCCGGTCAGGCTGTTGTTGAGCCCGAGCGGCTGGAACAGCTTGAAGATCGGCGCGATGATCATCACCAGCGGGAACATCTGGGTGATCAGCATCAACCCGACCAGCCAGAATTTGCCGCGATAGACGAAGCGCGAGAAGCTGTAGCCGGCGCCGGCCGCCAGCAGCGTGGTGAACAGCGCGGTAAAACCCGAGATGATCACGCTGTTGCGGAAGAACAGCGGGAAATCGGTATGGCTGATCACCGAGACATAGTGATCGAAGCCGAAGCGCGACGGCCACAACTTCACGCCTTCGCTATAGAGCAGATCATTGGGCGTGACCGAGACCTTGAACACCCAGTAGAGCGGGAACAGGGCAAATGCCAGGAACAGGGCGATCAGGGCGTAGTGCATGACCCAATAGGCCGAACGACGGGTGGAACGGCGCATGGTCAGGCCCTCCGGATCAGCATCTGCCGCAACGCGATCAGCGTGGCGGCATAGGCGAGCAGCAGCACCAGCAGCACCATCGAGATCGCCGAGGCATAGCCGAAATCGAGGCGCATATAGGCCTGCGTATAGATGTAGCTGGCGATGATCTGGGTCGAGTCGGCCGGGCCTCCGCGAGTCATCACTACGATGAGGTCGGCGGAATTGGCGATCCAGACCGCGCGCAGCAGCACGGTGATGGCGATCGTCGGCGCCAGGAACGGCACCGTGATCGAGGTAAAGCGCTTGAGCGCCCCGGCACCGTCGATCTCGGCCGCCTCATAGATGTCCTGCGGGATCGATTGCAGGGCAGCGAGCAGCGTGATGGCGAAGAACGGAAAGCCCCACCAGACATTGGCGACGATCGGCCCCCAGATGGCATGGGTCGGGCTGGAGAGAATGTTGTCGGGCGCCGCCATCAGGCCGAGGCCGGAGAGCCAGTGCGGCACCGGACCGACGATGGGATTGAACATCCAGGCCCAGTTGAGGCCGGAGAGAAAGCTCGGTACGGCCCAGGGCAGGAACACCAGCGCCTGCACCACGCCGCGTCCCGGGAAGGGCCGGTTGAGCAGGAGGGCTAGGATCAGGCCGAGAATGAACTGCAGGGCGACCGAGACCACCGTCCACAGCACGGTATTGGAAAGTGCATTCCAGAAATTGGCATCGCCCCACATGGTGCTGAAATGCTCGAGCCCGACATAGCCGCCGCCGAAGGGCTTCAGGAGCTGGATATCGCGAAAGGCGTAGGACATGCCGATGGCCAGGGGTACCAGCATGATCGCCACGATCAGGATGACCGAAGGCGCGGCATAGAGCCAGGGTTCGAACGCCAGCCAGGCGCTTCGGCCGCGCCGCCTGGTCGGGATGGAAAGTTCTGCCAAAGCCATTCGTTATCCGATCGAGAACAGGCTGGGGACGGAGAGGTAGCCGGGCGTGCCGGATCATCTCTTCTCCCTTTTCGGAAGAAGGTGCCGGCAGGCGGATGAGGGGTGGCGGCGCCCCTGAAGAGGTCGCGTGTCTCCCCTCATCCGGCATTTCGTGCCGCCTTCTCCCACACAAGAAGAGAAGGCGGACGCGAGCGGAGCCTGGGGAACGGTTACTTCTTCTTCGCCAAGAATTTCTGCTGGGCCTTGGTCAGATAGTCGGCCCATTGCCCGGCGAGCTGTTCGGGGGTGAGCTGGCCCAGCAGGGCCTGCTGCGTCGTCTTCACCGCGATGGAGTCGGCGAAGAACGCAAACTCCTCCAGATAGGTCGGCATCACCAGCGGCGAGACATTGGAGTCGCCGAGTTCGGCGAACCAGCCCTTGAACTTGGGGTCGGCATAGAAGGGATCGTTCGCGGCGGATTTGTAAATCGGCAGTGCGCCCGTCTTCTTGTTCCAGGCGATATTGCCTTCCGGACCGTCGAGGGCAGCGATCAGCTTCCAGGCCAGTTCTTTGTTCTCGGAATTGGCGAACATCGACCAGGAGGCATAGCCGATGGTCGGGAAGGTCTTGCCAGCCGGCCCCTTCGGCATGGGGGCGACGTCGTAATCGTCCTTGTTCATCTTGTCGGCCACGGCGATCAGGGCATCGGGATCCTGGTCGAGCATGGCGCAGGTGCCGGAATAGAAGCCGGTGACGATCTCGTTGAAGCCCCAGTTCACGCTGTCCTTGGGCGCATAGCCATTCTTGTAGAGATCGACCAACACGGTGACGCCCTTGATCCAGCCGGGATCGGCCATGGTCGAGGTGCCGTCAGGCTTGAAGAAGGTGCCGTCTCCGGCCATGTTGGCGCCCATCATCATCCAGCCATTGAGGCCGCCGGGCCCGCCACGCAGGCAATAACCGAACTTGCCGGGAAGGGCGGAAACCTTCTTGGCCGCCTCGACGAACTCGTCCATCGTCTTGGGCGGACCGTCGACGCCTGCTTCCTTGAACAGCTTCTTGTTGTAGAACATCGCCCGCAGATAGAAGCCATAGGGCAGCGCATAGGCGGTGTTGTTGACATAGCGCCCCATCTCGAGCGCGCGGTCGTTCAGCTCCTGGGTGTGCTCCCACTTGGCGAGATAGGGCTCGAGATTTTCGAGCATGCCGTTGTTGGCATAGAGCGACTGCCAGCGATCGGGCATCTCGACCACATCAGGCGTATCGCCGGCCGAGACCATGGTGGCGAACTTCTCGAAGGCCTGGCCCCAGGGCAGCGAGGTGATCTCCACCTTGACGCCCGGATTGGCGTCCTCGAACTTCTTGACGATCTCCTTGAGCGTCTGGGTGCGCTCAGGACTGGTGATGACTTCCGTCAGCTTGAGCGTGGTGTCGGCTAAAGCCGGCAAGGCCAGCGCCAACGAGGCCGTCGCGGCCAGCAGCAGTTTCTTGAACATTGTGATTCCCCTCTCTTGTTATTTGCACCCTACGTCCCAACCAGCGCCCGAACGCTCGTCCGGTGGACGGCGTCCGCACGCCGGCTATCTCTTGGCAGCGGCCAGCGCCTGCGTGATATCGGCCCATAGCGCGTCCACGCCTTCCAGGCCGACATGGAGGCGCACGATGCGCTCCGAAACCCCGAAATCCAGCGCCGAATTGGGGCCGGCATTCTGTCCGCGCGTGACCAGAGCCGGCACCACCAGACTCTCGTGGCCGCCCCAGCTCACCCCGATCTTGAACAGCTTGAGGGCGTTGCAGAAGGCGGGAATGTCGATGCTGCCATCGAATTCGAAAGAGAACAGGCCGGAAGTGCCGCTGAGCCCGGGCGGCAGGCTATTGCCGAGACCTGGGTGGTACACGGCGACCACTTCGGGTCGTTCGCCGAGCTTGCGCGCCACGGCAAGCCCCGCCGCCTCATGCGCCTTCATGCGCGTCGGCAAAGTGCGCAGCCCCCTGAGCAGCAGCCAGGCTTCGAACGGCGCCAGTTTCGCACCGAGATAGGGCGTGATGGTGCGGCGGATGACGTCGACGAGTTCCTTGCGTCCCGCGACCACGCCGGCAACCACGTCCGAATGGCCGCCGATATATTTGGAAGCCGAATGCACCACGAGGTCGACGCCGAGGCGCACCGGTTGCTGGAACACCGGTGAGGCCCAGCTGTTGTCGAGGATGGTGATGACGCCATGCCGGCGCGCCAAGGCCGTGAGCGCGGGAATGTCCTGCGTTTCCATCATCCAGCTGTTCGGGCTCTCCATGTAGAAGAGCTTGGCGCCCGGCAGTGCCGCTGCCACCGCGTCGGCGTCACGGCCATCGACGTAGACGGTCTCGACCTTCCAGCGTTTCAGCAGCGTCTCGAACAGGCGATAGGCGTCGGGATAGACATGGCGTACGCAGACGATGCGATCGCCGGGCTCGACGAAAGCCAGCACGCTGGAGGAGATCGCGCCCATTCCGCTGGCAAAGCCGATGGCATCCTCGGTGCGTTCGAGTTCGGCGATCTTCTCTTCGAACAGGCGCGTGGTCGGATTGCCGACGCGCGAATAGACCGGGCGGACCTGTTCGCCGCGATAGGTCGCAGCCATATCCTCGAAGCTCGAGAAGGTGAACAGCGACGTCTGCACGATCGGCGGCACCACGGCCTCGAAGGCGTGGGCATCGTCATGGGCGACGACGAGGCTGGCATAGTCGAGATCATCCGATGCCTGCGTCATCCGGTGGTCGGTCATTTGGACATGTCCTTGATGTCTTCTTCGACAATTTCGAGAATGGCGAGTGTCTTTTCCCGCGCCGTCTGCGGATCGCGCCGGACGATGGCGTCGAAGAGCTCGCGGTGGAAACGGAAGGAACGGCGGGCGAAATCCGGGCGGTCGAAAGGCTCATCGAAGAAGCTTTCGAAAGCCTCCCGCATCCTCTCCAGAAGTTGGCCGAACAGCGGATTGTGGCTGGCGTCATAGATGGCGAGATGGAAGGCGAGGTCCTCAGGGCCGGAGGTCCCCTTTTCCAGATGCACCGCCTCCATGATGTCGAGCTTGGCCTCGATGACGGCGATATCCTCGGGCGTCGCCCGGAGGGCCGCGAGCGCGCTCACCTCGGTTTCGAGCCCGCGCCGCACCTCCAGTGTCTGCAGTAGGCGGTCACGCAGCAAGGCGGCATCGATCACCAGCGGCATGTGGATGGCGTCGGCCGAGAATGCCCGCTTGAGATAGGTGCCGCTGCCCTTGCGGGATTCCACCACGCCCAGGGCCTGCAGCTTGCGGATGACCTCCCGCACCGTGGAACGGCCGACCGCGAGGGTCTGCATCAGCTGCCGCTCGGTCGGCAGGCGTTCGCCCGGCTTGATGCCGGAGGTGGCGATGAAGGTACCGATCGCACGCATCACGTCATCCGCCCGGTCGGCGGATGGCAACGGAGCAAGTCCCTGGAGCGACGGCGTGCCCAACGATGGTTTCCGGATGATGAATTAAAATTGGTCTGACATCTGACTATTTTTCGAAACACGGCTCGCTGTCAAGAAAGAAGTCAGACCAATTTTGGAGGGTCGATCTCCTCAGCTCCGTCGAGTGATGGAGCGGGATCGACCAACTGGTTGGCACTGCGCCTCGAAGATGGCCGATCCGAAGATCGACCCTCCAAAACGCACTCCGCAATTGCATTCCGGCCCATCTTGGCGCAAAGACACGCGTTTCATGAGACAGACGGAAAGAAAGCGGACATGGCGGTGATCGAAGCAGCCCAAGAGACGGCGGAGGGCAAGACGGCCCCGACGGTCTCCTATGTCTCGCTGGGTTGCCCCAAGGCCCTGGTCGATTCCGAGCGCATCCTCACCCAGCTCCGGGCCGAGGGCTATGGCATCACCCGCAACCACAAGGGCGCCGATCTCGTCATCGTCAATACCTGCGGCTTCCTCGATTCAGCCAAGGCGGAGTCCCTCGGCGCCATCGGCGATGCCATGGCCGAGAATGGCAAAGTGATCGTCACCGGCTGCATGGGGGCCGAACCCGATCCGATTCTGGAAAAGTTCCCGAACGTCTTCGCCGTCACCGGCCCGCAGCAATATGAGACGGTGGTCGAAGCGGTGCACAAGGCTGCACCGCCGGCCCATGACCCTTTCACCGACCTAGTGCCGCCGCAGGGTCTCAAGCTCACGCCGCGCCACTATGCTTACTTAAAGATTTCAGAAGGTTGCAACAATCGCTGCAGCTTCTGCATCATCCCCAAGCTGCGCGGCGACCTCGTCTCGCGCCCGGCGGGCGACGTGATGCGCGAAGCTGAGAAGCTGGTGAAGGCGGGCGTCAAGGAATTGCTGGTGATCAGCCAGGATACCTCCGCCTATGGCGTCGATATCCGCTATGCCGAGAGCCCTTGGCAGGGCGAGCCCCTGAAGGCGAAATTCTACGATCTCTCCAAGGCTCTCGGTGAGCTCGGGGTCTGGGTGCGCATGCACTATGTCTACCCCTACCCGCATGTCGACGACGTCATCCCGCTGATGGCGGAACGCAAGATCCTGCCTTACCTCGACATCCCTTTCCAGCATGCCTCCCCGACGGTGCTGAAGGCGATGCGCCGTCCCGGCAACCAGGAGAAGGTGCTGGAACGCATCCATAAATGGCGCGAGATCTGCCCCGACATCACCCTGCGCTCGACCTTCATCGTCGGCTTCCCGGGCGAGACCGACGAGGATTTCGAGCTGCTGCTCGACTGGCTGCGTGAAGCCCAGCTCGATCGCGTCGGCTGCTTCGAATATGAGCCCGTGGCCGGCGCCACCGCCAATGACCTCGGCCTGATGCCGGTACCGGACGAGGTGAAGAAGCAGCGCCATCGCCGCTTCATGGAAACCCAGCAGCAGATCTCGATCCGCAAGCTGAAGAACAAGGTGGGCAAGCGTCTGTCCGTCATCATCGACGAGACAGGACCGACCGTCGCCAAGGGCCGCTCCATGGCCGATGCGCCCGAGATCGACGGCGCTGTGTATGTCGCCAGCCGCCGTCCGTTGCGCGTGGGCGACATCGTCACCGTGAAGATCGAGCGCTCGGACGCCTACGACCTGCACGGCATCGCGGTCTGAGAACTGACGGTCCGCACGCCGCGCCCCAACCGACCGGACGCCACGGATTTGGCGACGCTGCTCGCCGGGGGCCCTGCATGCCCCTGGGTCGATCCGCGACAGCTGAAGTCGCGCTCTCTTGCATCGGCCGGATCGGTCTCATCCCGGCGTTTTTCTGCGGCATGGGACGCCTGGGTTTTAGTCGCAATCCCAAGAGGGAAACTTATATCCAACGCTCAATCTGGCCGCGATGACGCGTAACGCCGTCCCAAGGCCAAGATTTGCTCATACCAAATCCAACTATTCATCGTTTGGCACCGACCGGATTTGCTCCTATCCGGAGGCAAGCGGGCAGATGATCGACGGCGCAGGCAAGCGCCGACGATCCGGGCCTCTTCCGGGACAACAATCCGAAAATGGAGTTGGGAATGAATTCGTCGTTGTCGCACAGGCGGTTTGTCGCCGCGTCCATATTTGCGACGTCCATGCTCGTCGCTGCGTCGGCATGGGCTCAGACATCCTCCGAGCAGGAACGCCTCCAGCATGTCGTCGATGGCACGATCAAGCCTCTGATGGAAGGCAATGCCATTCCCGGCATGGCCGTCGCCATCATCGCCGATGGCAAGCAATTCGTCTTCAATTATGGGCTTGCCTCGAAGGAAAGCGGACAGAAGGTCACGGATTCAACGCTCTTCGAGATGGGCTCGATCAGCAAGACCTTCACCGCCACCCTCGCGGCCTATGGAGTGGCTCGCGGCGCCTTTTCGCTCTCCGACAAGGCGGGACAGAGATTGCCGGCTCTTGCCGGCAGCAGCCTCGAAAATGTCAGCCTGCTCGACCTTGCCACCTACACGGCCGGCGGTCTGCCCCTGCAGTTTCCGGACCAGATCACCGACGATGCCGAGATGATCGGTTATTACAAGGCATGGCGTCCGACCTTCCCGCCCGGCTCTCACAGGCTCTATTCCAATCCGAGCATCGGCCTGTTCGGCTATATCGCCGCCCAGGCCATGGGCAAGCCCTTCGACGATCTCATGCAGACGGATTTGCTGCCCTCGTTTGGCCTCTCCAACACCTATGTCCGGGTACCGCAGGAGCGGATGGCCGACTATGCCTGGGGCATTGCCAAGGACGGCAGGCCTATCCGGGTGTCGCCAGGCCCCATGGATTCGGAGGCCTATGGCATCAAGACGACGGCGACCGATCTCATCCGCTTCGTCGAGGCCAATATCAACGGATCCCGGCTCGATGAAACGCTCCAGCGCGCCATCGCCGCCACCCATGCCGGCTACTACAAGGTAGGCGTCATGCAGCAGGGCCTGGGATGGGAAATGTACAGCTATCCAACCACGCTGGAGCGCCTGCTCGCCGGAAACTCGGCCAAGATGGCCTTCGAACCGCATGAGGCACACAAGCTCGTGCCACCGCAACCGCCTCGGCGCGACATGCTGTTCAACAAGACCGGTTCCACCAACGGTTTCGGCGGCTATGTCGCCTATGTGCCGGCCAGGGGCATAGGCATCGCGATCCTGGCCAACAAGAACTATCCTATCCCGGATCGGATCAAGGCAGCCTGGCAGATCTTCAGCGCGCTCGACGGCCAGAAAAAGCCGGCGCCCCAGCCCTGAGACGTATCCGTCATTCCTGCGACAACTCGACAGCGCCCTGCACCTCCACGGTGCAGGGCTTTTTTCATGCCGTTTGCCCCTGCCGAAACCGGGGCGCCGTCCGCCGCGGGCCGACATCCATCTTGACACCCCCGGATACCGTTAATACCATAACTATGCCTAATATAACATAATAATGAAATACCACATCCAGACAACGGGGAGTACAGCACTATGGAAGACTTCGCCGAAACCAGACGGAATCTGGTCAAGGGCGGCCTGCTCGGCGGCCTGGCCCTGGCAAGCGTCGTAGGCTCCGCCCGGCAGGCAGCAGCGCAGGCCTCGTCCGACAGCCTGCTCCGCACCATACTCGATCGCGGCCACCTGATCGTCGGCACCGGCTCGACCAATGCCCCCTGGCATTTCGAAGACGAGAAGGGCGAGCTCACCGGCATGGACATCGCCATGGCGAAGATCCTCGCCAAGGGCCTGTTCGACGACGCCAGCAAGATCGAGTTCGTGCGGCAGGACGCGGCCCAGCGCGTTCCCAACATCAACACCGGCAAGGTCGACGTCGTCATCCAGTTCATGACGATTTCGCCCGCCCGGGCCCAGCTCGTCGCCTATTCGCGCCCCTATTATGTCGAAGGCGTCGCCTTGCTGACGCGGCCCGACAGCGACAAGAAGACCTTCGACGACCTCCTCAAGGCCGGATCCTCCGCGCGCATTTCCATCCTGCAGAACGTCGACGCCGAGGAGACGGTCAAGAAGGTGCTGCCCGAAGCGACGGTGATGCAGCTCGACAGCCAGCCCAACGTGGTGCTCGCCCTGGACTCCAAGCGCGTGGACGCCGCCGCCGTCGATCTTTCCAATGTCTGGTGGCTCGCCAAGCGCCATCCCGACAAATATTTCGACGCCGGCAAATCCTGGAACGCCATGCTGTATGGCGCCGCGGTGCGCCAGGGCGATCCGGACTGGCTGCATTTCGTCAACACGACCTTCGGCGTGGCGATCCATGGCCACCAGAACGAGATCTATGATGCGGCGCTGCGAGACTATTTCGGCCTGACGCCGCCGGCCCGCAAACCCGGCCTGCCGACCTTCTAGGCTCCGGCTCGCCCCGCAAATCCTCGACAGCATCGCCGGTGCACCTTGGTGCAGGTCCTGCCGGCGATGCCAGGGCTCGGTCGCGCACGATGGCTGGATCTCCGGCATGATGAACTATCATTTCAACTTCGCCATCGTCTGGCGCTATTCGGCCAAGCTCTTCGAAGGGCTGCTGCTGAGCGTCGAGCTCGCGGCCGCGACCATCGCGATCGGCATGCTGATCGGGCTGCTGCTCGCTCTGGTCCAGATCGACGGGCCGCGCTGGGCCCGTCCCCTGATCCGGGGCTATGTCGAATTCGTCCGCAACGTGCCGCTGCTGCTGCTGGTCTATCTGGTGTTTTACGGCATTCCCAGCGCCATCGACCTGCAATATGGGGCGACGACTTCCTTCGTCGCCACGCTCGCCGTCTATTCGGGTGCCTATCTCGTCGAGGTGCTACGGGCAGGCCTGGAAGCCGTACCGAAAGGGTTGATCGAGGCGGGCAAGAGTATCGGCCTGACGCCCTTCGGCGTGCTCTGGCATATTCGCCTGCCGACGGCGCTGCGCATCGCCCTGCCTTCGCTGTCGAACACCTATGTCTCGCTGTTCAAGGACACCTCGATCGCTTCCGCCATCGCCGTGCCCGAGCTCGCCTACGGCATGCGCTGGATCGAGACGCAGACCTTCCGCACCGTCGAAGTCTATCTGCTCGCAACGCCGATCTATCTGGTGACCAGCTACGCCATCCTGCTGCTGCTGAGGCTGGCCGAGCGGCGCTATGCCATCAGCCGGTGACGCCATGTCCATGATCTTCGAAACGCTTCCCTTCCTGCTCGGCGGCCTGTGGACCACACTCTTCGTCTCCATGGCCGTGGTCGTGATTTCACTGCTGATCGGCATCCCGCTCGGCTGTGCGCTGGTCTTCGGGCCCGCCTGGGCACGGCTGCCGATCCGGCTCTATGCCGATTTCGTCCGCGGCGTGCCGATCCTGGTCCTGCTCTATTTCATCTATTACGGCCTGCCGGCGCTGCGCATCAATCTGCCCAGCCTGCTGGCCGCGATCGTGGCCCTCACCGCCTTCAAATCGGCCCAGATCGTCGAGATCACGCGCGGCGCCTTCCAGGCCATTCCGAAGGGGCAGACCGAGGCCGCCCAGTCGATCGGGCTCGGTCTTTTCGATCGCTTCGTCTATGTCCTTGCGCCCCAAGCCGTCAGGCGCTTCCTGCCGCCCTTCATCAACAGCGTGGTCGATACGGTGAAGGGGTCCTCGCTCGTGTCCCTGCTCGGCATCGTCGACCTCCTGCTCTCGCTTCAGCAGGTGATCGGCCGCACACATGTCGCCCTGCCCCTCTATGTGCTCGGCGCCTTGATGTATTTCGCCATCAACTTCCCGCTCTCCGCCCTGAGCCGCCGGCTCGAAAAGCGCTTCGTCTGATCGGAAGAACCGCCATGTCCAACGCCGCCCCCCAGCCGGTGATCGAGATTGCCAATCTCACCAAGTCCTTCGGAGCCCTGCAGGTCCTGAAAGGCGTCGACCTGTCGGTCGAGAAGGGCCAGGTCATTGCCATTATCGGCCCGTCCGGCAGCGGCAAGACCACCCTGCTGCGCTGCATCAACTTCCTGGAGGAATATGACGGGGGTTCCGTCCGCATCGACGGGGTCGAGGTCGGCTTCAGCGAGGCGAACGGCAAGCGCCGGCGGCGCACCGAACGCGAACTCGCCCATATTCGCGTCGACGCCGCCATGGTTTTCCAGCAGTTTAACCTGTTTCCGCATCTGACGGCGGCCCAGAACATCATGCTGGGCCTGATCAAGTCGCGCGGCAAGAGCAAGGCCGAAGCCCGGAGCATTGCCGAGAGATGGCTGGCCCGCGTCGGCCTGTCGGCGAAGATCGATGCGATGCCGGGACAGCTATCGGGCGGCCAGCAGCAGCGCGTCGGCATTGCCCGGGCGGTAGCGATGGAACCCAAGGTGCTGCTGCTCGACGAGATCACCTCCGCCCTCGATCCCGAGCTCGTCGGCGAAGTCCTCGGCGTCGTGCGCGAGTTGGCGGCTGAGGGCCGCACCATGATCCTGGTGACCCATGAAATGGCCTTCGCGCGTGAAGTGGCCGACCGCGTTGTGTTTACAGACCAGGGCAAGATCATGATCGATGCACCGCCCGCGCTGGTGTTCGGCGAACAGCCCAACGAGCGACTGCGCGCCTTCCTCGCGCGCTTCGCCGGCCTGCAATTGCCGGCCCCTATTCCCGCGCGCTGATGACGGCGCCGGCACTGGCGATCATCACCAGCGCGATACCGCCGACCTGCTGCAGGCTGAGCGGTTCATTGAGGACGAGATAGCCGGCCAGTGCGCCGATGCCGGGCTCCGCGCTCATCAAGATGCCGAAGGTGGCCGAGGACAGGCGCCGCAGCGCCATCATTTCGAGAGCATAGGGCAAGAGCGGCGTCAGCACGGCCAGGCCTATCGTCTGCACCGCCAGGCCGCCGGGAAGCGCGAAGCCGGTTTCGTACAGGCCGAAAGGCGTCGATATCAACGCAGCCGCCGCGAAGGAGATCGCCAGCCCCTCCAGCCCCTTGAAGACCTTGCCGATGCGCTTGCTGAGAAGGATGTAGGCAGCCCAGCCGGTTCCCGCTGCAATCGCGAACAGGAAACCGAGCATATCGACGCTCCAGCCAGCCTGGTTTCGCACCAGCAGGAGCACGCCGGCAAAGGCCAGCACCAGCCAGATCAGGCGCCAGCTGCGGGCAAAGCCGAGAGCCGCGACACCCAGCGGCCCCAGGAACTCGATGGCAACCACCAGCCCCAGCGGCACGCGGGTGATCGCCACGAAGAAAAAGAGCGTCATCATGGCGATGGTTGCTCCCAGCGCCAGGGCGATCAGAATTTCGCGCCGATGATAGCGGCGGATGTCGGGGCGAACGATGACGCCCAGGATGATCGCGGCCCAGGCCAGCCGGCCCCAGGTGGTGGCGAAGGGGCCATATTCGGCCATGGTAGGGTGAGCCAGGGCTGCGCCGAGCTGCACCGAAACCATCGAACATGTGAGCATGAGCAGGGCCAGGCCCGTCTGCGACGTCGATGGGGCGGCCCCTGCTGCCGCGCTGCTTGAATTGTCCTGCAAAGTCCTCTCCCAGGGCTGTGCTTCTACACCATCGAAACGGCAAAACAGAGAGTGGCTGGACGATGATTGCAGGCCTTACCAAAAGCCGGCCGATCCATGTCCACAACCCTTCCGCCCTTCTCGCCCATATCGTCGAGCTTCGGAAAGATGGCATCATTCTATTCGGGCATGAGACCGGCATATATAGCCGATGTAAGGCAAAGAAAGCCGAATCTCTAATTTTGAAAGGGCATTTTGGCCTTTTCATATGACCCGGCAGTACCCCTCAATTCTTCGCCGACTCCTGCAGGGGGTCGAACTTCTCGATAAAATGGATCAGGGCCATCACGGCCAGTCCCATGTCGCGAATGGAGGTGAATTCTGCAGGATTGTGGCTGATGCCGCCGCGGCAGCGTACGAACAGCATGCCGATCGGACAGAGGGCGGCCAGCGACTGGGCGTCATGCCCGGCTCCCGACGGCAAATGAATTGCCTTGCCGCCCTGGGCAGCGATCGCTGCCGCAAATCCGGCCTGAAGCGCGGGATCGCAGGGCTCCGCCTTGGCCTCATAGGTCTGCTCGATCCAGGTCGAAACGCCGCGTCGCTCGGCGATGGCGAGAAACTCCGCGCGCAAGGCGCTCATCGCTTCCATACGCCTGGCATCACTCTGAGAGCGCAGATCGACCGTAAACACGATACGGGACGGAATGACGTTGGAAGCGCCGGGCGACAGGCTCAGCTTGCCGATGGTGCCAACCATGAAATCATCGGCATGGCTTCTGGCAAGGCGTTCGAGCGCAAGCGCCATTTCGGCGCAAGCCGAGAAAGCGTCCTGCCTCAGCGCCATGGGGACCGTACCGGCATGGCCGGCTTCGCCCACGACCGTCACCGAATAGCGTATCTGGCTGGCGATTGCCGTCACGACACCGAGCCCCTCGCCGGCCTCCTCCAACACCGGGCCCTGCTCGATATGAACCTCGACATAGGCCGCCGCCTCGCCGGGCTCATAGGCGGCGGAGGGAATGGCGTCCGGATCCTTGCCATAGAGCCGCAGGGCATCTGCCAGCTTGATGCCATCGCTGGATTCGATCTGCAGGACCGCCGGATCGAAGTGGCCTGCCACGGCTTCGGAGCCGAGCAACGTCGTCACGAAACGAGAGCCCTCCTCGTCGCCGAAGGCGAGGACGTCGATACCGAAGGGCATGGCGCCATGCTTGCGGATAATCTCGCGGGTTGCCAGGATACCGGCGATGACGCCGAATGTACCATCATAGGCGCCGGCATCGATCACCGTGTCGATATGCGAGCCGATCAGCAGCCGCTGCACGGCATTGCGCGTTCCCGATGACGGCGCCAGCCGGCCCCGAACCGTGCCGAGCGCATCCTCGCTGACCTCCAGTCCCGTTTCCGTCATCCAGCGAGCCACGAGGTCCGCCGCCTGGCGGTGCTCGGGAGTGAGGTAGAGACGCGTCAGGCGCCCATCCTCGGCACTGATCATCGCCAGGGTACGGATCATGCCTTCGGCCTCGCGGCCCAACGCCATCGCCCGTTCGATCATCGCATCTGCTCCCCTGTCTGCCGGAGGTTCAGGAGATAGGGGATGGCATCGAGCCTGGCACGGTCAAACGGCATGGGATGGGTCGGCCTCGTCAGCAGGGCATTCCGATAGGTCAGCTTGTGACTAACAGAAAAAGCCGCTCGGGTCCCACTGCGGTTCGCCGATGCAGGAACCGCTCAGATTTTTCATAGCCAGGCTCGCCCCGGCTATCCAGAAGCCGCCCCGACAACCGGCCGGGAAGCTGGGCTGCCGGGTCAAGCCCGGCAATGACAAAGATCATGCAAACTCGAAGACGCTTGAGTGAACCGCCTCGAAGACGCTTGAGTGAACCGCATTGCGCTCCGGGTTCCCTTTTTTGGGCGCGGGGACCCGACAGGTCATGGATCAATGCGCGCGCAAGCGTCGATGCCTGCGCACGCAATGGCCAATCAGTTCGGGAACTTGTCGTCGATGCCCTTGACGTACCAGTTCATGCCGAGGATCTGCGAGGCATCGAGCTTGTCGCCCCCCTTGCATTCCACCGTCTCGCCCTGCTGGTTCACCACCGGGCAAGTAAAGGGATGGATCTTGCCGGATTTGAGCCCAGCTTCGGTTTCTTCTGCGAGCTTCTTCACATCGTCGGGCATATTGGTGTAGGGCGCCATCTTGACCATGCCCTTGTCGAGGCCTTCCCAGGTGTCTTCCGACTTCCAGGTCCCGTCCAGCACCGCCTTGGTGCGCTCGATGTAATAGTCGTCCCAGTGATTGATGATGGCGGTGAGCTGGGTCTTCGGGCCGAAGGCGATCATGTCCGAGTCCTGGCCGAAGGAATTGATGCCCTTCTCGGCCGCGGCCTGAGTGGCGGCGGGACTGTCGGTATGGGTCGCCAGGATGTCGGCGCCCTGCGCGATCAATGCCTTGGAAGCATCCGCTTCCTTGCCGGGATCATACCAGCTCGAGGTCCAGACGATCTTGATCTTCATGTCCGGACGCACGGACTGGGCGCCGCGCATGAAGGAATTGATACCCGAGATCACTTCGGGAATCGGAAACGGCGCGACATAGCCGACGATGCCGCTCTTGGACATTTTGCCGGCGATCACGCCCTCGACATAACGCCCTTCATAGAAGCGCCCGGCATAGGTCGAGACATTCTCGGCCCGCTTGAAGCCGGTGGCATGCTCGAACTTTACGTCCGGAAAGTTCTTGGCGGCCTTGATGGTGGGGTCCATATAGCCGAAAGAGGTGGTGAAGATCAGCTTGTGGCCAGAGTCGGCGAGGTTCTCGATGGCGCGCTGGGCATCCGGCCCTTCCTGGACGCTCTCGACATAGGTGGTCTCGACCTTGTCGCCGAGGGCCTTCACCAGCGCCTTGCGCCCGACATCGTGCTGGTAGGACCAGCCGAAATCGCCAACTGGGCCGACATAGATGAAGCCCACCTTGAGCTTCTCCTCGGCACTGGCCGAGGTCGCCCCGGCACCGGCCATGAGGCCGCAAACGGCCAGGGCTGCCAATATCGTTTTTTTCATCGAGTTTCCCCTCATGGCGGGCCATACGGATCGAAACGCCGGGCCATGGCCCATGCCCGGCGGAAGTGGAAATCAGCGATCGGGCACGAAAGCGGTGCCCAGCGAACCCGGCGCCACGCCGCGACGCCCCTTGCCGGCCGAGATCATCACCAGCACGATCACCGTCGCAAGATAGGGCAAGCCCGTCCAGAATTGCGGCGGCCAGACCAGCCAGTGCGGCAGCGAGCCGCCCAGCGCCTGCATGTGCAGATTGCCGATCCAGATCGCCCCGAAGAAATAGGCACCCAGGAGCAGCCGCCAGGGGCGCCAGGACGCGAACACCACCAGCGCCAGGGCGATCCAGCCGCGGCCGGCCGTCATGCCCGTCCCCCAGAAAGGCGTGTCGGCCAAAGAGAGATAGGCGCCGCCCAGGCCGGCACAGGCCCCGCCGAACAGCACGGCCCCGAACCGGATGAGCCGGACAGGATAGCCCAGCGCATGGGCCGAGACGTGGTTCTCGCCGACGGCCCGCAGGATCAGGCCGCCGCGGCTGCGATAGAGGAACCACCAGACGGCGGCGACCAGCGCGATCGACAGGTAGACCAGGGCGTCCTGGCCGAACACGACAGGCCCGATCACCGGGATGTCGCTCAGGCCGGGTATGTCGAGCGAGGGGATCTTGGCGCGGTTGAGCCCGACGAAGCCGGTACCGAGGAGATCGGAGAGGCCCAGGCCGAGAATGGTCAAAGCGAGGCCCGAGGCGACCTGGTTGGCGGCGAGTCCCAGGGTCATGAAGGCGAAGAGCGCCGCAAAGACCATGCCGGCGATGATAGCCGCAAGAAAGCCGAGCGGGGCGCTGCCGGTCATGTAGGCAATGGCAAAGCCCGAGACCGTGCCCATGATCATCATGCCCTCGACGCCGAGATTGAGCACCCCGGAACGCTCCACCACCAGTTCGCCGATGCCGGCCAGCACGAACGGGGTCGAGGAGGTGATGATGGTGAGGATGATCGCTTCGGTGAGATTCATCAGGCTACCTTGACTGCGCCGCGCACGAAACGGATGCGGTAGAGGATGAGCGTGTCGCAGGCGAGCACGTAGAACAGCAGCAGGCCCTGGATCACGCTGGTGATGCCGATCGGCACCTTGAGTGCGATCTGGGCCGCCTCGCCGCCGAGATAGGACAGTGCCAGCAACAGGCCTGACAACAGGATGCCCACCGGATTAAGCCGGCCAAGAAAGGCGACGATGATGGCGCTAAAGCCGTAGCCGCTGGCGAAGGGAAGCTGCAGGAGGCCCATCGTCCCATCAGCCACGCTGATGCCGGCAAGGCCGGCAAGGCCGCCCGACACCGCAAAGACGAACAAAGTCATGCGCTTGGGCGAGAAGCCGGCGAACAGGGCGGCGCGCGGCGCCTGGCCGAGCAGGCGGATCTCGAAGCCTTTGAGGCCGCGCCACAACAGCACGGCGGCAGCCGCCACCACCACCAGCGCGAAGATGGAATCGAGATGGATCGGGCTGCGCCGGAACAGCGCCGGCAGCGTATTGTCGAAATTGGCCGTGAGCGGGAAGTTCAGGCCAGCGGGGTCGCGCCAGGGGCCGCGCACGCAATAATCGAGGATCTTGTCGGCGATATAGACCAGCATCAGGCTGGTCAGGATCTCGTTGGTGTTGAAGCGCGTCTTCAGCACCGCCGGGATCAGGGCCCACAGCGCACCACCGGCGATGCCGCCGACGAGGATGAGCGGCACCGCATAGAAGGGCGTCTGGCCCTGGAACAGCAGGGCGATGCCGCCGCCCACCGTGGCGCCAATAATGTACTGGCCTTCGGCGCCGATGTTCCAGTTGTTGGAGATGTAGCAGAGCGACAGGCCGACGGCGATCATCACCAGGGGCGTCGCGCGCACCACCAGTTCCTGAGCGGTGCGCAGGCCGGTCAGCGGCTTGATGAAATAGACATAGAGCGCCTCGCCGGGTGCCTTGCCATAGAGCGCGAAGATGATGGCCGCCGAAACCACCGTGAGCAGGATGGCAATGAGAGGCGAGACCAAGGCCATGCTTATGGAGCGCTCGGCCCGCTTTTCGAGTTCAATCCGCATGATCGGCGCCCCCCATCAGCAACCCGATCCTCTCCAGACTCATGGCCGATACGGGCTCCGGTGCGGACAGCCGGCCGTGATGGATCACCGCGATATGATCGGCCACCTCGAAGATCTCGTCGAGGTCCTGGCTGATCACCACCACCGCCGCACCGCGCCGCGACAGATCGATCAGGGCCTGTCGGATCAACGCGGCCGCACCGGCATCCACGCCCCAGGTCGGCTGGTTCACCACCAGCACGCCGGGTTCGCGCAGCATCTCGCGGCCGACCACGAATTTCTGCAGATTGCCGCCGGAGAGCGAGCCGGCCTCGGGGTCGGGCTTGCCCTTGCGCACGTCGAACGTGCCGGAGATCCTGGTTGCCTCGGCCGAGGCCTTGCGCATGTCGACCATGCCGTAAGACACCAGCCCACTGGCGGCATGGCCGGTCAGCAGCGCATTCTGGGAGAGGGTCATGCGCGGCGCCGCCGCATGGCCGAGCCGTTCTTCCGGCACGAAGGCGGCGCGCAAGCGCCGGCGCTCGGTGACGCCGAGCGCACCGACGGGCTTGCCGTCGACAGCCACCGCCTCGGGGGCCACCGTCCTCTCGCCGGAGATGGCCGCGAAGAGTTCGCTCTGGCCATTGCCTGCCACACCGGCAATGGCGAGAATCTCGCCGCCCCGGGCATTTAGCGTAATCTCCTTCAGCGTCGTGCCATGCAGGTCCTCGGCCTGAAGATTCAGCCCCTTCAGCGCCAGGCGCACGGGGCCGTTGCGGTTGGCCAGGCGGCCATGCTCGACCATGGCGACGTCGGCGCCCACCATCATGCGTGCCAGGCTGGCGGCGGTTTCCCTGCGCGGGTCGCAGGTCGCCACCAATTTGCCATGGCGCAGCACGGTCGCCGTCTGGCACAGGCGCTTCACCTCCTCCAGCCGGTGGGAAATGTAGAGCACCGCCCTCCCCTCGCCGGTGATGCGTTCGAGGGTGAGAAAGAGCTGGTCGGCCTCCTGCGGCGTCAGCACCGAGGTCGGCTCGTCGAGAATGAGCAGCTTGGGGTTCTGCATCAGGCAGCGCACGATCTCGATGCGCTGCCGCTCCCCCACCGAAAGCGTATGCACCGGCCGGCGCGGTTCGAGCGGCAGGCCATAGGCCGCCGATACCGCCGCGATGCCTTCCTCGACATCCCGCAATTTCGTGCCCGGGGGCTGGGCCAGGGCAACATTCTCGGCGACGCTGAGATTGTCGAACAGCGAGAAATGCTGAAACACCATGCCGATGCCCACGGCGCGAGCCGCCGCCGGGCGCGGCAACTGGATCGGCTGTCCCTGCCAGAAGAGCTGCCCCTCGTTGGGCTGGAGCAGGCCATAGAGAATCTTGACGAAGGTCGACTTGCCGGCGCCGTTCTCGCCCAGCAAAGCATGGATCTCATGCGGCATGATCTTCAGATCGATGCCGTCATTCGCTCTCAGCGCGCCGAAGATCTTGACGATACCCCTCGCTTCGATCAGGGGCGTGTGAGCGTCTGCCATTGCTGCCACATTCATGGACGTGCCCAATTCATAGGCGCAAATAAGGCAGATGCGAAGAGTTCAGGCATGGTAACGTAGCTTTTCCCCAACTCAGCGGCGTACCGGGACTAGCCGAGACGCCGATGGCCTTTCAGGACCGACATCCGGCTGCCGGCCTGACGGGGTAATTGCAAGATCTGGGCCACGACGGAAGCCGCTATCACCGCCGGCTCCTTGCCTTCGATGCCGGGTATTCCGAGCGGGCAGATCATGCCTTCGATCAGCCGTTCCGCCAGGCCCGCCTGCCGCAATTGCGAGACGAAGCGAGCCCGCTTGGTCTGTGAGCCGATCACGCCGACATAGGCGAAGCGATCCGCCGCCAGAGCCGACGAAACGATGGCAAGATCGAGCGCGTGGCTATGCGTCATCACCACGATACGCGCATGGTCAGGCGCACCGACCAGGATACGCTCGGGCTCGGCATCTCGGCGGAGCACGACATGCTGCGGCACATGGCTCGGGAAGGCGTCGGGCCGGGCATCGCACCAGACCACGTCGATCGGCAGAGGCGCCAGCGCCAGGATCAGAGCCCGGCCGACATGACCGGCGCCGAACAGATAGACAGACGGATTTGTGGGATCCAGCCTTTCGAGCAGGCGCCCGTCCGGCAGGAAGCGGCTGGCCGTTTCGGCGGGTAGCCCCTGTGCCTCGGCATCGCTGGCCCGGCGACGGATGAAGCCGCCTCGCTCATGCGGCATGCCGATGCTGATGGAGGTTCCGCCCGCCGGCGTCGCAAGCTCGTTCAGCCAGGCGAGATCGTCCCGCTCCAGACGCTCCAGCATCAGGCTGACCCGGCCGCCGCAGCATTGGCCGAGGTCCGGTCCCAGGGCCTTGTCCAGGGAGCGCATGCGGCGTCCCTCCCGAGCCGAAAGCAGCGCCTGCGCTTCGGCGAGCACCTGCCATTCCAGCGTGCCACCGCCGATCGTGCCGGAAAAGGCGCCGTCTGCCCGCACGGCCATACGCGTGCCTGCTTCGCGTGGGCTTGACCCGCGCACGTCCATGATGGTGACGAGCACGGCGCGCCCGTCCCGCTCGACCATGGCCTTCAGCGTCGCGAAGATCCCCATCGCTCTGCCCGCATGCATGCCGGTTTTGGCACAGGCATGATAACGCTTCGGGATGATCGCGCCAAAGCCCATTTGTGGGCTGGTCTTCAAGACCAGCCCCGGCTCCTCCGGGAGATACGGTACTTCCAGGCTGGTCTAAAGCCCCCCGATTACAGGGCCTTGTCGAGGGCCTGCGCAAAGTCGGCGATCAGGTCGTCGGCGCTCTCGATGCCGGCGGAGAAACGCAGCATGCCCTGGCGGATGCCCATGCCCAGGCGCGCATCTTCCTCGAAGCGCTGATGGGTGGTGGTCGAGGGATGGGTGATCAGGCTTTTGGTGTCGCCGAGATTGTTGGAAATGCGGGTGATCTTCAAGGCATTGGCGACCTTGAACGCCGCCGCCTTGCCGCCCTTCACCTCGAAGGTCACCAGCGTGCCGCCGGCCTTCATCTGGCGGCGCGCCAGTTCGGCCTGCGGATGGTCGTCGCGGAAGGGATAGATCACGCGCTCGACGGCCGCGTGGCCAGCGAGGGCATCGGCAACCTTGACCGCATTGGCGATCTGGCGCTCGACCCGCAGTTCCAGCGTCTCCAGGCCCTTGAGCATCACCCAGGCATTGAAGGGAGAGATCGAGGGGCCGGTCTGGCGCAGATAGGTATGGATGTGGTCGTTGATGAACTTTTCCGACGCCAGGATCACGCCAGCCAGACAGCGGCCCTGCCCGTCGATGTGCTTGGTGGCCGAATAGACCACGCAATCGGCGCCGAGCTTGAGCGGGCTCTGCAGCAGCGGCGTGGCGAACACATTGTCCACCACCAGCGTGGCACCGGCGCTCTTGGCGATCTTGGCGATGGCCTCGATGTCGAGGATCTCGAGTGTCGGATTGGTCGGGCTTTCCAGGAAGAACACCTTGGTTTCCGGCCGAACCGCCGCCTGCCACTGGGCCAGCTCGGTGCCATCGACCAGAGTCGAAGTCACGCCGAAGCGCGGCAACAATTCCTCGATGACATAGCGGCAGGAGCCGAACAGGGCCTTGGCGGCGACGACATGGTCGCCGGCCTTGAGCTGGCCGATCAGGGTCGCGGTGACGGCCGCCATGCCGGAGGCGGTGGCGCGGGCAGCTTCGGCTCCCTCCAGTTCCGCCATGCGCTGCTCGAACATCGCCACGGTGGGATTGGAGAAGCGGCTATAGATGAAGCCGGCATCCTCGCCCTTGAAACGGGCCTCCGCCTGCTCGGCGCTTTCGTAGACGAATCCCTGGGTGAGGAACAACGCCTCCGAGGTCTCGGCATATTGCGAGCGCAGCGTGCCGGCATGCACGAGCCGGGTGGCCGGCTGCAATTCCCGGGTGGAAGGTGCTGAAGTCAACGGTTTGGTCATCTGCGGCAATCCTGAACAGCCGCAAGTCGAGCGCCAGCGCTCTTTCCCACGGCCCTTTAGCGAGTTGTTTTACGTGGCTGCAAGCCGGCCGGCCCAAATCCACCACGACGAAGACTGTTGAGTAGCCCTACTCCCCGATGGCGTCAATGCATGGTTTCGTCTAGCAAGACCAAGATACGCCAAAACTGGCAGCAAAAAGCGAGAGCCATGCCGTCCTCGAACCTCCTGCACTCCCCAGGCCTTCTGCATAGCCATGGCATCCTGCCCTCACAGGCGATTGCCGGCCTGGTCGAGGCGGGCGCCGTCCGCATCGAGCAGCCCTTGGCCACGGACCAGATCCAGCCGGCCAGCCTCGACCTGCGCCTGGGCGCCAAGGCTTATCGCATGCGGGCAAGTTTCCTGCCCGGCCCGCGCAACACGGTCGCCGAGCGCATCGCCGACCTCGCTTTGCACGAGATCGACCTGACCAAGGGCGCCGTGCTGGAGACGGGCTGCGTCTACATCGTGCCGTTGCTCGAAAGCCTGAAGATGCCGGATGGCGTTCTCGCCTCCACCAATCCCAAGAGCTCGACCGGCCGCCTCGATGTCTTCACCCGCGTGATCACCGACCATGCCCGCGCCTTCGACCAGGTCGAGGCCGGTTATGACGGCCCGCTCTATGCCGAGATCGGCCCCCGCACCTTCCCGGTGCTGGTCAGGACGGGATCGCGCCTCAGCCAGATCCGTTTCCGCCGCGGCGAAGCCCGCATCGACGATGCCGCCTTGCGCGAATTGCAGCGCCGCATGGGCCTGGTCTCCTCGCCCGATCCGGACATTGCCGGCGGCGTCGCCGTCTCCGTCGACCTCACCGGCTTCGGCGACGGCATCATCGGCTATCGCGCCAAGCGCCATACCGCCGTGATCGATGTCGACAAGCGTGCGGCCTGCGATCTTCTCGATTTCTGGGAGCCGATCCCGCATCGCGGCAAGAACGACATGATCCTGGACCCGGATGAGTTCTACATCCTGGCCTCCAAGGAAGCCGTGCATGTGCCGCCCGAATTCGCCGCCGAAATGGTGCCGTTCGACCCGCTGGTGGGTGAGTTCCGGGTGCATTACGCCGGCTTCTTCGACCCCGGCTTCGGTTATTCGCCCGATGGCATGGAAGCGGCCCGGGCCGTGCTCGAAGTGCGCTCGCGTGAAGTCCCCTTCATCGTCGAGGACGGCCAGATCGTCGGGCGCCTGATCTATGAGCGCATGCTCGAGCGCCCGCAGATCCTCTACGGTGCCGGCCTCAACTCCAACTATCAGGGCCAGGCGCTGAAACTGTCGAAGCATTTCCGGTAAGTCGCGATGCCGGCGCAAGGGTGGTGCCATGAAGAACTCTGTCGTCGCGACCACCGCCGCACTTTGTCTCTTGCTGTTCCCGCTTGCGCAGGCGCGAGCGATGGAGTGCTTCGGAGGCTTCAGTTGCGAGGAAATCGGCGCTGCTGCCTTCTCCTTTCGGATCGTTCGGGATTGTCCCGCTCAATTTCAGATTCAGCCTGACAAAAGGGCCAAGTTCGAGCGGGCGATGGTTGCCCTGCGCAACCGCCCGCTCGCCAATGTCACGGGCAACGAGCAGTTCTCCTCGACCCCGCAGACTTATGGACCCGGTGTCTGCGAGGGCGCCGCGCGAAAGTTCAAGAGCGGCGCGGCGAAGGTCGAACTCCTTGCCGTGAGACCGCAAGCCAAGCGTAAGTGAAGGTCGGCATAGGCACCTGAGGCATCCGGCAAACAGCCAAGAAAAAAGGGCGGCTCGCCGGGCCGCCCTTCACGAGTTTCCGGCTCTGGGAGGACTCAGGCCGGTTTCGAGCGCCGTTCGAAGGGCGCAACGAATTTCACGATCAGCAGGAAGGTGGCCGCCTCGACCACTGCGACGATCCACAGGCCGTTCGATATGGCACCGGCATCCTTGAGATAGCCCATCAGATAGGGAGCGCCGAAGCCGGCGAGATTGGCCACCGAATTGATCAGGGCGATACCGACGGCAGCAGCCGAACCAGCCAGGAAGTGGTTGGGCATCTGCCAGAACACCGGGATCGCCGACATGGTGCCGACCACGGCCAACCCCAGGGCCAGCAAGGCGATCGGCGCGCTGCCGGGCACCACGAAGCCGAGGACGGTGAGCCCGATCGCGCCGGCCAGAGCCGCCAGGCCGCAATGGTAGCGCACTTCATTGGCACGGTCGGAATGGATGCCGTTGGAGATCATGCCGGCGGCGCCGCAGGCATAGATCGCCGCCATGATCCAGCCCACCGTGGCCGGATTTGTAAAGCCGACTTCCCGCACGATGGTGGGGCCGAAGAAGGTCAGCGCGGAATTGGCCATGATGATGCAGAAGAAGATGGCAATGAACTTCCACACGATCGGGTTCTTCAGCGACTGCAATACGCCGTGCTCGCGATGACCGAGCGTCTGGCGGTCACGCTCGAGATCGCCGATCAGCAGCTGGCGCTCGTCGGCGCTCAGCCAATGGGCATGCTCGGGCTTGTCGGTCAGATAATAGAGGGTCGCCAAGCCGGCCAGGATGGACGGAATGCCTTCCAGCAGGAACACCCACTGCCAGCCTGCCCAGCCGTTCACGCCGCCGAGCTGGGTCATGATGGTGCCAGCCACCGGACCGCCCAGGACACCGGCCAGGGCGGAGGCCGACATGAACAAGCCGAAGACCTTGGCGCGGCGCAGCGACGGGAACCAATAAGTGAGATAGAGGATGACGCCGGGGTAGAAGCCGGCCTCGAACACGCCGAGCAGGAAGCGCAGGCTATAGAACTGCCAGGGCTTGGTGACGAACATCATCAAGACGCAGATGATGCCCCAGCCGATGGTGATGCGAGCCAGCGTCCGCTTGGCGCCGATCCGCTCGAGCAGCATGTTGCTCGGCACTTCGAAGAAGAAATAGCCGAGGAAGAACACACCAGCGCCGAGGCCATAGACCGTCTCGCTGAACTGCAGGTCCTGGAGCATGGTCAGCTTGGCAAAGCCGACATTGACGCGGTCGATCCACGCCAGCACCCACAGGAACATCAGGAAGGGAAGCAGGCGCCAGATCACCTTCTTGTAGAGCGCCTCCACCTGCGGAGAGGTAGCTTCCGTGATCGCGCCTCCCGGCTCGATCATCGCATTCGCGGTCATGGTTTTCTCCCAGATATCTTATTGATTGACCGGCTTTGCGACGGCGATCTTCGATCCGCCGCCACCGATATTCAACGCACCACCTCGAAGCCGGCAGCAGCACGCCCGTCGGGCCCGTCCAAGGACGGCACCTTTCGTCGTCAGGCGGCGGGCGCTACGGCCTGCATGGCTTCGCGATGGAACAAGGCATCCAGCCGATAGCGGCTGATGAAGCCGATCTGCCGCAGCGCCTCGCGCCGCTCGTCGTCGCTGCGGCGCGCGATGCGATGGCGGAACTCGGCAAAAATCCCGACTTTGGTGTAGTGCCGCACGCAGACGATGAACGGGAAGCCATGGCGAGCGCGATATTTGCGATTCAACTCGTCCATCTCGGTGACTTCCGAAGCACTGAGCCGGTCGAGCCCTGCCGTTCCCTGCTCCTCCACCGATTCCGCCGTCATCGTGCCCTGCTTGGCCTCGCGACCGGCGAGATCGGGATGCGCGTTGAGGAAGGCTGCGATGCTGGCCTCGTCCTGGCCGAGCACAACCGCCATCATCGCAGCATGCAGGTTCTCGATGGTGTCGAACGGCCTGCGCGACCACACGGCTTCAGCCACCCAGCGGGAATTCTCGAAAACCGGTCCCAGCCGGGTGGTGAACGCCTCGCGGCTCGCCGCATTCAGGCTCATCAGATCGATCAAGGCGCCGCTCCACGGGATTTATCGTTGTTCTTTGGCGGGATTTCCGAATTCCCATGAGAAAAAGCATGCGCCTTGACAGATATTAGGTCAATTTGATGAGATGAATGATCAATATTAGAAAAATCGAATAATAGTAGGCCGACATCGACGAGGCGAACCCGGGATGCCAACCCTGAACGGCGAACGATGAATGAAAAAAGATGCGTTGGTTGATCTCAGCCTGCTTCGCGTCTTCTGCATCCTGATGAGCGAACGCAGTGTATCGCGTACCGCCGTGCGCCTGGAGATGTCGCAACCCGCGGTCAGCCTCGTCCTGGGCCGGCTGCGCGAGCATTTCGGCGACCAATTGCTCATGCGCGGACGCGGCGGAATGGTGCCGACCGACCGTGCCCTGACGATCCTGCCCCGTATCCAGGCGCTGCTGATGGACGCCGAAGCCCTTGCGGAGGATACCGCGCCTTTCGACATATCGGCGAGCAATCACAGCTTTACCATTGCATCCCCCGATTACCTCGCTCCCATCTTTCTGGGGGATGTCATCGCAGCCGCCCGGCGCGAGGCGCCGAATGTGCGGCTCGTCATCCGGGCGCTGGGCCCCGATTTCGACTTCGAGAGCGCCCTGGCCAAGGGAGAGATCGACACGGTGATCGGCAACTGGCCGTCACCGCCGAACTATCTGCGCCGATCCGTCCTGCTCGAGGACGAGGTCGTCTGCGTCATGGGCGCCCAGCACCGGCTGGCCCATGGCCCGATCACCCAGGCCGACTATCTTGCCGCGGCCCATATCGTGCCGGTGTCCTATTCGGTCGCCCATCGCGGTCTGGTCGAAACTCATCTGAGTCGCCTGCGCCTCGTTCGCGAGCGAACCGTGGCCCTGTCCTATTTCGGCATGGCACCTTATCTGCTGCTTGAATCCGATCTCATCTTCACGACGAGCCGCCATTTCGCGCGTTATTTCTCGGCATTCCTTCCCCTGGCGATCCGCAACTCACCGATCCGCTTTCCGGCGATGACCTTCTATCAATTGTGGCATGAGCGGTCGCATCACGCTCCGGCCCATCGCTGGCTGCGCGACCTCATGGCCCGCTCGCGCAGCAGCATCGACGCCACCCGCCCCACCAGGTCGGAGCCGCAGGCCTAGGTTATGCCCGTCGGCCGGCGGGTTTACGCAAGGCAGCCGCTCGCCAAGCCGACGCAGCGGCGAAAATCTGCACCAGCCCGCCCATGGTCATGGCGCCGGCCAATCCGGCCGCCCCACCGCCGAGAACGGCATAGAGCGAGCCGAGGACGGCAACGCCGACCGTCGCCCCCACCATGCGCGCCACGTTGATGATCGCCGAAGCCGTGCCGGCCCGCGCCGATGCGACCGCGCCCACCGCCTCCCCCATCAGGGGCCCGGTCGCCATCCCCATGCCGAGGCCGGTGAAGGCCAGACCAATTTCGGCCGGCAGGATCGAGACATGATGGGCGCCTGCCGCGATCGACAACAGGCCGCAACCGATGATGGCCACTCCGCCGCCGGTCATCATGCGCATACCGATCCTTCGGCCCAGAAAGCCGGAGAAGGGCGAAACCAGGACGAACACCGCGGCCATCGGCATCAAAGCAAGGCCCGCCATCGCCGGGCTGAGCCGTCCAGCTTCTTGCCAGAACAGCGGCAGCAGGAAGAGGGTGCCATACATGCCGAAGGTCATGCCGGCAGTTGCCGTAACGGTACCACGAAAGATTGTGTTTTCGAAAATATCAAGTGGAACCATCGCCCTATGGCCATGTCTTCGCTCGATTGTTATAAAAGAAAACAGGGAAACCATGGCGAGAAAGGCGGCTATCAGGGCGACTGGTGGCGTCTCGCGCATTGCGATGGCAGCGAAGGCAAAACCGCCGAGGGCCGCCGCACCGAAAGCCTGTGCACCCCCGTCGAAATGCCGCTCCTGCGGATCAGCTGATTCAGGGATGACCAGGGCGGCAAGGACCAGGGCGGCCAGGCCGATCGGCACGACGACAAGGAAGATGCTTGGCCAGCCGAAGGCATGCAGCAGGGCGCCGCCAAGGGTCGGGCCGATCGCCATCGCGACACCGTTGCAGGCTGCCCAGATCCCCAAGGCCCGTCCCCGCTCGGCCTGATCGGGCCACATGACGCGCAGGATCGCCAATGACGACGGCATCAGCAGCGCCGCCCCGAGGCCGGCTGTCGCCCGCGCCGCAATCAGCACGCCGATCGTGGGGGAGAAAGCGCATAGAAGCGATGCTGCGGTGAAAATTGCGGCACCGGCCATGAAGATCAGGCGGCGCCCCTTGAGATCGGCCAGCAAACCACCCGTCAGCAGCATGACCGCATAAACCAGATTATAGCCGTCCACGACCCATTGCAGCGCGTCGAGTCCGGATGAAAAGGCTTGCCCGATCCGGCGGACTGCAAGGTTCACGACAGCCGTATCCACCTGGGCAATCAGCACGGCCAAGCACAATGTCACCAGAGCCAGGTTCCGATGGCGCAGGCGCAAGTGCGATGGGTTCGACGCGTGCATGCATTCCATGCCGGGCAATCTCCATAGGCTGGAGGCCCTTCTTACCGCCATGTTTGCATCGAATGCTTCGGCCGGTATCGAAGCATGCCATATCGGATTGGTGCATAGTCACTCCAGAATGAGGACGCCATGCCTGAGATCCCCGATTTTGCCGCCACCGCCTCGCTGATCGCCGATCCCGCCCGTGCGCTGATGCTGACCGCCCTGCTCGATGGCCGTGCCCTGCCGGCTGGCGAACTGGCCTATGCCGCCCGCATCGCGCCGCAGACGGCGAGTTCCCATCTGGCCAAGCTGCTTGCCGGTGGCCTCCTCGCCGTCGAGACGGAAGGGCGCCATCGCTATTATCGTCTGGCGGGTGGCGACGTCGCCGAGGCACTGGAACACCTTTCCGTGCTCGGACCGGAGCAGCCAATCCGCCGCAAGGCGATGAGTGGCAAAGCGCGCGAATTGCGGCATTGCCGGTGTTGCTACGATCATCTGGCAGGACAGGTTGGTGTGGCAGTAACCCAGGGCCTGGTCGAGCACGGCTATCTCGTTCCGGCCGCCGACAAGCAGTTTCGCATCACGGCCAGCGGCAACGCCTGGTTCGGTTCGATCGGCCTCGATGTCGCAACGCTGAAACCCACCGCACGGGGACTCGCGCGCCAATGTCTCGATTGGACCGAGCGCAGCCATCACCTTGCCGGCCCCCTCGGCGTCCATCTGCTGAGCACGATGTGCAAGCTGGGATGGCTGCGCCGCAGCAGGGAATCGCGGGCGGTGCAGGTCACGCCCAGAGGCTGGATCGAGCTCAGGCGACAGCTCGGCATCGATCCCGTGTCGAGCCTGGCAGCGTAGGGCTTCCTGTCACGGAACATGGATGCCTGTCTTTGGGCCATGTGGTCAGGCCACCTAGCCACTTGAATGTTGAGCTGCCGGTGATAGGTTCGAAGCGAACAGAATGACCGGCGAGGCAAGACCATGCCGTTTCAGGCCGTGGCGTCGCAGAGACTGTTTCAACAGGTTGCCGAGCAGGTCGTCGGGCTCATCCGCTCGGGCGAATTGCCGCCGGGCACGCGCCTTCCTGCCGAGCGGGACCTCGCCCGCAAGCTGGGTGTCAGCCGGCCCGTGGTGCGCGAAGCGATGATCGCGCTGGAGATTTCCGGCTTCGTCGAGGTGAAGACGGGTACGGGCAGCTATGTCTCCGACGGGTCGCCGCGCGCCGGCGAACTCGGCGATGCCGGCCCAAGCGCCTTCGATCTGCTCGCGGCGCGCCGTATCATCGAGGGCGAGATTGCAGCCACCGCCGCCGAGATGGCCAGGCCGGCGGATATCGAGCGTCTCGACCAGGCCCTAGCCTGGTACCGGCAGGAATCCCTGAAGGGCGAAGACTCTTTCGAAGCCGATCGCGCCTTCCATCTGGGCATTGCCGAAGCCACGGGCAATCCGGTTCTCACCCGGACGATGGAACTCCTGTGGGGCGACATGCGCGGGCGCATTTTCGACCGGCTGGGCGAATTGACCAAGAACTCCACCAAGCTGCGGACCAACATGGCCGATCACCAGGCCATTCGCGACGCCATCACCGCGGGTGATGGTCCCGGCGCGCGCCAGGCCATGCAGGCCCATATCGCCAATGTCGAAACCTATTTCCTGATGGATGCCGCGGAAGACGGCACGACGACACACACGAGGAACGCCACTGGCGGCACGACCCGCCGCTGAAAATCAAGAATGGGAGGATGTCATGACTGCTCGGATAACCCGCCGCCAGGCACTCGGCGCCGGTATCGGCTTTGCGGCCCTCGGCATTGCCGGCGCCAAGGCGGAAACCCCGGCCCTGCCGAAATCGCCCGTCACGCTCAACGTTGTCGATGTCGCCGGCAATCTCGCCCTCACCCAGAAGGCCATCCAGAACTACGCCAAGGCCAAGCCGGAACTGGTGTCGAAGATCAGCTTCACCAAGGCTCCGGCACCGGATCTTCCTGGCAAGCTCAAGGCCCAGCAGGATGCCGGCCGGGTCGACATCGATCTCGTCCTCACCGGCACGGACGCGCTGTCCGCCGGCCTTGACCAGAAGATCTGGGTGCCGCTCCTGCCGGATCTCGCTTCGGCGCTGCCCAAGCTCGATGACGTCCTGCTCGCCCCGGCCGCCCGCATGCAGGGGCTGGCCAACGGGGCCGGCGTCGTGGTCTCCTACTATCCATCCGGCCCGCTGCTCGAATATGCACCCGAGCGCGTCTCGCAGCCGCCGAACACGGCGGAGGAATTGCTGGCCTATGCCAAGGTCAACCCGAACCGCTTCATCTATGCCCGCCCCGCCAATTCCGGGCCGGGGCGCACCTTCCTGATGGGCCTGCCTTACATCCTCGGCGACAAGGATCCGAAGGATCCCGTCAATGGCTGGGAGAAGACCTGGGCCTATCTGAAGGAATTGGGGGAGGCCATCGAATATTATCCCACCGGCACGGGCGCGACCATGAAGGAGTTCGGCGAGGGCTCACGCGACATGACGGTGTCTACCACCGGTTGGGACATCAATCCGCGTGTGCTCGGCGTGGTGCCCAAGAGTGCCGCGATCTCGACCCTGAAGGGCTTCCACTGGGTCACCGATGCACATTATGCCTGCATTCCCACGGGCCTCGCTCCGGAAAAGGTTGCAGTGCTGCTCGACCTCATCAGTTTCATGCTGAAGCCGGAGCAGCAGGCCTACACCTATGACGAGGGCTATTTCTATCCGGGGCCGGCCGTGAAGAACGTCACGCTGTCCATGGCACCCGAGGAGAGCCAGGCTGCCATCGCCGAGTTCGGCAGGCCGGAATATGAAAAGCTGATTACCGATATTCCCACCGAACTCCCGCTGGATCCCGCCAAGATGGTGGTGGCGTTCAACATGTGGGACAAGCAGATCGGTGCTGCCAAAACCAAGTGAAATCCGGACCAAGTGAGATTCGAGCCGAGAAGGACTCGGCTTCGCTCTTTGCGGGGAAGGTCTACGATCCTCATCGAGGACCTGGCCTGGCCTCCCCGCTTTCACCCCACTCGGTACAGCGGCAGGTTCGATGTCAGCCCTGAGCAATTTCAGCCATTTGAAACTCGACAAGGTCGGGCGTGACTTCGGCGCCATGAACGCCTTGAAGGACCTGTCCTTTACGGTTCAACGCGGCGAATTCATCGCCCTGCTCGGCCCTTCGGGCTGCGGCAAGTCGACCGCGCTCAACTGCATCGCCGGCCTGCTCCCGACCACGCGCGGCTCGATCTGGCTCGACGACAGGCGCATCGATACGCTCGGTCCGGAAGATCGCGGCTTCGGCATGGTGTTCCAGAACTACGCTTTGTTTCCGCATATGAGCGTCAGGGAGAATGTCGGCTTCGGCCTGCGCATGCGCGGCGTGCCGCGCGGGCCGGCCTCGGCGCGCATCGGCGAGGCGCTGGCAACGGTCAGGCTCACCGACCAGGCCACCAAGCTGCCAGGCCAGTTGTCGGGCGGGCAGCAGCAGCGCGTTGCCATCGCCCGCGCCATTGCGGTCGAACCGCCCCTCGTGCTGATGGACGAGCCGCTTTCCAATCTCGACGCCAAGCTCCGGCTTGAAATGCGCCAGGAAATCCGCCGCATCCATGCCGGCCTCGGTTCGATCACCCTCTATGTCACCCACGACCAGGACGAGGCGCTTTCGCTGGCCGACCGCATCATCGTGCTGCGCGACGGCGAGATCCGCCAGATCGGCACGCCGGAGGATCTCTACCAACGACCGGCGACGCTGGATGTCGCGGAGTTCATGGGGTTCCGCAACCGCCTGCCGGGTTCGATCGTCTCGTCCTCCCCTGACGAGGTGACGCTGGAGATCGTCGGCGAGCGGATCGAGGGTGTCGCCCGCGAAGAGCTGGCCGGACCGAGCGCGGTCGCGGCCATTCGCCCGGACGATCTGATTGCCGGCGAACAGGGGATCCCCGCCCTGGTGGAGATCTGCGAATATCGTGGCCACGCCTTCTTCGGGGCGGCCAGGGGACCGGCCGGAAACGAGCTCTTCTTCAGGGCGCGTCAGCGCATGCGGCCGGGCGAGCAGGTTCATCTGAAGGCCGATCCATCACGCGTGCTGGTCTTCAACGAGGCGGCGCGATGAGCGCCCTGCCTGCCCCCAACCTGAAGGCACGCCTCGCCGCACGCGGCATCGACGGCGTGACGCTGCTCGCCCTGCCGGCCGTGCTGTTCCTGCTGGCCCTGTTCATCTATCCCTTCTTCTATGGGCTGTGGCTGTCGTTCCAGCCCAAGGATGGCTCGACCTTCGGCAATTACATTACCTTCTTCAGCGATCCCGCGCTCTACGGTACCATCGCCACTACCCTGTGGATCGCGGTACCGGCCACTCTGTTCAACCTGCTTGCCGCCATACCGGTGGCCTTCCGGGTCCGCCTGCTCGACAATCAGCGCCTGCTCACCACCATCCTGGTGCTGCCGATCACACTCGGCACGGTGCTGGTGGCCGAGGGGCTGCTCAACTATCTCGGGCCGCAGGGCTGGTTCAACCGGGCCCTCATCCTGGTGGGTATTGGCCCGGTCAAGCTGGTTCACAATTACTGGGGCGTGTTCCTGTCGCTGGTGATCACCGGCTTTCCGTTCACCTTCCTGCTGACGCTCTCCTATGTCACCGGCATCGACCCGGCCCTGGAGAATGCGGCGGCAACGCTGGGCGCCAGGCCGGCCGCGCGCTTTCGCCATATCTTCCTGCCGCTGTTGCTGCCAGGCCTCGCCGTGACCTTCTGCCTGAGCTTCGTGCAGGCCTTCTCGGTCTATCCCTCGGCCGTGATGCTCGGTGCCCCGGCAGGGCCGACCCGGGTCATCACCATTCCGGCCTATCAGGCCGCCACCGAGCTCTACGACTATTCGATGGCCTCGGCGATCGCCATGATCATGGGTGCGATCCTGCTGGTCGTCATCGCCATCGTGCTCGGCCTTCGCTCCCTGGCCTATCGCGGGCCCGCCGACGGCGGCAAAGGCTAGGAGACAGGGTCATGGTCCATCGAATTTCCCGCCCGCTTTCCGAACGCCTGTGGTCCACGGCCGTATGGGCGCTGACCATCTTCTTCGTGATCAATCTTCTTGCCGTGATCGCGGCGGTGATCGTCAGTTCCTTCTCGACGCGCTGGCTGGGCACCTGGCTGCCGCAGGGCTGGACCGCGCGCTGGTATGATTCGGCCTGGGAGGAATTCCAGCTTGGCGGCGTGCTCCTCGTCACCTTTCAAGTCGTCTTCGGCGTGGTGCTGCTATCCGCCGTGATCGGCATTCCCGCCGCCTATGCCCTGGCGCGACGCGATTTTCCCGGCAAGAAACTGGTGACCTTGCTGTTCCTGTTGCCCTTGCTGGTGCCGCCCGTCACCTATGGCATTCCGCTGACGACGGTTCTCTACAAGGCAGGGCTCGGCAGTACCCTGGCCGGCGTGATCATCGCCAACCTCGTGCCTGCCCTGCCCTTCGTCATCCTGGTGATGATTCCCTTTGTCGAGCAGATCGATCCGCGCCTGGAAGCGGCAGCGCGGGTCTTCGGCGCCCGCACCGGCTCGGTGTTCCGGCATGTGCTGATCCCGCTGCTGCTGCCGGGAGCGCTCGCGGCCCTGCTCCTGGTACTGGTGCGCACCATCGCGATGTTCGAGCTGACCTTCCTGATCGCCGGCTCCGACAGCCAGACGCTGGTCGTCTCGCTCTATGCCGCCGTGACGGCGTCCGGGGTCAGGGCGCCGCAATCCGTGGATGCCATGGCCGTCATCTACATGCTGAGCACGCTGGTCTGGCTGGTCATCGCCCTTCGCTTCATCAACCCGACCCAGCTGGTGACGCGGGTAAAGAAAGCCCCTGCCCGCTGAGGCCTACAGTTTCTTGACCAGCCTCAAGGCTTCGGTGGCAAAACCGTTCTTTTCATAGAAAAGCCGGCCGCGATGATTGCTGGCAAAGACGTCGAGGGACAAGGCGGCATAGCCCTGTTGCCGTGCCCAGTCCTCTGCTGCAGCGAGCAACTGCCTGGCCGCGCCCATGCCCTCGGCCGCCTCGGTGACGGCCAGAAGGGCCACATAGCCGATCTCCCGGCCGGTTATGCCATCAGTCCCCGGCAGGGCATGCAGGAATCCGAGACCGACACCGACGGCATCCTCGGCGATCAGGCTCAGGCTTCCTGCCGCGGGCTCGCTGAGATTGGCAGCGGAAAAGGCATCCTGGAACGCCCGAATGTCGGTCTGTTCATGCAATTCAGTTTCGATGACAGCCGCAAGGCGGTGTCCGAGACCGAGCATGAAGCTCAAATCCCGCTCCCCCTCCGCCTTGCGGATGCGGATGTTCGTCAACGATAGGCGGAGGCGATGCCGAGAAAATCCTCGGCCTTGAGCGAGGCACCGCCCACCAGCGCGCCATCGACATTGTCGACGCCCATCAGTTCGGCTGCATTGGAGGGCTTGACCGAGCCGCCATAGAGCACGCGCACGCCATTGCCTTCTTCACCGAGGGCTTCCACCAGGCGCGCGCGGATGAAATCATGCACCTGCTTCACATCAGCCGCCGTGGGCGTCAGGCCAGTGCCGATCGCCCAGACGGGCTCGTAGGCGATCACGGTATTGGCAGCATTGGCACCCGCCGGCAGGGAGCCTGCAAGCTGGCTGCCCACCACATCCAGGGCCTTGCCCGATTCGCGTTCCGCACGGGTCTCGCCGATGCAGACGATGGCAACCAGGCCGGCGCGCAGAGCCGCCCCGGCCTTGGCCTTGACCGTCGCATCCGTCTCACCGTGATCGGTGCGACGCTCGGAATGGCCGACGATGACATAGGTCGCGCCGGCATCCTTCAGCATCTCGGCGGAGATGTCGCCGGTATGGGCGCCCGAAGGCTTGGCGTGGCAATCCTGCGCCCCGATCTTGATATGCTGCCCTGCTGCCTGCGCCGCAAAGCGGGACACCAGCGTAAAGGGCGGGCAGACCAGCACCTCGGCGGCACCGGCTTCGCCGGCCGCGACACCGGTCGCGATGGCATCGAGTTCGGTGACCCCCTTGGTGAGGCCGTTCATCTTCCAATTGCCAGCGACGAGCGGGCGCGGCCGGTTTGCTGTCATCTTGCTGATCCTCTTTCTGTCAAACAGGATTGCCGAGACTGCTCGGCAGGGCGGGCTCGGAAATCCTGTCGCCTGTCGAGGCCTGCGCCGGGAAACTCTGCTTGGGCCGCCCTCGATGCGCCGACTTCATCTGGCGTGCTTAGCAACCTCGTTCCCATGGAGCAAGGCGTGGGTGTCGCAAGAAACCCATGGCCGCGCCATTGCGACGCCACGTGCTCGTCCCTATGATGCGCCGCTTTTCGTGCGCCGCGCCCTTACCGGAGCGTTCATGCGGCCCCGAAGCAGCGTAGAAACGATGCGGGGTTTCCCGGGTTCTCCGAGACGGACCTGGAAAATCTCTTTGCCTTGATGGAACCAAGACACCGATGCTGAGCTCATTCCGCGAAGTTATGACCAAGGGACCCGCCAAGATCATCACGGCGGGGGTCATGTTCCTCCTGAGCGGCAGCTTCGCCTTATGGGGTGTCGAAGGCTGGCTGCAGGGGCGCAGCAATTCCGATGTCGCCACGGTTGGCGGATCTGCCATTTCCGCCAACACCTATAGCGAAGCCTATCGCTCGCGGACCTTGCAGATCACCAGAGCCACCGGCAAGGCGGTCACCCCCGACATCGCCCGCACCTTCGGTATCGACAAGCAGGTTCTCAACGGCTTGATCTCGGAAAAGGCCATGGACGTCCAGGCCGCCAAGCTTGGGCTCGGCCTCGACCCTCAAGCCATGGTTCGGACCGTGATGAACGATCCCGACTTCCAGGTCTCCGTTCCCGGCAAGCCGCCCGTCTTCGACGCCAATGCCTTCCGCCAGATGCTCGAAAACAACGGCATGAACGAGGAGATGTTCTTTGCGCGTCAACGCGAGGTCTATGTCCGCGGCCAGATCGACCAGGGCCTGACGGCCGGCGGCCCAGTCCCGCAAGCTCTGCTGCAGGCTGCCGCCCGCTACGAGCAGGAAAAGCGCAATACGTCCTATTTCGTACTGCCGCAGAGCAGCGTGGGTGACATTGCTCCGCCCGACGCCGCCAAGCTGCAGGCCTATTACGACGAGAACAAGGCTGCCTTCCGCACCAAGGAACTGCGCAGCCTGAGCTACATACTCGTGACGCCGGCCGAGCTGAGCGGCCGGGCCACCGTCACCGATGCCGATGTCCAGGCCGCCGTCGACAAGGACAAGGCCGGCTCGGCGGCGCTGGAGCAGCGCACCGTCGAACAGATCGCCTTCCCTTCGCTGGATGAGGCCAAGGCCGCTGCCGCCCGCATCGCTTCCGGCCAGATCACCTTCGAGGGCCTTGTCACCGAGCGCAAGCTCAAGCCCGAGGACATCGATCTGGGCACCGTGTCCAAGCGCCAGCTCAGCGACCAGAAGATCGCGGACGCCGCCTTCGCGCTGAAGGAAGGCGGCACGTCGGACGCCGTGCAGGGCAATCTCGCCAACGTGATCGTCAAGGTGACCAAGATCATCGACGCCAAGATCGTCCTGCGCGGCGAACTGGAACGTCAACGCGCATCGGAGGCCGCCAAGAATCTGCGCGACGCCATCGAAGACGAGCGCATGGGGGGCGCCCCGCTCAAGGATATCGCCGCCAAGCTCAAGCTGAAGGCCGTGACGCTGCCACCGGTCGATGCCCAGGGCCGCGACGCCGAGGGCAAGCCGGTTGCCGTCCCGCTCGCCACCCAGGTCCTGCCTGCTCTCTTCACGGCCGAACCGGGTTCCGATCCCGAAGCCGTTGACGGCCGTGACGAAGGCCTGATGTGGTTCTCGCTGGACAGCGTAGTTCCGGCCCGCGACCGCACGCTCGACGAAGCCAAGAACGAGGTGATCACTTCCTGGACCGCGGATCAGAAAGTTGCCAAGCTCAAGGAGAAGGCCGACGAGCTCGTGACCCAGTTACAGGGCGGCAAGTCACTCGAGGACATCGCCAAGAGCCTGAACCTGCAGGTCACCCCTGCCTGGGATCTCACCCGCAACGGCCAGAGCCAGCCCGTGCCCCCGGCGGTCGTCACGGCCGTGTTCGCCACCCCGCTCAAGGGTTTCGGAACGGCGCTTGCCGCCAACGGCACCGATCGAATCATCTTCCATGTCGAGGACAACGTGATCCCCGAGCTCGATGCCAAGGCTCCGCAGACCGAGGCGCTGTCCAAGCAGCTCGCGACCGGCATCAGCCAGGACCTGATGACGGAATATGTCAAGAAGGTCGAAGACCAGCTCGGCGTGGCCATCAACCAGACCAATGTCGACCGTGTCGTCGGCACCGGCAGCCTCTGAGTCGCCACCATGCTTCTCGAACCTTCCTTCGAAGCCTTCTCGGCCGCCTACGCAGCCGGCAAGGCGCAGATCCTGACGCTGACGCTGGTGGGCGACCTGGAAACCCCTGTTTCCGCCTTCATGAAGCTGGCGGGCGACAGGCCCAATGCCTTCCTCCTGGAATCGGTGGAAGGCGGTGCTACGCGCGGGCGCTATTCCATGATCGGCCTGGAGCCCGACCTGATCTGGCGCTGCCAGGACGGCCAGGCCTCGATCAACCGCCATTTGCCGGACCAGGCCTTCGAGACGTTGGACGGCCATCCGTTCGATACGCTGCGGGCTCTGATCGCGGAAAGCCGGATCGAGCTGCCCGAAGGTGCACCGCCGATGGCGGCCGGCCTTTTCGGCTATCTCGGCTATGACATGGTGCGGCTGGTGGAGGAGCTTCCCGCCGCCAAGCCGGATCCCATCGGCGTTCCCGACGCCATCTTGATGCGCCCCACCCTGATGGTGGTGTTCGACGCGGTGCGCGACGCCATCACGGCCGTGACGCCGGTGCGCCCACAAGCCGATGTCACGGCCAAGCAGGCCTATCTGCGCGCCGAACAGCGGCTGATGACCATCGTCGACGGCCTGGACCGCCCGACACCCAAGCTTGCCGAGACCGTCGATCTCGACGCCCTGCACGCCCAGCAGGTTTCCAACACCGCCGACGCCGACTATCTGGCCATGGTGGCCCGCGCCAAGGAGTACATCAAGGCCGGCGACATCTTCCAGGTCGTGCTGTCTCAGCGCTTCAGCGCGCCGTTCCAGTTGCCACCCTTCTCGCTCTATCGGGCCTTGCGCCGCATCAACCCGGCTCCCTTCCTGGTCTACCTGCAGCTCGACGGGTTTTCGGTGGTCTGCTCCAGCCCGGAGATTCTGGTCCGGCTGCGTGAGGGCAAGGTGACGGTCCGGCCCATCGCCGGCACGCGCCCACGCGGCAAGACCAAGACCGAGGACGATGCGCTGGCCGAATCGCTGCTCAACGATCCCAAGGAGTTGGCCGAACATCTCATGCTGCTCGACCTCGGCCGCAACGATGTCGGCCATGTCTCGGCCGTCGGCAGCGTCACGGTAACCGATCGCTTCTTCATCGAGCGCTACAGCCATGTGATGCACATCGTCTCGAATGTCGAGGGCAGCATCGGCCCGGGCCACGACGCGCTCGATGCGCTGGCAGCGGGCTTTCCGGCCGGTACCGTCTCGGGCGCGCCCAAGGTCCGCGCCATGCAGATCATCGACGAGCTCGAAAGGGACAAGCGCGGCCTCTATGCCGGCGCCATCGGTTATTTCGGTGCGGATGGCCAGATGGATACCTGCATCGTGCTGCGCACGGCCCTGGTCAAGGACGCCACCATGCATGTCCAGTCCGGCGCCGGCATCGTCTACGACAGCGTGCCCGCGAGCGAGCATGCCGAATGCGTCAACAAGGCCAAGGCTCTGTTCCGCGCTGCCGAAGAAGCCGTCCGCTTCGCCGGCCAGCCCGGACGGGGACAGTAAGGCAGGCGGACGACATCCATGGCTAAGTGGCCCGGCGCCCGGCGATCAGCCCTGCTGACCTTCGGGGCCGCCTATGTCGTGCTCTTCGCCGACTTCTATCTCTACCTCTATCCAGGCGGCTTGCAGGCCATCGCCTTGATGCTGGCGATCGCCCTGCCCGCCCTGGGCGCCGCCTATGGCATCTTCTTCTTCCATTGGCTCTTCGAGAGCGAGCGCTCTGCCCCCTATGCCGACTATGGTTTCGGTATCTGGCTGATCTCCTCGCTCGCCTCGCTGATCTACATGGCCGTCTTCGCCGGTCTGGGCGCGCTCCTGCCCTATGGCCTGGAGAGGCTGGAGCTGTTCGGGAACACCGTGCAGATGATCGCCTCGCGCATGACCTTGGCCTCGGACTATTTCGAGCCCGTAGTAGGCCGCAATCTCGCGCTTTTCATCCTGCTGGAGGTGTTCGCCTGCGCCTATGGCAAGAAACACGGCATGCGCCTGCGTCGGCCTTAACTTCCCAGCGTTTCGCACAGCTGAAGCGCTTTGTCGGACGACGCAATGCCTCGAATCGCAAACATGCATCCAAACAAGGAGTTAGAGACGAGGGGTGTTTCTGCCAAAACACGCCTTGCGCCGGGGAACCGCTTGACCCGCTGCCTCCTGACGCCTAGTCGTGATGGCTCCAAAGGAGGCTAGAGCCGTGACGACAGACCGTTCCATGACCGTGACGCTGATCGACAATTATGACAGCTTCACCTGGAACCTCTGGCATTATCTCGGCCAGCTGGGTTGCACCGTCACGGTTCATCGCAACGACAAGGTCAGCGCGGACGAGGTGATCGCCGCGGCGCCCGATGCGATCGTGCTCTCGCCCGGCCCCTGCACCCCCACCGAAGCCGGCATCTGCTGCGAGCTGATCGAGAAGGCCAAGGACAAGATCCCGCTCTTCGGCGTCTGCCTCGGCCACCAGGCCATCGGCCAGGTTTTCGGCGGCGACATCGTGCGCCTCGCCATTCCCATGCATGGCAAGATCTCCTCGATCAATCATCGCGGCCGCGGCGTCTTTCGGGGTTTGAACGGCCCGTTCATGGGCACGCGCTATCACTCGCTCGTGGTCAAGCGCGACAGCCTGCCGACCGATCTGGAAGTCACCGCCGAGACGGACGACGGCGTCATCATGGGTCTGCAGCACAAGAGCGCGCCGCTGCATGGCGTGCAGTTCCATCCGGAGTCGATCATGTCGGACCATGGCCACCGCATCCTCCAGAACTTCCTGGAGCTGGCGGCGGAATGGAACGCCAAGCATCGGGCCCAGGAAAACCGGAACGAAAGCGAGCATGCGTGATGGACGGTTTCAAGCCCTATATCGGCAAGGCTGCCGCCGGTTCGCTCACGCGCGAAGAAGCGGCTGAAGCCTTCGACCTTCTGCTCTCCGGGCAAGCGACGCCCTCGCAGATCGGTGGCTTCCTGATGGCGCTCAGGGTCCGCGGCGAGACGCCGGACGAGATGGCCGGCGCCGTCAGCGCCATGCGCGCCAAGATGCTGACGGTGGAGGCCCCCGAGGACGCCGTCGACATCGTCGGCACCGGCGGCGACGCCTCCGGCTCCTACAATGTCTCGACGGCCGCTTCCCTGATCGTGGCCGGCGCGGGCGTGAAGGTTGCCAAGCATGGCAATCGCGCCCTCTCCTCCAAATCCGGTGCCGCGGACGTGCTGACTGCGCTCGGCGTCAACATCGAGCTGAAGCCCGAGGGTATCGCCCGCTGCATCACGCTGGCGGGCGTCGGTTTCATGTTCGCGCCAGCCCATCACGGCGCCATGAAGCATGTCGGCCCCACCCGCGTCGAACTCGGCACGCGCACGATCTTCAACCTGCTCGGCCCCCTGTCCAACCCCGCCGGCGTCAAGCGGCAATTGCTCGGTGTCTATGCCCGCCAATGGTTGCAGCCCATGGTCGAGGTGCTCAAGACCCTGGGATCGACGCGCATCATCGCCGTGCATGGCAGCGACGGGCTCGACGAAATCACCACCACCGGCCCCACCGAGATCGTTTCCCTGGAGAACGGCGAGATCAGCCACGGCGTCATCACGCCCGAAGAGGTTGGGCTGCGCGTTGCGACACCCGAGGATCTCAAGGGCGGCGACGCCGCCCACAACGCGTTGGCGTTGCGGGCCGTTCTCGAAGGCGAAAAGACTCCCTATCGGGACATCGCCCTCCTGAATGCCGGCGCTGCCCTGCTCGTGGCGGGACGCGTGCCGAGCCTGGCGGATGGGGTAACCCTCGCCCGCGAATCCGTCGACAAGGGCAAGGCCCTAGCAACGCTCAACCGTTTGGTTGAAATTTCCAACGCGTGAGTGCCATGGCCACCATTCTCCAGAAGATCGAAGCCTATAAGCGCCGCGAGATCGAGGCAGCGAAGGCGGCATGCCCGCTGCCGGAGCTGATCAAGCTGGCGGACCGGGCCAGTCCCGTACGCGGCTTCCAGAGAGCTCTGCAGGCCAAGCTCGACGCTGGCAATACTGCTTTGATTGCCGAGATCAAGAAGGCGAGTCCGTCCAAGGGCCTGATCCGCGCCGATTTCGACCCTCCGGCACTTGCCCGCGCCTATGAAGCCGGCGGAGCAGCCTGTCTTTCCGTGCTGACCGACGAGCCCTCCTTCCAGGGGCGGCCCGAGTTCCTCACCGCGGCACGTGCGGCGGTATCGCTGCCCGCCTTGCGCAAGGACTTCCTCTACGATCCCTACCAGGTGGTGGAAGCAAGAGCCTGGGGTGCCGACTGCATCCTGGTGATCATGGCCAGCGTCACCGACGCCGAAGCCCGTGCGCTGATCGCGGCCGCCAAGGACTGGTCCCTCGACGTGCTGTGCGAGATCCACAATCACGACGAGCTCGAGCGGTCCCTCACGCTCGATGTCGGCATGATCGGCATCAACAATCGCGATCTCAACGACTTTGTCACCCGCCTGGAGACGACCGAGACACTGGCGCCGCTGGTGCCCGGCGATCGTCTCCTGGTCGGCGAAAGCGGCATCTTCACACCCGGCGACGTCCAGCGCCTGCAGAAGGCTGATGTGAACACCTTCCTGGTGGGCGAGAGCCTGATGCGCCAGGCCGACGTCGCCGCCGCCACGCGTGCCCTGCTGTCTGTGGACCAGGCGGCATGAGCCGGCAAAATACGAATCCTAGCCTTACCCATCTCGACGCCTCCGGCGAGGCGAACATGGTCGATGTTTCGCAAAAGGCCGTGACGAGCCGCACCGCAATTGCCGAAGGGCGGGTGGTGATGCAGCGCGAGACGCTCGACCTCGTCTTGTCGGGTGATGCCAAGAAAGGTGATGTTCGCGCCACGGCCCGCATCGCCGGTATCATGGCCGCCAAGAAAACCCATGAACTCATTCCGCTCTGCCACCCGCTGCTCCTCAGCAAGGTCGCCGTCGAGATCGAGCCCGACACCGCTCTGCCCGGTCTGACGGTGCGGGCGACAGCCAAGGTCGCGGGTCAGACCGGCGTGGAGATGGAAGCGCTGACCGCTGTTTCCGTCGCCTGCCTGACCATCTATGACATGGTCAAAGCCGCCGACCGGGGCATGCGCATCGAGGCGATCAGGCTCGTAGAGAAGTCCGGCGGCAAATCCGGCGATTGGCATGCGGAGGAAAATCCATGAGCCTGCTTCCCGTCGCGGACGCGCTGGCCAAGGTGGTTGCCGGCGTCACCCCGCTTCCTGTCGAAACCGTGCCACTGCACGCCACGCGCGGACGCGTGCTTGCTTCCGCCATCACCGCGCTGAGAACCCAGCCCGGTTTCAACGCCTCGGCCATGGACGGCTATGCAGTACGCGTGGATGACGCCAAGCAGGGAGCCAGCCTCGAATTGATCGGCGAGTCTGCCGCCGGGCATGGCTATGCCGGTCGGGTCGGCGAGAACCAGGCCGTGCGCATCTTTACGGGCGCGCCCGTACCTGACGGCGCCGACACCGTGGTGATCCAGGAACAGACCCGGCGCGACGGCAATCGCGTCATCCTGGAGGCCACGGCCAAGCCCGGCCAGCATATCCGGGGCCGCGGACTGGATTTTGCCGAAGGCCGTGAGGCCCTGAGGCCTGGAACCGTCATCGGCCCCCGCGATATCGCCCTCGCCGCCGCAATGAACCACCCTGGTCTGCCGGTCCACCGCCGCCCCAAGGTCGCCATCCTCGCCACCGGCGACGAACTGGTATTGCCCGGCCAGGCCATCGGCGAAAACCAGATCGTTGCCTCCAACAATTTCGCCATCCGCGCCCTTGTCGAGGCCGAAGGCGGCGAAGTGCTCGACCTCGGCATCGCCAGCGACGACTTCCCGGCCCTGGAAGCCGCCATCAAGCGAGCTCGCGCCGAAAAGGCCGATGTGCTCGTCACCATCGGTGGCGCCTCCGTCGGCGATCACGATCTGATCCAGACCGCGTTGACCCGCGAAGGCATGCGGCTCGGCTTCTGGAAAATCGCGATGCGGCCAGGCAAGCCGCTGCTGCATGGGCGGCTCGGCGCCATGCACATCCTCGGACTGCCGGGCAATCCGGTCTCCTCCGTGGTTTGCGGCGTCCTCTTCCTGGTGCCGCTGCTGCGCGCGTTGCTTGGCCGTTCCGACGCCGGCCCGCCACGCCGCAAGGCCGTCTTTGCCCGCTCCTGGCCGGCCAACGATGTCCGCGAGGACTATATACGGGCCCGCTTCCTGCTTGACGATACGTCAGACATCCTCAAGGTGGAGCCATTGGCACTGCAGGATTCGTCGCTCGTCAGCGTGATGCAGCATGCCGACTGCCTGGTGATCCGGCCGCCCTTCGCACCCGAAGCAAAGGCGGGTGAGACCTGCGAGATCATCGATCTCCGTGCGGCCGGCTATTGACCACGTCTTTAACCTGAACTTCATTGTTGCAGAACACAGTAGGAACATGTAGCACTGTTCTTGTTTTGTTTACATCTTCACCGTGATTCGCGGCCGCCACGACGGGATAGCCATGCTGACCAAGAAACAACATGAATTGCTTCGGTTCATTCATGAGCGCCTGAAGGAACAGGGTGTGCCTCCTTCCTTCGATGAGATGAAGGAAGCACTGGACCTCAGGTCCAAGTCCGGCATTCACCGCCTGATCATGGCGCTGGAGGAGCGTGGCTTCATTCGGCGCCTGCCCAACCGCGCCCGTGCGTTGGAAGTGGTGCGCCTGCCCGAATCGGCAGTGCCGAGCGGTGGCGGCCTGTCGCTCGCCTCTTCCCAGCGTGGTTTCCGCCCCAATGTAATCGAGGGCAATCTCGGCAAGGTTCGCCCCGTCAGGCCTGAAATTGACGACGAGGTCGGCCGGCCGGTCCTCGTCCCGGTGATGGGGCGTATCGCCGCCGGCACGCCGGTCTCCGCCATCCAGTCCAAGAGCCACACCATCAGCGTCACGCCGGAAATGTTGTCCTCCGGCGATCATTTCGCCCTGGAAGTGCGCGGCGATTCCATGATCGAAGCCGGTATCTTCGACAATGACACCGTGCTTATCCGCCGCCAGGACCACGCCGATACCGGCGATATCGTCGTGGCACTGATCGACGACGAGGAGGCGACACTCAAGCGCCTGCGCAAGCGCGGAGCCTCCATCGCACTGGAGGCCGCCAATCCGGCCTATGAAACCCGTATCTTCGGGCCCGACCGGGTGCAGATCCAGGGCAAGCTGGTCGGTTTGTTCCGTCGCTATTGAGCGTGGCCGACATCGTGGCTTGCCGGCTATGAACGCGCTTCGCGCGATCGCGAACTGCAGCTTGCGGCGCCGCGATGTCGAAAACCTGCTCGCGGCGAAGCTTCCGCATTCCCTCGTCGATTGCGAGATGGAGGAATGCGATCTTTCGCGTCTCGATCTCTCTCATTGGGCCTTCGAGCGCTGCAGGCTCAGAAACGCCAAGCTGGTCGGCGCCAGGCTTGCCAATACACTCTGGCGCAACTGCAAGGCGAGCGGCGCCGATTTCCGTGGCACGGACCTGGAGGAAGCGGCGTTCCGCACCGGTGATTACAGCAATACCAGCTTCCGGCGCGCCAAGGCGGCCTCGACGGCTTTTACCGGTTGCAAGCTGACCGGGGCGGACCTCTCCGAAACCTCGGGGCTGGGGCTGGTTTTCGAGGAAGTTCTGCTGATGTCGGCCAAGCTGCCGGCCTTTTCCTTCCGGAAGAGCGTGCTGCGTCGCCTCGACTTCACCCAGGCCGATTTGCGCCAATGTGATTTTCGCGAGGCGATCTTCGAGGAATGCAGTCTGCGTGATGCCAATCTTGTCGATGCTCGCTTCGAGGGTGCCGACTTGCGCGGTGCCGATCTCGGCGGGCTGAAGCTGGCAGACACCCGTTATTTCAAGGGCGCCACGATCTCGAAAGGCCAGGCCGGCCAATTGCTGGCCGAACTGGGCTTGCGGATTGCCTGAGAGAGCCTCCGGAATTCGCAGGCTAATCCGCTCGACACCAGGCAACCAGGAGTGCTCGAACCACTATTCGCCCGAGCACCGCCGAAGGTCGTCATGAACCGGGAAGACAGGTCAGTCGACAGCAATCATGACGTCTGAGGCCTTGATGACGGCATAGGCATTCTGGCCGGGCTTGAGATTGAGGTCGTCGACGGCCTCATTGGTGATCGACGCAGTAATGATGGTGCCGTTGACCTCGAGCTGGATGTGGGAGGTCGTCTGCCCCTTCGTCACGCTCTTGATCGTGCCCTTGATCTGGTTGCGGGCGCTGATTTTCATGAAACTTCCCTTGGCGACGCGAAAGACGCGATCATCATCATTCCTGAAGCAATGTCCACCGGCAAATACTGGTGAAATTAGCGTGGCGGTGGCCCCTTCCAGACGGCGGGTACGATCGGGGTAACCGCCTCAAAACGCGCGATCGTTACCCCGAAAATTGCGGGCGGAGGCCCATGGGGCCGCCACCTTCTCGCTCAGACGCGATGCAGCCAACGCTCAGGTGAGGCCGATGATGTCGCTGCTTTGCAAATTGACCGTGCCCTGGATCGCGATCTGAAAATCCGCCTTCTTGTCACCATTTATATCGCCCTGCAGCATGGTCTGCCCACCCTGGAAGATATAACGCAGTTCACCCGACGAGCCGGTGAAATCGCTATTGGCGATCAGGCTGTGGAACTCCTGAAAACTGAGGTCGATTTTGTCCTCGCCTTGGGTGAAGTCCATGATCGTGTCGGTTGCCGCACGGGTCAATCCGCTGTCCTTGACGCCCAGCAGTTTGAAGATGTCGTTGCCGCCCTCCCCCCAAAGGATGTCGGCTCCAACGCCGCCGGCGATGATGTCGTTGCCGTCATTGCCGTGCAGTGTTTCCGCTATCGCTCCGCCGACGATGGTGTCGTTGCCGGCGGTGCCCCACACGATCTCGAAGCCTTTCACATTCTCGCTGCCGCCGGATGTGCCGAAGGTTGCGGTCTGAGCATTCAGGCCGAGAGCCGCCGTGATGCCCAGATTGATATTGAGCGGGTCGGTCGTAGCGGGATCGACAGTGAAGACGTCGATCCCGGTGCTGCCATCCACCTTGTCGGTACCGCCATCGTTCGAGGCAAAATAGACGTCATTGCCCGCACCGAGGCCATAGATGTCGTTGCCGGCCTGATCGTGGACATATTCGACACTGGCACCACCGACAAAGGTATCGTTGCCCGCCCCCAAATAGAAGTCGCCGGTCACCAGACCGGCACCGGACTCGGTGAACTTGTCGTTGCCAGCTCCGGTCTGGACATTGCCGTAGATGGTACCGCTGTTGGTGATGGTATTACCGCCATCGCCACCATAGACACCCCTATAGATCGTCTTGCTGTTGGTGAGGGTGTTGACCCCCTCGCCCAGATCGATGCCGTCGACGCTGCCCGAATTGGTGATCTTGTCGTTGCCGTTGCCAGCCGAGATGAAACCGTAGATCACGCCGGTGTTGGTCGCCGTATCATCTCCCGTACCCAGCCAGACGGCGCCATCGATCTCCTTGCCGTTGGTAAGGCTGTCATTGCCGGCACCGAGGTCCAACGCGCCCTGGAAATACTGTTCGCTTCCAGCATCGTAGCCATAGGCCGTGTCGCCGACGATCAACCCCGTATTGCTTATGACGTCGGCTCCCAAACTTCCAAGTATCGTTCCGTACAACTTTCCTGAGTTCTTGATGGTACTGTTGCCTTGCCAAAGGCCTATCGAAACCTGGACATCCCGCTGAGTATCGTCTGCGAAAGTCAGGAGCTGATCATTGCCGATTACAATGCCCGAGTTCGTAACGACATTCTTGCCTTCGTTGATCAGGATCGAACCATCGATCTCTCCGGTATTGGTGACGGTATTGCCGGCGGTCGGGACTCCCAGGGAATTCAGCGGAGCCCCGCCAAAGAGACCGATGTCGCCTTGAATCAGCTTGCTGTTGGTAATGCTGCCAAGCCCGCCGGACCGAATGGCATAACCGCTATCCGTAGAGATCGTCCCGGCGTTCGTCACCGTCAATGTCGCAGCGCTGTTATTATAGATTCCGAAATCGCCACCAGAAATGGTCGCGCCTGCCAGATTCTTTACGGAGATTTTTGCGTTGGAATAGAGATTGCTGCCTGAATCGCCGACGTAATAGATGGCCCCCGCATCCCCTCGGATAATTCCTGAATTCGCGACATCCAAGGCCGCATTTGTCCCGATGCCGTAGAGGGAACCGTAGATGGAGCCTTCCGTTCCCACATTGACCTTTGTCGTTACAAGGGTGCTCGTGGGCGGCGCGTTCACGGCAAGGCCGTCTCCTTGCAGGCCGCTAACCCCGCCATTGATCGTTACAGTCCAGGGGCCGCCGTCGAGCTGGAGCCCCAGACTGTCGGCGGAAATAATGTAGGAATCCAAATTTACCTTGTAGGTGCTTCCTGCTGCACCCGTCGCGAAAACGCTGTCATGGGTGATACCGGTTGGAAGTACAATGTTGCTCATGGAGAATTCCTGGCCTGCGCTCAGTTAGCGATGGAATACCTGACATCCAAGCCACTTCACCTTATCGGCTTGGCAGTGAGAACGATCGCGAGCATACATGACGTCTGGTATCCATGCGATGGCTTTACTCGATCTCCATGAAAATATTTTCAAGCCAGAGCAATATTCGCCCCAAAAACAAAACACGATTTTTATAATAGAAATTTACGCTGGATATTTAGTCTAATTTATCAAAATTTTTCCTTGAAAAGATTTTCACAATCATATTTAAAACTAAAATTTATTATAAAAATATTATAGAACATTGAAATTCATTGCAAAAACGCCCAAACCCTTATTTGTCATTTATACAGACCTGCCTGCCAATTAATGATTTGGTCCTTTAACGATCTTTCTTTGTAATGTACTGTAAAATCGTCGCACTGTCGCAACGGCGGCGTTGTCAGTTGGTCGTAAGATTAAATCCGGGTTGAATTGATGATGGTCGGTTAGTTTGCGTTCCTTGCCACTGCGAGCACTTGCGACTAGGTCGCCCGAGGTCTTCCACTCATGAACGAAATATCACAGAGCACGGGAGAGCCAGAGAAACTCGACTCCGGCCTCGCTGCGCTATGCGGTGTGGCAAACTATTTCCGAATTGCAGCCGATCCCATGCATATGCGCCGGGAGCTTGCGCTGGGAAACAGAGAGAGCACCAATGTCGATCTGGTTCGAGCCGCAGCCATCGTCGGTCTCAAGGCTCGCACCATCAATGCGGCCAAGGCCAAACGCCTGCAGTCCATTCCGGTGCCGGCCATCGTCAAGCTGCGGGAGGGGGCCCATGCCATCTATGGAGGCTTGATGGCCTCCGGAGACTATCGGTTGGTCGATCCTGTCACGCGCGTGGCACGCGGCGTGTCGGTGGAAGACCTGCTCGATCAGATCGAGCCGGAGGTCATCTTGGTCGCCCGCCGTCTCAAGGGCCCTGGCATCGATCCAAAAGCCTTCAGCCTACGCTGGTTCTTGCCCTCGATCTGGCGCTACCGCAAGCCACTGGCCCATGTCCTGGTCGCATCGATCTTCGTGCAGATCTTCGCGCTGATCACGCCGCTCTTCTTCCAGGTGATCGTCGACAAGGTCCTGGTGCATCAGGGCTATTCGACGCTCCTCGTGCTGGTCCTCGGCCTGGTGATCATCGGTGTCTTCGACGTTTCGCTGCAATATCTGCGCACCTATGTCCTTTCGCATACGACGAGCCGCATCGATGTCGAGCTTGGCCGCCGCCTCTTCCATCACCTGCTACGCTTGCCGCTCGGCTATTTCGAGACCAGGGCGGCAGGCCAGACCGTCGCCCGCGTGAGGGAGCTCGAGACGATACGCTCCTTTCTGACAGGCCAGGGCCTGTTCTCGGCGATCGACCTGTTCTTCACCTTCATCTTCATCGCCGTTCTCTTCCTCTATTCCTGGAAGCTGACGCTGATCGTCATCGCGGCGATCCCGCTCTATTTGATCATCACCCTGCTGGTGCGTCCGCATCTGCGAGACAAGGTCAAGCAGAAGTTCAACACGGGAGCCGAAAGCCAGCAATTCCTGGTCGAGACCGTAGTGGGCATCCAGACGCTCAAAGCCGCGGCCGTCGAGCCGGCTACGCAGTCGCAATGGGAGGAGCGGCTCGCCGCCTATGTCCGCACGGCCTTCGATGCAACGCTCCTGGCGAGCATCGGCCAGAACGCCATTCAATATGTCAGCAAGCTGATGACGGCCGCCCTGCTCTTTTTCGGCGCCATGGCCGTGATCCGCGGCGAGATCACGGTAGGCGAACTCGTTGCTTTCAACATGATCTCCGGGCAGGTGATGCAACCCATCCTGCGCCTATCGCAGTTGTGGCAGGATTTCCAGCAGGTGCAGGTTTCCATCGAAAGACTGGGAGACATTCTCAACACCGTTCCGGAACATTCACCCCGGATGCCGTTGGCGTTGCCGACGCCGCGCGGACAGATTGCCTTCCGGAACGTATCCTTCCGCTACAGAGCCGGTTTGCCGGAAGTTCTCAAAACCATCACCCTGCAGATCAATCCGGGCGAGGTGATCGGCATTGTCGGTCCGTCGGGTTCGGGCAAATCGACGTTGACCAAGCTGATCCAGCGTCTCTACACGCCGGTAGAGGGACAGATCTTTCTCGACGGAGCCGATATTTCACAGGTCGACCCGGCTTGGCTGCGCAGCAATATCGGCGTGGTCCTGCAGGAAAACCTGCTGTTTCACCGTTCGGTTCACGACAATATCGCCTTGGCCAATCCAACGATGTCACGCGGCGCAGTGGTGCAGGTCGCACGCCTTGCCGGCGCCGACGAATTCATCAGCAAGCTGCCGAGCGGCTACGAGACCATCATCGAGGAACGCGGCGCCAATCTCTCGGGTGGGCAAAGACAGCGCCTCGCCATTGCTCGTGCTTTGGCAACCAATCCGCCGATCCTCATTTTCGACGAGGCCACGAGCGCCCTCGACTATGAGAGCGAGCGTGTCATCCATCGTAACATGCGACAGATCGTCAAGGGGCGCACGGTCATCATCATCGCCCACCGGCTTGCCGCCGTCAGGAACTGCAACCGCATCATCAGCATGGCCGATGGGCGCATTGTCGAGATCGGCACGCATGACGCATTGGTGGCGAGAAAAGGTGGTCTCTATGCTCATCTGTGGGCGCTGCAGACCAGCCAGGCGAGTGGGGAGGACGTATCGTGAGTACCGCCTCACTCTCCACCGCACGCAAGCGGCCCACACCGCGGCGATCCGATCAGGAGTTCCTGCCGGCGGCGCTCGAAATTCTGGAAACCCCGGCGTCTCCGGCAAGGCTGGCGCTGCTGCTGCTGATCTGCGGTTTCCTTGCCAGCGCGCTGGCCTGGTCCTACTTCAGCCGGATCGACATCTTTGCCGTCGCTGCCGGCAAGATCCGGCCGATCGGCCAGATCAAGACCATCGAGCCCCTGGAAACAGGACGCATTCGGGCGATCCGGGTCGACAATGGCGCGCATGTGAAGGCCGGGGACATCCTCGTTGAACTCGACACCGTCGAGACCGAGGCCGACGTCGGCAACATCGCGGCAAGCCTGGCCGCCTATCAAGCCGAAGCCTTGCGCCGACGGGCAGCGATCGAAACTGCGGAGAAGAACATCGTCGATATAGCCCCCGCCATCCCATGGCCCGAGACCATTCCCGCCAATGTGCGTGCACGCGAGGAACAGGTGCTGCGCGATGACCTGGCAAGCCTGCGCGCCGAGTTGAACAGCTTGGCTGCCAAGAAGGCGGTGAAGACGGCGGAACGTGATCGGCTGATCGCCACCACGACTTCCCAGGCGACCCTGATAGAGACCCTGCAGAGCCGGGTCGACATGAGAAACACGCTGATGGAGAAGAATGCCGGCACGCGCACGAACCTGTTTGACGCGCTCCAGGCTCTCCAGTCGGAAAAATCCGCCCTCGCCGCCAACAATGGCTGGCTGGAGCAGGCGAAGGCCGAGATGGTCACCTTCACGGTTGAAGCCACCAAGATCCGGGATGCCTTCATCAGCGACAACTCCCAGAAAAAGGCGAATGCCGAACGCCAGGCCGATGACCTCAGCCATCGCCTGATCAAGGCGAAGGCGAGCCTCGAACACAAGACCTTGACCAGCCCAATTGACGGCACTGTACAGTCCGTCTCCGTGACCACCATCGGCCAGGTCGTGACCACAGGCCAGGAATTGATGCGGGTGGTCCCAGCCAATGCCACGCTCGAAATCGAAGCCTATGTGGAGAACAAGGACATCGCTTTCGTCCATAAGGGCCAGGAGGCCATCGTCAAGGTGGAGGCCTTCCCGTTCACCCGCTACGGTACGATCTCCGGCCTCGTGACGCATGTCGCCGCCGACTCCATCCCTGCGCCGGAAGCCCAGCGCGCCGAAGGCGACCCGACGCAGGCCATCCGACAGCAGGATATGTTTGCCGGCGCTTCGAGGGTTCAGGCACTCGTCTATCCCGTCACGCTCACTCCTTCGACCACCTTCATTGCAGCAGACGGCAACAAGGTGCCGCTCGGAGCAGGCATGACGGTAAGCGTCGAGATCAAGACCGGCAGCCGGCGTGTCCTGGAATATCTCTTCTCGCCCCTTGTCGAGGTGTCGTCCCAGGCGATGCGCGAGCGCTGATCCGCGGCGCGGAGAACCCAGGCGCTTCCCCCTGGGCATATGTCAGTCGTCAGCGTTCGGCTGCGAAGGTCCCAGATCTGCGTCGGGGATGGGGGAGCCCCGAGGCGAATCGACAAGCGGAGCCTGCGTAGCGGGCGGCGTGGCACTGGCAACCGGCTTCGTTCTGGCCGGAGCCCAGGGACGGGCCCCCTCGAGGTCACGCGCCATGACGATGCGCCAGGTGAGGCGGCCGTCGCCGCCACGCGGGCCGGCATAGAGCGCGATCGAACCCGCCGCACGGATCAGCTCTCGGTCCAGTGTCAGGCCAAGCGCGGCACAACGGGCACCGATCGAAACCGGCCCGGCCAGGACGCTGACGCGCCCGCAATCCTCCTCCGCCGCATTCGCCGTCTTGTCGAGCATGAAGACCCCGCCTTCCTCGATAGGCGCGGAACAACCTTCCCTATCGCATAGGCGCTGCGCTGCCAGAGTGGGATCCTCCGGCTTGCGCCGATCACCCATGGCCAGCAGCCATTGCTGAACGGTGAAAGCATCGGACCGCTGCGCGAGCACGGTCAATTGATCGCCCTTGCGAACGAGGGCCGCATAGCCGTTGGCGCCGAACAAGGCCGCCGGCAGCGGCGCTGTCGCGGCCAGGGCAATACCCCCGCCAAGGGGCAACAAGGCCAGCAAAGCCAGGCGCGTGCGCAGGATGGTCAGCAGAACCAGCGTCAGGGCGAACAATCCGAGAGCAACGGTCGAAAATTGCGGCATCACGAGGTCGGAACCGGGCCAGGTAGCAACCGAACGGGCCACCTGCATGAACAGGCCGACCGCCCAACCCATCGCCTGCCAGAATGGAGCGCCATAGCCGAACGGCTCGGCCACCAGCGCCAGCATGGCGAGTGGCATGATCAGGAAGGAAACGATGGGAGTCGCGACCAGGTTGGAGGCCAGCGACTGCAAGGTAAGACGATGGAAATGAAAGGCCGAGAACGGCGCCGTGGCGAGCGAGGCGACGATCGTCGTCAGCATCATGGCAAGGACCAAGGTCACGGCGCCGCCAATGGCCCTTTCCCACGCCATCGCAGATTTCTCTCGCTTACGCCGGCTCCATTGCTCATGTGCGATCACCAGCATCGCCACTGCCGCAAAGGACATCTGGAAGCTCGGCCCCAGAAGCTGCTCCGGTGTCGTCAACAGGACGAAGCTCGCGGCCAGGGCGACGTTGCGCCGGGTGATGGCATTGCGTCCCAGAGCTACGGCCAGCAGCACGATGGCCGTCATCAGGAAGGATCGGACGGTCGCGACCTCGGCACCGGAAAACAGCGTATAGGCCGCCGCCGGCAGCAGCGAGAGCAGCGCAGCGAGTTCCTTGGTGCCCCGGTAGAGCACGATGCGGCGCGACAAGGCCAGCATGGCGCGGATGAGGCCGAACAGCCCACCCGCAAACAGCGCCATGTGCAGGCCGGAAATCGAAACGACATGGTAGAGGCCGGAAGCGCGCAGCGCATCGTTGGCATCGCCGGGTATCTGGCCGCGCTTGCCGGTAACCTGCGATGCGGCGATCGCCCCATTCTCCCCCTGTATCGTCTCGACGATCCGCCGGGTCAGAGCGTTGCGCTGCCGATCGATCCAGATAGTGAAGGCTTCCGCCCAGCTTGCTTCGACCGGACTGGCGGCGGGCGAGATCTTGCCTGCTGCGAAGCCAACGCCGCCAATGCCGTCGAAGAAGGCATCGCGGGCAAAGTCATAGCCGCCCGGCAAGGCCGGTGGCGGGGGCGGTCGCATGACGGCCTTGAGGCTGACGCTGTCGCCGGCACGGATTTCGCTGCCCTTGCGGACCGTGAGGCGTATGCGGGCCGGCATGGCTGCGGGCTCCAGTTTCTCCACCGAGACCGGTCTGATGACGATGCGGGCACTGCTGCCCAGGCGGGGCTCGACCGAAAGGACGAGGCCTGTGACGGCTCCCGCCATCGAACGCGAAAGCTGCGGCGCGGCGACGCTCATCGTACGCAGCTCGGCCGAGCAAAAGCCCGCTCCCACCGCCGTCAGGCAGACCAGGCCGACATGCAACCCCCAGCGCCCTCGCAAACCATAGGCAAGGCAGGCCATGCCCACGGTAAGAAATGCCGGAAAGACAAGACCGGGCTCTTCCGGTGCCGCGAAATAGGCAATGACGCCCAGACCCAGAAAGATCGGAACGACGAGAGCAAGCTCGAAGGCGGCCATCTCGGCTGCAAGCGCGGCTGCCACCCAGGCCAGCAGCCGCTGCAGCCCCTGCCCGAACAGCATGCCACCAGGCAATGCCAATCCCCGCTGTCCCGGCTTTCCGCCAAGGACACCAACTCGCGCGCGGCCCCGATCATTCTCAGGCAAAGGCGCCCCCGCCGCTACCGCCCGATGAAACCCTGTGCTAAAGCCCCAAGCTTATTGATGTGATCCGGGTTAGCCAAGGGCCTCCACACTTCCGCCTCTATGCTGCTTCGCTGTGGCTTCGCTCTCCCTGCTTTTTGGAATTGCCAACTTCGATGTCTACTCCTGTCGTCACCCGCTTTGCTCCCTCCCCCACGGGCTTCCTCCATATCGGCGGCGGCCGCACGGCGCTGTTCAATTGGCTCTATGCCAGGGCCAAGGGCGGCAAGATGCTGCTGCGCATCGAGGACACCGATCGTGAACGTTCGACCGATGCCGCCATCACCGCCATCCTGGACGGCCTGGCCTGGCTCGGCCTCGACTGGGACGGCGATCCGATTTTCCAGTTCTCCCGCGCGGCTCGTCATCGCGAGGTCGCCGAGTCGATGCTCGCTCAGGGCAAGGCCTATTATTGCTACGCCACCCAGCAGGAGCTCGAGGAGATGCGCGAGCTCGCCCGCAAGGAAGGACGGCCGCCGCGCTATGACGGCCGCTGGCGCGACCGCGACCCGGCGACCGCCCCCAAGGACGTCAAGCCGGTGATCCGCCTGCGTGCCCCCACCGAGGGCGAGACTGTCATTCATGACGACGTCCAGGGCACCGTGCGCTGGGCCAACAAGGATCTCGACGATCTCGTCCTGCTGCGCTCCGACGGCACGCCGACCTATATGCTGGCCGTGGTGGTCGACGACCACGACATGGGTATCACCCACATCATTCGCGGCGACGATCATCTCACCAATGCCGCCCGCCAGAAGCAGATCTATGAAGCCATGGGTTGGGAGGTGCCGCATATGGCGCATATTCCGCTGATCCATGGGCCCGATGGCGCCAAGCTCTCCAAGCGCCATGGCGCACTCGGCGTCGATGCCTATCGCGCCATGGGTTACCTGCCGGCGGCAATGCGCAATTATCTGGTGCGCCTGTCCTGGAGCCATGGCGACCAGGAAGTGTTCACCACCAAGGAGATGATCGAGCATTTCGATACGGGTGCCATCGGCAAATCAGCCGCCCGCTTTGATTTCAAGAAGCTCGAAAACCTCAATGGCATCTATATGCGCAACTCCACGGACGAGGAATTGCTCGCCGCCATCGACCAGTTGCTGCCCCATATTCCCAATGGCCCTGACCTCGCTGCCCAACTCGCCGCCGGCAATGGTGCCAGGCGCTCCCAATTGCTCGCCGCCATGTCGGGCCTGAAGGAACGCGCCAAGACCCTGGTGGAACTGCTGGATGGCGCCAATTTCCTGTTTGTCTCGCGCCCCCTGCCGTTGGACGACAAGGCCAAGGCCATGCTGAATGAGGAAGCGCGCGCGACCATCGCCCTGCTGCTGCCGCGTTTCGAAGCCTTGACCGAATGGAGCGCCAGTGCGACCGAGGCCACGGTGCGGGCCGCGGCCGAGGAAACCGGCGCCAAGCTCGGCTCGCTCGCCCAACCGCTGCGGGCTGCGCTCACCGGCCGTACCACCTCCCCACCGGTCTTCGACGTGCTGGCCGTCCTCGGTCGCGAAGAAAGCCTGGCCCGGCTGAAGGATCAGGCTGGCTGAGACCAAGCGCCGCATGATTGTGTTTCCCGCGCATCGGGTTTCACGCAATAGGTGTATTTTTCGCAGCTTTGGCGCGAAAGATTTGGAAAGCTTTCGCGTCAAAGTGGGGCAATCGACCCCACCCTGGACTATTGCTGCCAGGCCTGTCGCCGAACCGACAGTTCACCTCTTCGTCTTTCTTGCGGCATTGCAGCAAATGGTCTACCCAACACCGACGGATCGGCGATACGTAGGCCTTACTTGAGCCGGGGGGCTCCTTTCTGGCCAAGGCGTGACCGCGTATTTCCGTACAAGGAGGATTGCATGAGCGGTAACACGGCGACTCTGACTATTGGTGACAAGGCAATCGAATTGCCAACCAAGGCCGGCTCCGTTGGTCCGACGGTTGTTGATATTGCGCCCCTTTATAAGCATACGGGCATGTTTACCTATGATCCGGGCTTCACCTCGACGGCGAGCTGTGAGTCCCAGATCACCTATATCGATGGCGATGAGGGCGTACTGCTCTATCGCGGCTACCCGATCGAGCAACTTGCCGAGCATGGCGACTTCCTCGAAACCTGTTATCTGCTGCTCTACGGCGAACTGCCGACAGCCGCCCAGAAGGCAGACTTCGACTATCGCGTCACGCGCCACACCATGGTGCATGAGCAGATGGCCCGCTTCTTCCAGGGCTTCCGCCGTGACGCCCATCCGATGGCGGTGATGGTCGCCTCGGTCGGTGCCCTCTCGGCCTTCTATCACGACTCCACCGACATCTCTGACCCGCATCAGCGCATGATCTCGTCGATGCGGCTGATCGCCAAGATGCCGACCCTGGCTGCGATGGCCTACAAATACACCATCGGCCAGCCTTTCGTGTATCCGCAGAACAATCTGGACTATCCGTCCAACTTCCTGCGCATGTGCTTCTCGGTCCCCTGCGAGGACTACAAGCCCAATCCGATCCTGGCCCGCGCGCTCGATCGTATCTTCATCCTGCATGCCGATCACGAGCAGAACGCCTCGACCTCGACGGTGCGCCTCGCCGGCTCCTCGGGCGCCAATCCCTTTGCCTGCATCGCCGCCGGCATCGCCTGCCTGTGGGGTCCCGCCCATGGCGGCGCCAACGAAGCCGCGCTCAAGATGCTGCAGGAAATCGGCACCGTCGATCGCATTCCGCAATATATCGCCAAGGCCAAGGACAAAAACGATCCGTTCCGCCTGATGGGCTTCGGCCACCGGGTCTACAAGAACTACGATCCGCGCGCCAAGATCATGCAGCGCACCACCCATGAGGTGCTCAACGAACTCGGCCACAAGGATGACCCGCTGCTCGAGGTCGCGCTGGAGCTCGAGCGCATCGCCTTGCACGACGAGTACTTCATCGAAAAGAAGCTCTATCCCAACATCGACTTCTATTCGGGCATCACCCTCAAGGCGATGGGCTTCCCGACCTCGATGTTCACCGTGCTGTTCGCCCTTGCCCGCACGGTCGGCTGGATCGCCCAGTGGAAGGAAATGATCGAGGATCCGTCCCAGAAGATCGGCCGCCCGCGCCAGCTCTATACCGGCGCAGCCCGTCGCGACTACGTTTCACCAGCCCAGCGCCGCTAGAGCGTTTTCCAGAAAAGTTGATAGACTTTTCGATTAAGAAAACGCGTCAAAACAAAAGGTTAGAGAAAAGTGCGATTCAGCGAAATCGCCCTTTTCTCTAGAAGAACAAAGGGCGGATCCTCAGATCCGCCCTTTTGGTTTCCAGCCTCTGTTTCGTATGCTCGAAGCGTTCACTTCGTCTTGCCGGCGATGGTTTCCAGGACGATGCGGGCCGCTCGTTGCGAGGGTGTTTCCCCCACGACCTGCATGCGCTGATCGATCTCGTCGAACGCTTGCATCTGGGCGTGCCGCTCGTCCGTATCCCCCAGCAATCCAGTCATCAGGTCGGCCAGGTGTTCCGGCACGACTTCTTCCTGGAAAAGTTCGGGTACCGCCCGCCGATCGAGAATCAGATTGGGCAGCAGGAAGAAACGGCCCTTGACCAGACGCCTTGCCAGGAAGGCCTCCCAGGCAGGAAAGCGATAGGTGCCGATCATCGGCACCTGCGCCAGGGCCAGTTCGAGCGTCACGGTGCCCGATGCCGCCAGCGCTGCCCGCGCCCGGCGGAAGGCCGCGTATTTCTCATCGGAGTCGGTGATGACGCGCGGCTTCACAGCCCAGCCGGCGGTCGCCTGTCGCAAACGTTCGGCATGGCGCGACACCGTCGGCAGCACGGCATCGAAAGGTCCGATCCTGGTCGACAAGAGCTCGATCGTCCTGCCGAAATCCTCGGTCAGCAATCCTACTTCACTCGAGCGACTGCCGGGAAGCACCAGCACCACCGGTTGCGTTCCCTGCCGGATCGCCTCCTCCGCGGCATCGGGCCGCAATTCGCCCAGGCGCTCCATCAGGGGATGGCCGACATAGGAACAGGGCGGACCGTTCAACCGGCGATAGGCTTCGGGTTCGAACGGCAGCAGAGCGAGCACATGGTCGACATAGGCCCGCATCGACACGGCCCGGCCGGGGCGCCAGGCCCACACGCTGGGCGAAACATAGTTGATGATCGGCAGATGCGGCAGACGCCGGCGCACGCGCTTGGCGACGGCATGGGTGAAATCCGGGCTGTCGATGATCACCAGGCCATCGGGCGGATCGGCAACGATGGCATCGATCACCTGCCAGGCCCGTCGGTAGATCGTGGGGAAGCGGCCGATCACGGCAGCAAAGCCCATCACCGCAATGTCGTCGAGAGGAAACAGGCTCTCCATGCCCTCGCGCGTCATGGCGGGACCGGCAGTGCCCTTGAACACGACAGGCATACCCGCCTGGGCCCGAAGGGCCTGCATCAGCTTGAAACCGAGCTGGTCGCCGGAATGTTCGCCCACGACGATAGCGATCTTCAAGGGCCGATCGGTCATCGTCACACCCCGACAAGGAATAGGCTGGCCGCGTCGGCCGCCGCGATGGTGGCATCACGCTCCAGCACGAGCACATTGCCCGCTTCGATGGCGATACCGGCGAGACCGGCTTTCTTGGCGAGACGCACGGTACGCGGGCCGATGCCCGGAAGATCGGCCCTGAAATCCTGCTCTGGCTTGGCTGCCTTTACCAGCACGCCACCATCCTGCTCGGCCACGGGCGGTCGGCCATGGCGCAACAGGCGTCCGAGCAAGCCAGGCCGGCGCAAAAGAGCCACCCTCCGGATCATATTGTCGGTACCTTCGGCCGCCTCGACGGCCAGCACGCGCTTTTGGGCCACGACCACACCCTGGCCGATATCATCGGCGCCCATGGCGACAAGAGCACGCCGGCCGATGGTGATCCCCTCTAGTTCGGCTGAACTCGGCGACAAGCGGCCAAGCGGCCCCACGGGCGCCATCAACGCCGGCGCGACGTCACGAACGCCGACGACCGCATAGCCGTGCTTTTCCAGGAACACGATCACGCCCCGCAGGAGATTGTCGTCCCCGCCCTCGAGCACGTTGCGGATTTCATCGAGATGCCGGACAGCCTGGATACCTGAGCGTACCATGCCAAGCCCCGGCCGATGCACGGCGCCGGCCAGGACCACGCGGCCGGCGCCCGCCCGGGCCAATTCCTGCAGAACCCCCTTCGGATCGATCAGGCTGACGGGATATTGGGCGTAGCCCGCAAAATCGGCGTCGGCGAAGCCCTTCAAAGGCAAGATCGCGACAGTCTCACCCCGTTTTGCAGCCTCTGCCGCGATCTCGGCCGGCAAACGCCCTGCCCCGGCGATGACCGCCAAGGCAGGCAAGGCCGAAACCACTCCGGCAACAGGCGGTGTGCTCACGCCTCGCTGCCTGCGAGATCGCGCGCCGCCGCATCGCGCGGCGTCACCAGGGCACGATGGCCCCCGGCTCTCACAAAATCGACGATCTCCATGACCGCCGTCTGATCGGCGAAAGTCTCGGCAACGCTCTCGACCCGCTCCTTCAAGGTGCCGGCGGAGGCAAACAGCATGCGATAGGCGTGGCGCAAGGCATGGATCTGTTCCCGCCCGAAGCCGCGGCGCTTCAGGCCGACGATATTGAGGCCAGCCAGGCTGGCGCGATCGCCCAGGGCCATGCCGAAGGGAATCAGATCGTTCTCGACGCCGGACAGGCCACCGACGAAAGCATGAGCGCCGACCCGTGCGAACTGGATCACCGCCGCCGCGCCGCCGAGAATGGCGTAGTCGCCGACAGAAACATGGCCAGCCAGCAAGACGCCATTGGAGAGAATGATGTTGTTGCCGAGCCTGCAGTCGTGCCCGACATGGGAATTGGCAAGAAAGGCGCAGCGGTCGCCGACCACGGTGTGCATGCCGCCACCGCTGGTGCCGGGGTTCATCGTCACCCCTTCGCGGATCAGGCAATCACTGCCGATGGTGAGATCGGAGGGCTCACCGGCATATTTGAGATCCTGCGGCTGGTGCCCCAGCGAGGCGAAGGGGAACACCTTGGTACGCGCACCGATGCTCGTACGCCCAGTGACCACGACATGCGAATGCAACGTGACACCGTCCGCCAGCGTCACTTCAGGCCCGACGACGCAGAACGGGCCGATACTGACGCCCTCGCCGAGCTTCGCTCCCGCCTCGATGACGGCGGTGGGATGAATGGTCTGTTGAGCCCCCCCGACCATTATTCGGTAACCAGCATGGCGGAAACCACAGCCTCGGCTACCGTGACGCCGTCAACCTTGGCCTCACCCTTGTACCACCACATATTGCGGCGATTCTTCAGCTTGGTCAGGTGCAGGCGCATCTGGTCGCCCGGCGTGACCGGCTTGCGGAAACGGCACTCGTCGATGGTCATGAAATAGACGACCTTCGGCTTGGCCTTGCCTTCCGTGCTGAGCACACAAATCGCGCCGGCCGTCTGGGCCATCGCTTCGATCACCAGCACGCCCGGCATCACCGGCTGTTCGGGAAAATGGCCGGTGAAATGCGGCTCGTTGAAGGTGACGTTCTTGATGCCGACGGCGGAATTGTCGCCATCGATTTCGACAATGCGATCCACGAGCAGGAAGGGATAGCGATGCGGCAGCAACGTCAGGAGCTTGCCGATATCTGCAGTTTCCAGCGTTCCAGGGGTTGCTTCACTCATATAGGTCTCGTTTCCTGAACCGGCTCGGCCTTCGGCCAGAGCGCTTAAGCCAAACTCCATTTCGCCCCCTCAGGGAGCGGATCCCTCATCCGTTCCCTGCCCCGACCGAACCCGCGAATTCTTGACCAGCTTCTTGAGCAAAGCCAGTTCGCGGGCATAATCGCCCAGCGGCTGAGCCGGCGTGCCGCCCATGCGTGCGCCCGGCGGCACATCATCCTTGACATTGGCGGCGCCGGCGATCTGGGCACCCATGCCGATGCGGATATGGCCGACCGTGGCAGAGGCGCCGCCCATCACCACGAAATCTTCCAGAACGGTCGAACCGGAGATCCCGACCTTGGACACCAGCACGCAGTGCCGGCCGACCATCACGTTGTGGGCGATCTGCACCTGATTGTCGATCTTGGTACCCTCACCGATGATGGTGTCCCGATTGGCACCTCGGTCTATGGTGGTGCAGGCACCGATCTCGACATCATCCTGCACGACGACGCGGCCGACCTGCGGCACTTTGAGATGGCCGCGCGGCCCCATCGAAAAGCCGAAACCATCCTGGCCAAGGCATGCCCCGGCGTGGATGATGACGCGATTGCCGATCAGCGAATGCTGGATCACGACATTGGGACTGATCGAGCAGTCACGCCCGATCCGCACATCCGGGCCGATCACCGCATTGGCGCCGACGATGGTTCCCGCCCCGATTTCCGCACGAGGCCCGATCACGGCACCAGGGTCGACCGTCACGCCAATCTCGAGCCTCGCTTCGGGATGCACGACGGCGCCCGGTGAAATCCCCTTGGCCCCGAAGAAGGATTGAGGGCGTGCCGCATCCGGGAACAGGGCCATGCCGATCTGCGCGAAGGCGCGGTAGGGCTCGCGCGCCACCAGCAGGGGGGCCTGCTTCGGGGCGCGATCGACGAATTTGGGAGAGATCAGGATGACCGCTGCCTTGGACGTTTCCAGCATCGGCAGGTAATGCGGATTTTCGAGGAAGCTCAGATCGCCTTCCCCGGCCTGATCGAGCGGCGCGACGCGTTCCACCGTCAGGTCCAGCGACAGACCGGCCACGGGTTCAGCGCCGGTGAGCTCGACGATATCGGCAACGGTGAGACGGTTGCGCGCGTGAAAGAATACCGGATCCGTCATCAAGTCCACGCTGCGGTCAGCCCCTCCAAATCCGGCTTCGAGTGGCTGCTTCGAAACCGGCGATCTTTTCCATCATGAATAGACCAGTCCCTTTGCAAAAGCGTTACCGGCCTGAACATTCATGCGCCAGCCCATACACGATGAAGGGGCCGCGATGCAAAACACCGAATATGTCCGTTCGTTGCGACATCCAGGGGATGGCACTTTGCGAACAAAAAACCGGCCGGCCCCGAAGGGACCGGCCGGCGAAAACGTCAGGTCAGATCATCAATAGTTGACGATCGTGCCGAAGCGGAAAGCCTGCGTGTCGTCATGCTTTGCCTTGGTCAGGACGTAGGCGTAGTCGAAGCGCAACGGTCCGAGCGGCGAAGCCCACAGCAGACTGGCGCCGACAGATGAGCGAATCTTGTGTTCGTCGACAAGATTGAAGGTCACCTGCGTAGGATCGTCCGGATTGCCGTATTTCGCGTACTTCTTGCCGCCATAACCGAATACCGTTCCCGCATCCGCGAAGACGGCGCCACGCAGGCCCACTTCACGCGGCAAGCCGAAGATCGGGAACTGTAGTTCCACTGTACCGCCAAAATAGGTGGTACCGCCAAGGCCATTGCCCTTCGAGCCGCCTGCGATATCACGTGGGCCTATACCGCCCGGCGCAAAACCACGCACCAGATCGGGTCCGGGGCTGTACTGGTCGACAATCGCCAGCTTGTCCTTGCCGAAGCCGTGCATATAGCCGCCTTGGCCGCGAACCATCAAAGTAAGGTCGTCGGTCAGCGAATAGTAGTAGCGGCCGTCAATCGACTGCTTGATGAACTTGGCATCACCACCAAGGCCGGCGACGTCCTGCTTGAACTGGACATACATACCCGAGCTCGGCTGCTTGAGATCGTCGAGCGTGTTGTAGGTCAGCGTATAGCCGGCCATCGAGACCAGACGACGCCCTTCGTTAGCCAGTTCCTTGATCGCGACAGAAGCTTCACCATTGTCGAAATCATTGTCAGTGTAGCGTTTATCCGGGATCGTCACCTTCTCCGAATAGATCGTGTAGTTCACGCCGACGGTGAAGTTCTCGGTGATCGGGAAGGCAGCGCGCAGGGTGCCGCCCGTGGTCTGGTCCTTGTAGTAGCTATAGTCGCTGTCATCAGTCGTCTTCGAGAACAGGTCGAAGCCGGCAGCGATGCGCTGACCGAGGAAATAGGGCTCGGTGAAGGACAGGCTATAGCCCTGCGTGCGCTGGCCATACTGCACCGAAGCCTTCACATACTGGCCGCGGCCGAGGAAGTTGCGTTCGGTCAGCGAGACCTCGCCGAGGAAGCCGTCCGAGGTGGAGTAGCCGCCGCCCAGCGAGAACTCACCGGTGGACTGGTCCTCGACCTCGACGTTGACGATCACGCGGTCCGGTTCCGAGCCCGGCTCGTTGGTGACGCGGATGTTCTTGAAGTAACCCAGATTCCGCAGCCGGCGGGTGGCCCGCTCGATCAGGGCCTTGTTGTAGGGGTCGCCTTCACCGATATCGAACTCGCGACGGATCACATAGTCACGCGTGCGGGTGTTGCCGCGGATATTGATGCGCTCGATATAGACCTTCGCGCCCTCTTCCACGACGTAGTTGACACTGATGATGTTGCCGCCGGCATCGCGGACCGCACGAGGACGAACCTGAGCAAACGGATGGCCGGAAGCAGCCAGCTTGACCGTCATGTCCTCGACGGTCTTGTCCACGTCCTCGCCACGGTAGGTCCAGTTGTTCCAGGACTGAACGTCGCCCTGGAGATCGGCCGGGTTGACGTCCGAAATGCTGGATTCGACCTGCGAGGGACCGAATTTATAGTACTGGCCCTCATCGACCGTAACGGTCAGGACATAGGCATCCTGCTTCTCGTTCAGCGACGGCACGATGGAGACGACGCGGAAGTCGGGATAGCCGTGGTTCACATAGAACTGGCGCAGACGCTCCTCGTCGCCAGCGAGGCGATCGGGATCATAGGTGTCGGTGGTGCGCAGCCAGCCGAGATAGCCGCTCTCGACCGTCGCCATCTGGCGCTTCAGGCGCCAGGCGGAGAAATTGTTGTTGCCGACGAAGTTGATCGAGTCGATGCCGATCTTCGAGCCTTCAGCCACGGTGAAGACGAGGTCGACGCGATTGTTCGGCAGCGGGACTTCGCGGTAGGTAATCTGCACCGTCGAGCGACCGGTCCGGTTATAGGCCTCACGCATGCGATCGATATCGGCGTTGAGGGTAGCCTGGTTCACCTGGCTACCAGGCTTGGTCTCCATGATGGAAGACAGCTGATCCGCGGTGACCTTCTTGTTCTTCTCGAACACGATGCGGTTGACGATCGGCGCCGAGCGCGACGCAACATGCTTCCTCGGAGCGGCTTCAGCCGTGCCCACCAAGGGAGATGCCACGAAGGCCCCGAACAACGACGGAACCGCGACGGCCGCGAGGGCAACGCCCAGCTTCAACTTGTACATTGCTGTTGCCATCGGGTCTAAATCCCACTCTTTTTACCAAACCAAGTCGAGTTCAACGCCAAACCTCGCCAGCCCGCATTGCTCTCATTGGAAATGCTTCTACAGGGTTTCCGGACGCATGCAAACCGACCCCCGGCTGCCATCCGTCCTTTTTTGGGAGACCGTTGCGAATCCGCCACGCCCTCTCAGCCGCCCGATAATTGCTGTGACAGATCATGGCCCAACACCAAAACGGTGATTGTAATTATCAACATGAGCCCGATGCCGAAGGACAACTCCTGCGCGCGCGCTCCAACCGGCCGCCCCCGGATCGCTTCGATGGCGTAGAAGACCAGATGACCGCCATCTAGAACCGGTATCGGCAACAGATTGATGAAGCCGACCGAAATAGACAGCCCCGCCGTGAGCAGGATCAAGCCGGCGAGCCCGATGGTTTCCGTGATCGTCTTGGAGGCTACCGCAATGCCGACAATGCCGGTCACCTGCTTGGGATCACCGCGGCCCGCAAAAAGATCGTAGATAAATTTCGCTGACGCACCAATGCCTTGGACAGTTTCCTTGGTACCCTGCCACAGCGCCGATGCCGGATCGAGACGCGACATGCCGCCGGGACCGATGCCGATGATCGCCCGTGAAACAGTCTTGCCATCCGGCGCGGTGAACGTGCGCATTTCCGGCGTGACGCTGACGTCGAAACTCTCCTCCCCGCGTTCGACGGTGAGCTTCACGGGGCGCCCGGGCTCCGCCGAAATCAGTTCCGGAAGCTGGTCGAACAGTGTGACCTTGGTGCCATTGACCTCGACGATCCGGTCGCCCTTGCGCAGGCCCGCCTTGGCCGCCGGTCCATCGGCCTTGATCGGCCCGATAATGGCGTCAGAATTCGGGTAACCATAAATCGAGAATGCCGCCGCGAAGACGAAGGCGGCCAGGATGAAATTGGCCAAAGGACCGGCCGCCACGATGGCGATGCGCTGCCAGACCGGTTTGTGGAACAGGCTGACCGCCCGCTCCTCCGGCGTCATCAGCTGATTGCGCTCTTCATCGGGCAGGGAAGCGGCATTCGCATCGCCAAAGAAGCGTACATAGCCCCCGAGGGGGATTGCCGCGATGCGCCAATGAGTACCGTGCCGGTCGTCATAGCCGAACAATTCCGGTCCGAAGCCGATCGAGAAGGTCACGACCTTCACGCCGCACCAGCGCCCAACGAGGAAATGCCCAAGCTCGTGAAAGAAGATCAGGATGGAAATGATCACGATGAACGGCACGAAGCCGAGAGCACCGAGACCGAAACTATCCAGAAGGCCCATCATCCATTCCTCTCACGCGCCGCAAACCAAGCCAGACCGGCTCTGCTTTTTTGGCACTACCACACAATGAAGCCCTGGGCCGGGTGCAAGCCGGCATGCACAAGTCCGATCAGCAGGGCGGCCAATGCCGCCGCCAGGAAACCGTCGAGCCTGTCCATGACGCCGCCGTGGCCGGGGATCAGATGGCTCGCATCCTTGGCATCAAAGCGGCGCTTCAAGGCGGATTCAAGGAGATCGCCGCCCTGGGAGATCGCTGCCAGCACCGCGCCTATCGGAACCAGAACAAGGGAGCCGCCAACCAGGCCGGCCGCCAAGGCGGCAAACAGCGTGCCACCGATGAACCCCGACCAGGTTTTCTTTGGGCTGACTCTCGGCCACAGCTTCGGCCCGCCAAAGGTGCGGCCGGTAAAGTAGGCCAGCACGTCCGAACCCCAGACAATGGCGAACAGCACGAAAATGGCACGCATACCATAGGGCTCGTCCAACCTTAGCAGGGTAGCCGGCAAGACCACGCAGGCCGCATAGGGCAAGGCGGCCGCGACCAGCAAAGGCTGCATAGCCCCTCTCCCCCAGGCCAGCCCCCCCATCACCGCCGCGCCTCCCAGGACCGCCAGCAGGGCTACGCCTCCCTGCCCGCCCTGGGCGAGCACGGTCGATACCGCGAGCAAGCCGACACCAAGCGCAACGATCAACCAATCCCGTCGGCCGCCGGCGATCAGGAACAGCCATTCGCACAGGACGGCTGCGGCTGCGAGAAACCAGAACAACGCGAAAAGCGGCCCGCCCCACCAGGCGGTGGCCAGCGCCAGCCCGGCCATGACCAGGGCCGAGGCGATACGAATGGAAAGATCGGACCAGTTGGCCTTGGATACGCCCGCCATGTCAGAGACCACGGGCGGATGAAACCGTCCCCCGCGGACGGCCAGCCGCTATCCCCCGACACAAAACTGCTCTCACATCATCCCCCACAGGCACGCCGACGATATTGCCCTAGCCGGAATTGGCCTGACGGGGCGGATTGGCCTCGCCGAGCCCCCCGAAACGACGATCACGCGCATGATATTCGGCCAATGCAGCCTCCAGGGCGCGCCGATCGAAATCCGGCCAGAGCAGGGGGACGAAGACGAATTCGGCATAGGCCGCCTGCCAAAGCAGGAAATTGGAAAGCCGCTGCTCACCAGAGGTTCGGATGACCAGATCCGGATCCGGAATATCATGCGTATGAAGATTGGCGGCAAGGGCATCGGCCGTGATGTCCTGCGGATTGAGCGTCCCCTCTGCCACCTGCTGGGCCAGGCGCCGTGCGGCAGCGACGATCTCCTGCCGGGCGCCATAGTTGAACGCCACCACCAGGGTCAGCCCCGTATTGGCAGCGGTGAGGTTTTCGACCTCGACCAGGAGTTCGGCAAGTTCGGCATCGAGCCCCTCGCGCTCGCCGATGATGCGCACCCGAACATTGTTGGCATGCAGGTCCGCCAGATCGTTGCGAACGAAACGCTTCACCAATCCCATGAGATAGTCGACCTCGGTTCGAGGTCTCGACCAATTCTCCGATGAGAAGGAGTAGAGCGTAAGATAGCGAATGCCCAGTTCCGCAGCGGCGCGGACGGTCCGCCTGAGTGCTTCGACGCCCCGGCGATGCCCCTCGAAACGGGGCATCAGGCGCTTGGAGGCCCAACGGCCATTGCCATCCATGATGATGGCGACATGAGCCGGCGGGGCCGCCACGGTGGTATCGTCGATTTCGTCCCTGCCAAACATTGGTGCCTCGAAGCTTCTCCGCCGAACCGGCTGGCACGAATTCTATCGAACGATCATCGGATAGACAGTGGATAATTGGTGTCGAATTGGGGAAGTAGAATAGTCCTTGCGGATAGTCTGCAACCCTCTTCCGTCACACCTGCATGATTTCCTTCTCCTTGGAGACGAGCGTCTTGTCGATTTCGGCGATCATCGCATCGGTCGCCTTCTGCACCTGATCGGCCAGACGCTTTTCTTCGTCCTCGCCGATGGCACCGTCCTTCTCCGTCTTCTTCAGGATGTCGAGGCCGTCGCGGCGGACATGGCGGACAGCCACACGCGCGGACTCGGCGTATTTGTGGGCCACCTTGACCAGCTCCTTGCGGCGATCCTGGGTCATCTCGGGAATGCGCAAGCGGATCACCTGGCCCTCGGTCTGCGGATTGAGACCGAGATTGGAGTTCAAGATCGCCTTCTCGACGGCGCCGACCATGCCGCGGTCCCAGACCTGCACGCTGATCAGGCGCGGCTCGGGCACGGAAACGGTGGCAACCTGCGACAGCGACATACTGGCGCCATAAGCCTCAACATGCACGGGCTCGAGCAGGGAAGAAGAGGCACGGCCGGTGCGCAAGCCGCCCAGTTCATGTTTCAGCGCATTGAGTGCGCCTTCCATGCGACGCTTGACTTCGGCGAGATCGAATGATGCAGCCATGTTCCTGCCCTCGAAATTTCTTGACGGAAGCGGTCAGGGAGTGACCAGGGTGCAACGCCCCTCCCCGCGCAGCACGGCTGCCAGGGATCCGGGTTGTTGAATCGAAAAAACAATTATCGGCAAGCGCGCCTCGCGGGCAAGCGCAAACGCTGCCGTATCCATGATCTTGAGGTCTTTGCGGATGACCTCGTCATGGGTGATGTGATCATAACGGGTCGCGGCCGGATCCTTCTTGGGATCGGCGGAATAGATGCCGTCGACCTGCGTGCCCTTCATCAGGACATTGCATTCCAGCTCAGCAGCGCGCAGGGCGCCGCCGGTATCGGTGGTGAAGAAGGGATTGCCGGTACCACCCGCCAGCAGCACGACGCGGTCCTTGGCCAGATGCTCCATCGCCTGCTGGCGCGTATAGGTCTCGACCACCGACGGCATGGCGACGCCGGACATGGCGCGGGCGGACTGGCCGAGCGATGCGAGTTGGGCTTCGAGCGCGATGACGTTCATCACGGTGGCGAGCATGCCCATCGAGTCGGCTGCAGGCCGCGACAGACCCATGCCGGCAATCTGCGAGCCGCGGAAGATATTGCCGCCGCCCACCACCACGGCGACTTCGACGCCGAGCTTGACGGCTTCGATCACATCCTCGGCGATACGGCGGACCGTGGCCCGGTCGATGCCGAAGGCCTCGCCTCCCATCAATGCCTCGCCGGAAAGCTTCACCAGGACGCGTTTATAGGGAAGTACCGCCATGATTGCTCTCCGATTCGCTGGCCACTTATACAACAGGCGGCCCATGGCCGCCTGTTGTCGATCTCCGTCATCCACATGGCCGAAATGCGGCCAGCGGCATTTCCTGAAACAGAACGCTCAGGCGGCGTGGCCGGCCTGGGCGGCGACCTCAGCGGCGAAATCGTTCTCCTGCTTCTCGATGCCGTCACCGAGAGCGTAGCGCACGAAGCCCGCCACCTTGATCGGCGCGCCGGCAGCCCCTTCGCTCTCCTTGACGGCCTGGCCGACCGACTTGGAGGGATCGAAGATGAAGCCCTGCTCCAGCAAGGTCACTTCCTTGAAATAGGTCTTGATGCCGCTTTCGACGATCTTGGCGATCGCCGCTTCCGGCTTGCCCTGCTCGCGATACTTGTCGGCGAGAATGGTCTTCTCGCGCTCGATGGTTGCTGCATCGACGCCGGCGGCATCGACCGCGACCGGGTTCGAGGAAGCGACATGCATGGCGATCTGACGGCCGAGCTCGGCCAGCTTCTCGGCATTGCCGGTCGATTCGAGCGCAACGATCACGCCGATGCGGCCCTTGTTGGCCACCACGGGATTGTGGACATAGGTCGCCAGCACGCCCTGGCCGACCGAGACGATCTTGGCGCGGCGCAGCGACATGTTCTCGCCGATCTTGGCCACCGTGTTGGCGATCTTCTCATCGACGCTGCCGCCACCGGGGAAACCGGCTGCCTTGATGGCCTCGACATCCTCACCCGTCTTCAGGGCGACTTCGGCGATGCCCGAAACCAGGTCCTGGAATTCAGGATTGCGGGCAACGAAGTCGGTCTCGGAGTTGACCTCTACGGCAACGCCCTGATTGCCATCGACCAGAACGGCGACGAGCCCTTCAGCAGCGACACGGCCGGCCTTCTTGGCGGCCTTGGACAGGCCCTTCTTGCGCAACCAGTCAACGGCGGCTTCCAGATCGCCGGCGGTCTCGGTGAGCGCTGCCTTGCAATCCATCATGCCCGCGCCGGTCTGTTCGCGCAGCTCTTTCACCATGGCGGCGGTAATGTTCGACATCGCAGGATACCTCTTTGGGAAACCGGAACAGGTCCGGTGATGGGAAGCGGCCCGGCGCTTACCACTCCAACATCACAATTGGAAGGCGAGCAGCCGGGCCGTGTTCAGGAATAGATAGGAAGGCTGCAATCAGATTGCAGCCCAAAAAACCACAGACCCTGGAAGATCAGGCGCCGGCAACCAGATTGCGGGCCAGTTCCACCCAGCCGTCGCGATCGATACGGCCGTTGAGCTTGAGCTCGGCATCGACCTTGGCGACGTCTTCCGGGGTCATGGCAGCGACCTGCCAATAGTGCCAGATGCCGCCCTCGTTGAGCTTCTTCTCGAGCTGCGGGCCGACGCCGGTCAGCTTGGTCAGGTCGTCGGGCGCACCGCGCGGAGCAGACAGCAGCTCGAAGAGCTCGCCAGCGGGGGCAGCCTCGTCGGCGACCGGCAGTTCCTCGACCAGCGGAGCTTCTTCGGCGCCGATGTCGAGACCCATGTCGCCATGGGCGCGGGAGATGCCGTCGAGAGCGGCGCGGGCGACGAGATCGCAATAGAGCGACAGAGCGCGGCCGGCGTCGTCATTGGCCGGAATCGGGAAGGTGATGCCATCCGGATCGGAATTCGAATCGAGGACAGCAGCCACCGGGATGTTGAGGCGGCGGGCTTCCTTGATCGCGATGTCTTCCTTGTTGGTATCGATGATGAAGATCAGGTCGGGGGTGCCGCCCATGTCCTTGATACCGCCGAGGGCGCGCTCAAGCTTGTCGCGCTCGCGGGTAAGGTCGAGGCGCTCCTTCTTGGTGTAGCCCTGCTGAGCACCACCGGAGAGCAACTCGTCGAGCTTGCGCAGGCGCTGGATCGAGTTGGAAATCGTCTTCCAATTGGTCAGCGTGCCGCCGAGCCAACGCGAATTGACGTAATACTGGGCCGAACGGCGGGCCGCATCGGCAACCGCGTCCTGAGCCTGGCGCTTGGTGCCGACGAACAGCACGCGACCGCCACGGGCGACCGTGTCCGACACGGCCTGCAGGGCGCGATGGAACGCGGGAACCGTCTGGGCGAGGTCGATGATGTGGATGCCGTTACGCACGCCGAAGAGATAGGGCCCCATCTTGGGGTTCCAGCGGTGCGACTGATGGCCGAAATGGGCTCCAGCTTCGAGCAGCTGACGCATAGAGAAATCTGGCAGTGCCATAGAGTTGTAACTCCGGTTTGATAAGGCCTCCGCGGACATCTACCGTGCCTGCCTCGCCGCGCCATTGCGGACGAAACAAAACACGGCACCGGAGCGGCAGGGCCGCTTCGTCCGCGTGTGGAATGGCGCGCTCTATAAGCGGATGCGGCCGATTAGGCAAGCCCCCAGACATCCGCCATCACGATGAAGTCCGATCCTGCGCTCGCTCCACCGCCACGGGCTATGCCTCCGCTGTGTCTTTCGATCGGCGGAGGCGGCCTTCCATCGACCTCAAGGCCCGGTAGTCGCCTGCTCGCCAAGCAGTTCCGTCAGGCTGGCGCGCTGATTCTGCCGGATGTAATCGTCGAGGCGAAGGATGCTCGTCCCGCGGACCAGCGCCAATACCCTGCGCGGGTCCGTATTGGTGACGAAGCGGCCGTCCGGTGCCAACGCCAGTGTTTCGGCCCTGCTGCTGGTGGGAGACTGGTTGGCATGGAGCGTCACCAGCAATGCTCCGCTACGGCCGTCGCGCAGTTCGACGCCGCCATTTTCATCTCGGGACTTGATGGCCTTCCAGCGCCCATCCCGCGAGACGACCGCGCCATCGGCCGGTGACGAGCCGACATAACCGAGCGTACCCTGCCCCGTAGCCAGGTCCCACTGGACCAGGCTGCTGCCTGAGGCAACTTGCAAGAACTGGCTGTTGGGCCCAAAACTCAATCGGGTGATACTCGGGTTTCCGGCCAGCGAAATCTCCCGCCAGGCGTTCTTGGCTTCCTGACCGGCCTTCTGATCCACCTCTTGCCAGAGCCACACCGGATAGTCGAATTCCGTGGACAGTACGCTCTGCCCATCGGGCGCAAACTGGAAATTCCGCTTGAAGCTGCTTTGAGGGATAAAGCGCGATGTTCCGTCGATGGTGGACCAAAGATAGACGTCGCCTCCATCGGCCTTGACGGCAATCAGGCCACCATCGGCCGAGAAATCGAGAGCCTGCGGCCGGTTAGTGGAATCGCTCCCGGGCCACGCGGCAAGGCGGATGCCGGTCGCGACATCCCAAAGGACCAGCGAGGAATCGGGCATCCGCGACAAGGCGCGTGGATTGCGGGCGGATGCGGCGACAACCGGGCCCGGCGGAGCGCTTCGCGCCGTCGCAACGCAGCGCCCGACCTCCCATGCCACGGCATCGCCGCTGCCCGCGTCCAGGAGCAGTACGCTGCGCCCGTCGAGCGAGAAAACCCTGCCGGCCTCCTGCCGCGCCGCCTGAATCTGGCAATAGCGTCGATCGCCCTCGACGAGGCAGGAAAGCGCAGGGCGTTGATCCGGCATGACGCAGGTCTTGCCGCCGCTCTCTGCGTCAAAGGACGCGGTTTCCCACCGCGACGACACGGGATCCTCCCAGGAGGCCAGAATTGCGCGCCCATCCGGAGAGATGGCGACGACGTCGGCCGGCGCGGCGCGGCCGGGGTCGCCAGCAAGAAGGGATCGCACCAGAGCGCCGGTTTGGACGTCCCACAAGACGATGCCGCCCTTGCTGCAGGCGATGACGGCGCGCCGTCCATTCCGACTCAATGCCATTGTCGAAATCTGCGACGCCTCGCAGGGCACGAACGTCCGGATCACCTTTCCGTCGCGCGTATCAAACAGCGTCAGATCGTCTTGCGAGCGTGCCTTGTTTCGGTACCAGACGAGGAAGGCATCAGCGTCGCGGAGGAAGTCCAATCCCTTGATGACCTTGTAGTTCTGTTCGCCTGTGTCGGGAAATCGGCGCAGCAATGTCGCCGTAGCAACATCCCATAGTCTGAGATCGTCGAATTGATTGGCGGTCAGCAGGAGGCGCCCGTCGCGCGACATCGCCGTCCAGCCATTGCCAAAGGCATTGCCGGCCTGCACCACGAGACGCGGCTCGCTTTCGCCGGGCGGATCCGCGGCACCTGACCTCGGGCTCCCTCCACCGACGCCGGCTGCCTCGAAGGCCAGGTTTCGCGCCACCATCTGCGCTGCCTCGCCGTTGAGGCGCAGCAGTTCGGCATGCTGGTGCTGCCTGAACCAATAATAGACCACCGAGGCCGCGAGCACGCCGAGAACCAGCAGGACGCCAAGCAAATGACGTCGAGATCGAACAACCTGGCCCATATCGTTCAATGCGCGCCTCTCATCGAAGGTTGTCCCGGACAGGCTAGCACCCATGTGCTTTGCCGATCTGTGCCCTTCGAAACCATGGCCATGCACGGACCGCGCGGCGAACCGCCATGCAGCCTTACATCTGCATGACGGTCGCCACGCCCGGTATCGCCTTGATCGCGCCTGCGACCTGGGGGGTCACCATGAACTTGCCGGGCAGCTTCAGCTCGACTTCACGCATGCCGCCATCGAGCTGGAGAATCAGGAAGACCTCCCCCTCCCCGCGCTGGCCCAGCCGCTTGGCAACGGATTCGAGCGCCTGCTCGCCCTGCAGGAAGACCTTGATGCCGCGCTGGGTCTTGGCGGTGGCGTTGTCGAGCCTCTCGGCCGTCACGATGCGGATGCGGACGTCATCGCCTTCATGTGCGGCCTGCACGCCGACCAGCACAGCCGTGCCCGGCTCGAGCAGGTCGCGATATTGCGCCAGGCCTTCGGAGAAGAGCACCGCCTCGAACTGGCCCGAGGCATCGGAGAGCATGATCACGCCCATCTTGGAACCGGTTCGGGTCTTGCGCTCGGAGCGCGACAGCACGGTCGCTGCCAGGCGCCCTGCCGTGGCGCCCTGCTTCACCTTCTGGGTGAACTGCGCCCAGGACGGCACCTGCAGGCGCTCCAGGGCCGTGGCATAGGCATCGAGCGGATGGCCTGAAAGGAAGAAACCGATCGCGTCGAACTCGCGCTGCAGACGGTCGGCGGGTTCCCAGGGTTCTACGACCGTCCCCTTGAGCGGCTCCGGGGTCGAAGCAGAACCAAACATATCGGCCTGCCCGTCGCTCTTCTCGGCGTGGGAGCGTTGCGCCTGGGCCATGATGGCATCGATGGAGGCGGTGACGCGAGCCCTGTCACGGTCGAATTCGTCGAAGGCTCCCGCCGCCGCCAGGTTTTCGAGAATGCGCTTGTTGATGGCCTTGGGATCGATACGCCGGGCGAAGTCGCCAAGGTCGAAGAAGGGCTGGTCACCGCGGATCTCGACCAGGCGCTCCATCGCCGCGAGGCCGACGCCCTTGACCGCGCCGAGCGCATAGCGGATCGCGCCGTCATGGACCTCGAAGTCCGGTCCCGAACGGTTGATGGAAGGCGCCTCGACCTTGATGCCCAGCCGACGCGCCTCCAGACGGAATTCGGCGAGCTTGTCGGTGTTCGACATATCCAGCGACATCGAGGCCGCCATGAACTCGACCGGATAATTCGCCTTCAAGTAGGCGGTCTGGTAGGAGACCAGCGCATAGGCTGCCGCATGGCTCTTGTTGAAGCCGTAATCGGCGAATTTGGCGAGATAATCGAAGATCTCGTCGGCCTTGGCCTTCTGAATGCCCCCTTCGACCGCGCCCTTGACGAAGCGCGCACGCTGGGCGTCCATCTCCGCCTTGATCTTCTTGCCCATGGCGCGGCGCAGCATGTCGGCCTCGCCCAGCGTGTAGCCGGAGAGGATCTGCGCGATCTGCATCACCTGTTCCTGGTAGATGATGACGCCATAGGTCTCTTCCAGGGCAGGCTTGAGCTGGTCGAGCATGTAGTCCGGCTCTTCCAACCCCTTCTTTCGGGCATTGTAGACTGGAATATTGGCCATCGGGCCCGGGCGGTAGAGCGCCACCAGCGCGATGATGTCCTCGAAACGGTCGGCATTCATGTCGAGCAATGCCTTGCGCATGCCCGCACTTTCCACCTGGAACACGCCCACCGTCTCGCCGCGGCCGAGCATTTCATAGCTCTTCCTGTCGTCGAGCGGCAGGGCGGCAAGGTCGAGAACGATGCCGCGCTGCTTGAGGAACATCAAAGCGCGCTCGAGCACGGTGAGCGTCTTGAGACCGAGGAAGTCGAACTTCACCAGGCCCGCCTGCTCCACCCATTTCATGTTGAACTGGGTGGCCGGCATCGGCATCGAGGTCTTGGGATCGTGATAGAGCGGCACCAGCTCCACCAGCGGACGATCCCCGATCACCACGCCGGCGGCATGGGTCGAGGCGTGGCGATAGAGCCCTTCGAGCTTCTGGGCGATGCTGAGCAGGCGCTCGACGGTGGGATCGTCCTTGGCGGATTCGCGCAGTTTCGGCTCGTCCTCGATCGCCTTGGCCAAGGTGACCGGATTGGCCGGGTTCTGCGGCACAAGCTTGCACAGCTTGTCGACCTGGCCATATCCCATCTCCAGCGTGCGCCCGACGTCGCGCAGCACGCCGCGCGCCTGGAGGGAACCGAAGGTGATGATCTGGGCGACGCGATCCTCCCCGTATTTCTCCTGCACATAGCGGATGACCTCGTCACGCCGCTCCTGGCAGAAGTCGATGTCGAAGTCCGGCATCGAGATACGTTCGGGATTGAGGAAGCGCTCGAACAGCAGGCTGAAGCGGAGTGGATCGAGATCGGTGATGGTAAGGGCGTAGGCAACCAGGGAGCCAGCGCCGGATCCGCGCCCCGGACCGACTGGGATGCCCTTCGCCTTGGCATGCTTGATGAAGTCCGACACGATCAGGAAGTAGCCGGGAAACTTCATGCGCTCGATGATCGAAAGCTCGAACTCAAGCCGCTTGGCATAGCTCTCTTCAGTATGGCCAGGAGCCGGACCATGCGCGGCCAGCCTGGCCCTGAGGCCATCCTCGGCCTGGCGGCGCAGCTCGACGGCCTCGTCGACAGGGGCCCCCGTCTCGTCGAGGCCCGTGGAAAAGCGCGGCAGGATCGGCTTTCGCGTGCGTACGCGAAAGGCACAACGTTTGGCAATTTCGATTGTATTCTCAATTGCCTCTGGGATATCCTTGAACAAGGATATCATTTCCGAACGGCTCTTGAAGTAATGGTTCGGCGTCATTCGCCGCCGGTCCGTCTCTGCGAGGATGCGACCCTCGGCGATGGCAAGCAACGCATCATGCGGTTCGTTGTCGGCGCGCGCGGCGAAATAGACCTCGTTCGTCGCGACCAGCGGCACCTCGGCGGCATAGGCAAGCTCCAGAAGCGGTGCCTCGACCTGCTGCTCCTCCGCGCTGTCATGGCGCTGCACTTCGACATAGAGCCGATCGGCGAACATCGCCTGCAGACGCTGCAGCCGGGTTCGCGCGAGATCATCGAGCCCCTCGCGCAGGGCCATGTCCAGCGGGCCGGCGGGACCGCCGGTCAGCGCGATCAGGCCTTCCTGGAATTCGGCCAGGCGCCCGATCGAGATATGGGCTTCCTCGCCGCTGGCGGGATCCATGTAGCAATGGGAGGACAGTGCCATCAGATGGCCGTAGCCCGCTTCGCTCTGGGCCAGCAGGATCATGCGCGGCAAGCGCCGCTGATGCAGAGGACGCCGGTCCGAGGCATCCTCGCGGTCGGCAAAATTGATCGCCAGCGAGATGCCCATGATCGGTTGGATGCCGCTGCCCGCCAGCTTTTCGGAAAACTCCAACGCTCCGAACAGATTATTGGTGTCCGTCAATGCGAGGGCCGGCATGCCGTCGGCCTTGGCGAGATCGGCGAGTTTAGGGACCTTCATCGCCCCCTCGAGCAAGGAATAGGCCGAACGGACATTCAAATGCACGAATCCCGGACCGTTCACCTTTCCCTCCGCCATGACACCTCCGCTCCGCGCTGGCGGGCAGCGCGACTCGCGGCCTGCCCCTAACCTTGGTGTATGGCAATCCGGCCTGACACCAAAGCCGACTTTGTACTCGGGCCGGCGATCGCCACATCGGCGTCACATCTTCGCCACCGCTGCTTGTTGAGAGCCTGTGGACAAGTGTGGACAAATCTGGCTTAAACACCGCTCAGGAAGCTCGTCCACATGGCGAGCATGACCAGGAACAGGCTCATCGAAGCAATGGCGGCGAAATCTTCGGCGAAACGCGTAAGCATGATGTTCTCCTCTCTTCGATAAGGACATCTTGTTCACGTTTTGTTCCGAGTCAAGCACGGCGTCGTCGAACCGCCATCTTATGTCGCTCTTATGTTCCGCCCGCATGGCGCAGCCTGTCTCCGTCCAGAGTACTGGAAACGCTACATTCTCATGATTATTCAGAGACTTAAGGAGACGCCTGCGCTGCGCCTGGCTTTGCCTCGGTAGCGTTTACCATACCGCGAGGCTGCCGTGGCACCGGGGCTCCCGCTGTCACAATCGTCAGTCGAGTTCGACGATATGACCGTCGCGCAGGGTAACGCGACGGTCCATGCGCGCCGCCAGATCGAGATTATGGGTCGCGATCAGGGCCGCCAGGCCGGACGCGCGTACCAGCGCCGTCAGCGTGCCGAAGACATGGTCTGCCGTACCGGGATCCAGATTGCCGGTCGGCTCGTCGGCCAGGATGAGATGCGGCGCATTGGCGACGGCACGGGCGATGGCAACTCGCTGCTGCTCACCGCCCGATAATTCGTTCGGCCGGTGACCGAAGCGCTGGCCAAGGCCGAGGAAGGTCAGCAACTCCTCGCCCCGCTGGCGCGCCTCTCGGCGCGAGAGGCCGCGGATCATCTGCGGCAGGATCACATTCTCCAAGGCCGAGAACTCCGGCTGGAGATGGTGGAACTGATAGACGAAGCCGATCGAATTGCGGCGCAGGCGGGTTCGTCCCGTATCGTTCAGATCGGCGGTTGAATAGCCGGAGATCAGCACGTCGCCGCCATCCGGTCTCTCGAGCAGGCCGGCCGTGTGGAGCAGCGTCGACTTGCCTGCCCCGGAGGGCGCGATCAGCGCCACCGACTGCCCCGGCATCACCACGAGGTCGACGCCCCGCAGAATATGCAGTTCCGTGGGGCCTTGCTGGTAGCTGCGCTCGACGCCTCGCAGTTCGAGGGCCGGAATTTCACCCGACATGCTCATGGCTCAGCCTCCTCTCAACGCTTCCACCGGGTCGAGCTTGGCAGCTCGCCAGGCGGGATAGAGCGTGGCCAGGAAGCACAGGACCAAGGTGGTGATGACCACCACGGTCACCTCTGTCGGATCGGTCTTGGCTGGCAGGCGCGAGAGGAAATAGATCTCGGACGCGAACAATTGCGTGTTGGATAGCCAGGAAATGAACTCCTGGATGTTCTCGATATAGCGGCACACCAGCAGCCCCAGCAGCAGGCCGAATATCGTACCGAGCAAACCGATAGCCATGCCGGTGATGAAGAAGATGCGTAGCATCGCCCCACGCGTCGCGCCCATGGTCCGCATGATGGCGATATCGGTCTGCTTGGACTGCACCAGCATCACCATGCTCGAAACGACCCCGAGCGCCGCCATGATCACCAGAATCAGCAGGATCATGAACATGACGTTGCGCTCGACCTGGAGCGCCGTGAAGAAGGCCGAATTGCGCTGGCGCCAGTCGACCAGCGAGACGGGACGTCCGGCCGCCGTCTTGATCGCCTCGCTCTCCGACTGCACGTGGTCAGGGTCCTCGATATAGACCTCGATCGCCGTCGTATCGCCGTCGCGATTGAAATAAGCCTGCGATTCCTGCAGCGGCATGATCACGAAGCCGCTGTCGATATCGGACATGCCGACCTCGAAGGTGGCGACCACCGGATAGACCTTCATGCGCGGCGTGGTGCCAAAGGCGGTCTGGTCGCCCTTGGGCGAGATCAGAGTGATGCCGTCGCCGATCTGCAACCCGAGCGAGGATGCCAGTTTGGCACCGATCACCACGCCCTGCCCCTGGTCGAAATTGTCCAGCGTGCCGTCCTTGATATTGTTGGCAAGGCCGGGCAGGCGCTTGAGATCATCGAGCTTCATGCCGCGCACCAGGGCGCCGCTCGCCGAGAAGGGCGACGATACCAGCACCTGGCCTTCCACGAAGGGGACCGCCAGGGTCACACCAGGCACCTTGGCGATGCGACTGGTGACCGCGTCATAGTCGGTCAACGGCGTCTCATAGGGAGAGACGACGATATGGCCGTTGAATCCGAGGATCTTGGACTGCAGTTCGACGCGAAAGCCGTTCATCACCGACATCACGATGATGAGGGCAGCGACGCCGATAAGGAAGCTGAGAAAGGACAGGACGGCAATCAGCGAAGCCACCCCCCCCTTGCGGTGCGGCATGAGATAGCGCAGCGCCACCATCCACTCGAAGGCGGAGAAGGGCGGCGTTCCGGTCGGTTCCGACGATGTCGTGGCTGAAGCAGACGCGTTCATGACATTCCAGGTGGGGCGCGAGGCCCCTTACTCCGCGAGAATCGCGGCGTTTGCACGGCAAAAATTCAGCGATGTCTCGCTTTGCCACGGCTTTTTTGACGCTCCAATCACGGCAAAGCCACCCCAGCCACAACAAACACATCGAGATTAAGTTTTATAATTCAAGTAAATACGTCGATTTCTTGATAAGAAGAAAAAACGCCGCGAATACCCTGGGCATTCGCGGCGTCGATAATACCGGCCGGCAGGCCACGGCAAAACAGGATCAGCTCACCAGCACGAGTGCGTCCGATGGCGTCAGCAACTGGCGTTCGCCTGTGCGGCGGTTCTTCACCTCGACCTTGCCTTCCGCCAGGCTCTTGGGACCGACGATGATCTGCCAGGGCAGGCCGATCAGATCCATCTTGGCGAATTTGCCGCCGGGCCTCTCATCGGTATCGTCGAGCAGCACATCGACGCCCTTGGCGCCGAGCTGGAGGTAGAGATCGCCGCAGGCTGCATCCACCGCGCTGTCTCCCGGCTTGAGGTTGATCAGGCCGACCTTGAACGGCGCGATTGCCTCCGGCCAGATGATGCCGGCTTCGTCATGGCTCGCCTCGATTGCCGCACCGGCCACGCGGGTCGGCCCGATGCCGTAGGAGCCGCCATGCACGGGGATGAGGGAGCCGTCCGGACCGGCGACGACGGCCTTCATCGGCGTCGAATATTTCGTGCCGAAATAGAAGATATGCCCGACCTCGATGCCGCGCGCCGAAACCTGCTTGTCGGCCGGCAGGGCGTCGAAGGCAGCCTTGTCGTGCTTCTCCTCGGTTGCCGCATAGAGCGAGGTCCACTGGTCGACGATCGCCTGCAGCCCGGCCTTGTCGTCGAAATCCGTGCCGGCGGAAGGCGGCGCCATCGACAAATAGTCACGATGGCAGAACACTTCGCTCTCCCCGGTCGAGGCCAGGATGATGAACTCATGGCTGAGATTGCCGCCGATCGGGCCGGTGTCGGCCACCATGGGGATGGCCGTCAGGCCGAGCCGCGCGAAGGTGCGCAGATAGGCCACGAACATCTTGTTGTAGGAATGCTGCGCACCGGCCTGGTCGAGGTCGAAGGAATAGGCGTCCTTCATCAGGAATTCACGCCCGCGCATCAGGCCGAAGCGGGGACGGATCTCGTCCCGGAATTTCCATTGTATATGGTAGAGGTTGAGCGGCAGATCCTTGTAGCTGCGTACATAGGCGCGGAAGATCTCGGTGATCATCTCCTCATTGGTCGGCCCGTAGAGCATCTCCCGCTCCTGGCGGTCCTTGATGCGCAGCATCTCCTTGCCGTAATCGTCATAGCGCCCGCTTTCGCGCCACAGGTCGGCCGATTGGATGGTCGGCATCAGCAGTTCGATGGCGCCGGCGCGATTCTGTTCTTCGCGGATGATCGTATTGATCTTGTTCACCACGCGCAGGCCGAGTGGCAGCAATGCGTAGATTCCAGCCGCTTCCTGACGGATCATGCCTGCACGCAGCATCAGACGATGGGAAACAATTTCTGCTTCCTTCGGCGTCTCGCGCAGAATAGGCAGGAAATAACGGCTCAAACGCATAGGACAGACCTTCTCCAAGCTGCCGGCGAACCTTGGCTGCGCCGGGTAACACATGTGGCGAAATCGCGATTCAGGATAAAAAGGCGCGCCTGATCGAAACCTCGGCACGCCTCTCCGGCAAATCGCTTCCGATCGCCAGTCCGTGCCAGCTTGACCCGATCCCTCGCAAAAACACAAGGGTAAGACCAGCAAAAGCGCCATTATTTGGCGGTTTTCGCGCCCGACATGCCCCGTGCGATACAACCTGCCTGCTCATCAACCTGCCCACGAACAGCGCAGCCTAGCGAAATGACGCGCACAAATTTTAAGCAAAGATATTAATTTTGTGCCGATCGCTGCACAAAGACGTGACAAGCAAAAAAACTTCGTCTAGCGTCCGTCCCGTCAACGACAGGGCATCCGAACTCAGCGATGAGTAGAAGGAAGTCAGGGTCCAAGTCTTGGGAGGAAGCCCGCAGGCGCCGCCGGTGAACAAACCGTTGTCGAGCAGCCGTCCTGACACTTCAAACAGCACAAAGATGCGTGAAGGAAGTCTCAGGAAGATGGGTTAGGACGAGGTCTAGAATAAGGCGAGGCTCGCGAGAGCCTCGCCTTTTTTCACTGACGTTTGCGTAACGGCATGTTGCATCATGCGGGCTTGCCATGACAACCGCGTGACAATGTCGGATAGGTCGAACCTCCGTCGCAATGGCGACAGCGCCACAGAGAGGAATCGGGTTTTCCGAAAGAGACTTCTCCGGATCGAACGGCGGTTTTGGTCAGGAGGAACCTGCCGGATCTCAAACTCCGCTTCGCTTCGCATTGTCTGCCCGACCGATTTACTTTAGCCTTTGACGGCTGTGTGACGTGCGGCAGAACTGAGGCGAAGGCCGGCAGTTATCAGCGCCTCCCAGACTGTATTGAGCACGTTGAGCCTGTAGATCGATGAGCCGTAGCCCTGTCTCGCAACCCGCGCGCATCGCGCCGCTGGCGGTATTGCCGGTATTCTATCGCCTGACCGGCAAACCCGTGCTTGTCATCGGCGCGAGCCAGGCGGCTTTGTGGAAGGCCGAGCTTCTGGCGTCAACCGGCGCCGAAGTTCGCATCGCGGCACCTGAAGCGAACGATGCCCTGGCGCAGTTATGCGCCCGCGACGACGCGAGTGTCCGCCACCTCGCCCGCTCCTGGCACGAAGCCGACCTCGATGGCATCGCCCTCGTCGTCGCGGACGTCGAGGGCGACGAGCAGGCCGCCGACCTTGCCGCCGCCGCGCGCCGGGTGGGAACGCCGGTAAACATCGTCGACCGGCCGGCCTTCTGCGATTTTCAGTTCGGTGCGGTGGTCAATCGCTCGCCGCTGGTGGTGGGCATTTCGACCGACGGCGCCGTTCCCGTCTTCGCCCAGGCAATCCGCAGCCGAATCGAGATGCTGCTGCCAACGGGTTTCCAGAAATGGGCGGAGGCCGCCCGCAACTGGCGCCCTCTGGTGCAGGCGCGGGATCTCTCCCTGCAGGCCCGCAGGACGATCTGGGAGCGTTTCGTCAATGCGGCCTTCCGGCATCCCGACCGCACGCCAGGCGAAGCCGAACGCGCCGACCTATTGGCCGGCATCGAACAGCAGGAAAGAAATCCGGCACTGGGCAGTGTCGCCCTGGTGGGAGCAGGCCCTGGAGATCCGGAACTGCTGACCTTGAAAGCGGTGCGCGCCCTGCAATCGGCGGATGTCATCCTGCACGACGACCTGGTCTCGCAGGAAGTGCTCGATTTCGCTCGCCGCGAGGCTGAGCGCATCATCACCGGCAAGCGCGGGCATCGCCCGTCCTGCAAGCAGGACGATATCAATGCGCTCATGGTCTCCCTGGCCAGGGACGGCAAGCGCGTGGTACGGCTGAAAGGCGGCGACCCCTTGATATTCGGACGGGCCGGCGAGGAAATCGCAGCCTGCCGCGCGGCTGGCGTCGCCGTCGAGGTCATTCCTGGCATCACCGCAGCGTCCGGCGCTGCCGCGAGCCTTGAAGTCTCCCTCACCCATCGGGACCATGCCCGACGCCTGCAATACATCACTGCCCATGCCAAGAACGGCAAGCTGCCGGACGATCTCGATTGGAAGTCGCTTGCCGACCCGGCCGCCACCACCGCCATCTATATGGGCAAGCTTGTCGTCGCCGAGGTCGCCACGCGCCTGCTCGAGGCCGGCATGGCCGTCGATACGCCGGCCATCATCGTGGAATATGCCACCCACGTGCGCGAGCGCCGCTTTCACACCACGATCGGTGAAATGGCCGGCGTTTTTGCCACCAATCAGCTCGACGGCCCCTGCATCATCCTGTTCGGCCAGGCCATGTCCGAGGCGAGACCCGACCGCCCAAGCTGAACGGCAGCGGTCTGCGCGGTACAGCTTCCGTTAAGGAAACGTTTGCGACCATGGTCCAATGGTGAGCCGCAGATTCGCGCGCCCGCCGGGCGAATGAACGACAGGAGCATTTGATGAAGAAATTGATTCTCGCGGCCGCCCTGGCCACGATCGGTTTTGCGGGTTTCTCGAGCGGTGCCTCGGCGATGCCGGCCAACCCTGCCGTCGGTGCGGATAGCGGCCTCGTCGAGAATGTTGCCTATGGTTGTGGACGTGGCTATGCGCCCAACCGTTGGGGTCGCTGCGTACCCAATAATTACGGTATCCGCCCTGCCCCGGCCTATCGTCCTGCCCCCAATTACGGCCGCCCACCGGTCTATCGCCGCGGGTCGGTCCCGGCTAATCGCAGCGGCTATGGTCGCGTCTGTCCGCCGGGCACGCGCCTCGGCCCCCGTGGCGCCGCCTGTCATCCGGCCTATTGAGCCACCTGCCCCATCGAGCCAGCAGGCGGCACGAGATTTCACCGTCTCACCGAACCCGGCAAGGTCTGTCCTTGCCGGTTTTTTGGGGGCCACCAGGGACATCCGCTTCAAGGAAAACCCGTGCTCTCACGCCGGGGAAGTCCATCTGCGGACGATCTTACGGATGGCCTGTCGAACCGAGATCACCAGCCGGACACGCAGCGGCCGTACAAACCCGGATACCTGCCGGGCGGGCAGCGGCGCGGAGCAGCCCAATAGCGCGGGCCATCGTAATAGCCGGGGCCATCGAAGTAGCCCGGACTGTCATAATAGGGACGCACATAATATCGCGGCGCGTCGCCGTAACGCGGCCCCCGATACCCTCGACTGTTGGGGACACAGCGTCCATAGCTGCGATAATAGTTACGCGGGCAGCCATCCGCCACCGTTTGCAACAAGGGATTTTCTGCGCCAGCCGCAGGCGTCAACGGCATGGCGGCAGCAGGTGCAGCAGCAAGGCCCGCTGAAGCAAGGCCCATGGCTGCTGCATAAGCGGCAATAACCCATTGTCTCATCACACGCTCCTCGATCGAATCCAGCGCGGTATAAACGCAGCGCGGGAAACGTTCGTTCCACGCCAGAGGCGATCCCCTCCCGCAATCTATGGCGGCAGCCGGAGCATTCATAGATAGCGGGAAATTCTTCCTCATATTTCTGGTGCGCGCGCTTCCGCCTGCCAGGCCTGTGCATTTCATGTCTCTCATATGACGAGAAACTGAAATCGGGGCTTGCGCATCAGAGCGAAAAACCCTATTCAGCCCACGCTCAATGAGCGTCGGAGCGTAGCGCAGCCCGGTTAGCGCACTAGTCTGGGGGACTAGGGGTCGGAGGTTCAAATCCTCTCGCTCCGACCATTCAACTCTCTGAAATCGCAGAGAAAACAAAAGCCACCCCTCCGGGTGGCTTTGTTGTTTGCGCTCCAAGTCGTCACCATGTCGTCACGGGTGACGATTTGGGCGGTCCGCCGGCTGGGGAAACCCCTGGAGGCCCCCACTCCCCCGATTGCAGCGCGCCGGGAGCGCGCGGATAGTGCTCCCATCCACCGGAACTGAGGCCGTCATGGATACCGTCGAAGCAACACGTCGCGTCAAGGCAATCACGGAGATATTGGCCCTTGAAACCGAAAGAGCGATTGCGCTTCGGGAGACAATGGAAGCTGCGAACCGGATTTTGCCGCCAGCTCTGAAAGACCGCGTTTTCCAAGGCGCTGAGGCCTACAATATGATGATGAATGCCCTCGCAATGGACCTTGCGTTGACGGTAGCGCGCCTCTTTGATTTTACGAAGGACAGACCGCTCAAGGGGCAGGACAAGGCTTCAATTCCCGTTCTCGCCGCCCTCTTGGACCTCGCCGGTGTCCGCGCAGAGTTCAAAGCACAAGCTTCCAAATGGTCCGCTCCGTTCGTCCAAACGGCGTCAACAAATGTGCAGGCCTGCGAAACTGCGATTGATTTTATTCAGAAGTCCGTTGGCCGCGTACAGACACAAGGAGCCCCTCTAGAAGCTGCACTTGGGAGGATCCGGGAGTTTCGGACAAAACGCTTGGCACACAGGCTGTTTGATAAGGATCCGAACGCCCTTCCTAAATATAATGACATGTTCAATCTGATCGATTTGGCGATGGAAGTAGTCACACAGGCTCGATTGATTGTTGAAGGCCATAGAACAGAATTCAAGTTGCGCGTCGATTACGACCGTGGAAACGCTGAAAAACTTTGGAACGCCATGCTATTCGGCATAGAGGCTGCAATCGTGGCTTCTGAAGCGGAGGCGTAGCATTTAGCCTGTCGTTGCTGGCTTGGGCGCTTGGTCATTGGGGGCGTCTCGCTTTCCAGGATCGGCAAGGAGGCCGGTGAGCTACCAAACCACCTCCGGAGCCTGGAGGGCGCTCTCCGGCAAGCCGGAGCGCTACAGGCGCCCGGCTCCGATGAGGTGGAGGGCAGCGTCTTGCTCCTCCCTGGTCAGGCGATACCAGTCTATGAGCACACGGGCGAGCGGGCTGGCCTCATAGAGCGCTTCCCTGACTTGCGGGTGGAGATCCTCATCCGTGGCGGCCATGCCGATCTTCCAGCGGTCCGTGAGGGCCGACACGGCTTCCTTAGCCTCATGACGGGTCACGGCGCCTTCCTCCTCTGGCATCGCGGGGCGCTTGGGCGCCCGCTCCCGCAACACGCGGATCTGTTCGGCTGGTGACGTCTCCCGCGCGGCGCAAAGCAGGGCAACCTGATTATCCGCAAGGCCCAACTTCCGGGCAACGGTTACGGGTCGCTTAGTCCAATAAGCCACGAAGGTTGTCCGCTATTAGCCGGGCGTGCCGGGGAGACATGCCCCTCAATCCCAGATCGATTACGGCAATTATCTGCCGATACAGTTCCTGGGAAAGCGAGGGGAACTCTTGAGCTTCCTCAAGTTCGAACGTCTGGTGGACGACCAGCTTCGACAAATCCAGGTAGCTATCATGCCGGACTAGCGTATGGCATCCAGCGGGCAAGTGGAATTGATCGTTTCCATGCCTGCGAGGATTAGTATTGATCCACACAAAAAAATCGTGCTCTGCATCAACACAAACGGCAAACTTCTCTTTCGGGGGATCGGTTAAGATGGTTCGGACGATGTAGACGTGACCGAGCTTACAAGACCCCATAGGACGCGAACTCCTCGGCATCCTCAACCACGTCAGGATCCGCGCCGTCCATGAAGTCATCGAAGCTCATGGGGCCATTCAAACGTGCTCGATCCCATGCCACGTGGGTATGGGTCTCATCGGAGATCGCGCCAAAGGTTTTCAAACGGCAATGTTCAATAGCCCAGTTGAGACACTCAATATCGGTGGCACTGAAAACATCCAAATCAGGCTCCCGCTCGGCCTCATAAGCCGGGTGCCGAAAACGGTCGTTCTGCCGAAGCGCCCCTATTACAAGTTCGCGATCATCTGGAACCACGGTGCCACGCAAAACATCATAAGCAAATGAGGGTACCGGCCCATTTTCCATGGCAATGTACCGGTCGCCCACGATGGGGCGCCCATACTCGCGAAGATGCTTGCGTTCAGCAAAATACAGGATTTTCGAGGCGTGGAAGCGCCCAACGCGCGGAAATTCCCTCGCGATATAGACGAGCGCCTCAACCGCCTTTTCTTTGTCCACATGAAAATCCATGCCCTTGATATAGTTGACGGTTGTAAATTTTCAAATCACTTTTAGGTGGTCCAAAGTTCGCAACTTTGGCCGCTTTCGCTTCCCTCAACTGCAACCCTCTCCTCCAGGAGCTTCGCGCGCTCCGGCTCATCCAACTCGCGCCAATGCCGGTTTCCCGGCCCGCTCGCTTTGCAGGATCGGCTCCATGGGGATCGGCGGGCAATGGAGCCCGCCATTCCCTGCGGGCGTCCTGGCGGGGCTGGCGAGAAAATGGGTGGCGCCTTCATTGTCGGGGTACAAGGAGCGGGCGCCACCCGAGGGAGGAGGTCGAGAGCCTGGAGGGTGGAGCCCAGCCGCGCAGAGGTCAATGGCCGGTCGGTGCGGTGGGATCCGCTCCGGCGGGAGCCGGATCCTCTTGAGTGCCATCGCCCTGGAGGGTGGCAAGCTCCGCTGCGGCCTTTGCTATTCGAGTGTAGAGGCGGGCAACGGCATGTTTGTGCCTTCCCCGCTCCTCGGCAATCTCCACGTTGGCCCGCCGGATCCTTGCCTTCAATACGAGGATCTTCCGCCAAGCCGGGGGCTCATCGGGGGTCATCAGTGGCCAATACCCCGATCCGAATAGGCTCCGGAGCCGCTGCCGCCGGAGGGCGTGCGGACCGTGCTGTTGTTGATCGTGGCGATCTTGGCAATGATGGCATCCAGGTCGGAAATCACTCCCGCCATGCCTTCCGGCCGCACGGTAACCGTGGCGGAGCGCCCGTCCAGGGCAGTAATCTGATCTCCCACGCCCTTCACGGCTTGCGCCGCTTGGTCAGCGCCGGAGGCCTCCACCTTGGGCGCCGCAGAGGGGTAGGCCGTGGCCGGCGTGATAGACATGGGCCTTGCCGGTAGCTGGACAGGCGGAGGAAGATCCGGGCCGAACCGGTTGACGCCCCTGTAATCCTCCTTGCGCATGTTGCCGGCGGGACGGGCCTCCTGGTAGTCGGGGTTGGCGGCCTTGAAAATCTCATCCTTGGTCTTGGCGATGCTGTCGCGCAAGTCCTGCCCACGGCCCCTGTCCCAATTCTGCTGGTCTTTATCGAGGGTGGCTTGAGCCTCCCTACGTCTGGCTTTGTTCTGCTCATAGATCCGAGCATCCGTATCCGTCATAGGGTCGCCACGGTAACGCTCCTCCAGACGCTTAACCTCGGCATCGGCAGCGTTGTATTTCCTTTGCGCCTCATCGTTAGTCAGGGTGGCTGACCCGGCGGCCAGCTCCTTCTCATCGCTGGCCAGCCTCGCCTCCGGCGTCCGGTGGAAGCTATCCTTGACGCTCTGGAGCACACCGAAGACCGTTCCAAGCTTCTCGATATTGTCCCGGATCCGGTCGATTTCATCCGCAAAGCTGCTGAGGTCCTTGGTGAAGCTGGATAGCGCCATGGTGACGCCAGCCTTGTCCATGGCCCCGCCGAGGGAGATCATGCTCTGATTGAAGGAATTGGAGAGCCGGTCAAGGCCCGCCTGTGCATCCTTGTTCACGCGGTCCAGGTCCCGCGCAACTGTGCCGCCGGCATTTCCAAGGTCGTTATAAAGCTTCCGCTGCTCTGCACGCAGGCCGATGAGAGCGCGCATGCCGGCCTGCATTTGGGCGTCGTTAAAAAGCAACGGGATCTTACTGAGATCGCCCCCGGTGGCCTTCTCCGTGATGTCCAAAAAGGTCTCCATCACGTCCTTGCCGGACTTCCGGGCGCTGTCGAGCTGCCCCCGGAGATCCTTAATCCCCATCTTCTTGAACTTGTTGACGGTCTCCTGGCTGGTCATTTTCTGGAAGACGTTCAACAGGTTCGTCGCCGCCTCCCCGGAGCTGCCGGTCTGCTTCCGCACAATCTGAGCATAGGAGGCCAAACGCCTGATCCCGTCGATCCCGGACAGGCCCACGGCGTTGCCGGCCGCCGCAAGAGCCGGGAGCTCCTTGGCCATGTCTTTCAACTCAAATTTTCCCGCCTTGCCGGCCGCTGCCAGGATATCAAAAGCCTCCTGCATCCGGTCTGCCGGGACCTTGAGGTTGGTCCCCAGCGCGTCCGCGCTGGCCGCCATGTCAGAGATGGCAGCGCCGGAGGCGTGCGCCGTGCGCGCCACGGCCGGCAGGAAGGACATGGCGTCCGGCATGCTGCGGCCGGCCGCCGTGAGGGCGTCCAGGCCTTCCACCACGCCGCCTACGCCAGTGCCCACATCATCAGCAACGGCGAAGATCTGCTTTCGGGCCTCCGCCACCTGTGCGGCTGTGGCCTCCGCCGTGATCCCGATCCGGGTCATCTGCCGGTCAAATGCGGCGCCATCGGTGTAGCCCTTCTTTGCCAGGAGGGCCCCGCCGGCCACCCCGCCTAGCAGGCCAAGAGATCCGGCCGCCTCCGTGGCGCCCCGGTTGATCCCAGCCAGGAAACCTCCCCTCCGGTTGCCCTTCTGGGCCAAGGTGTCGAGCGACTTCCCGGCCGTGCGGGCCGGGCCGGAAACGCCGTCACGCAGACGGGCGATGAGCTCTGAAACAAGCGTAGTCATTTGGTGCTCTCCGTCAGTTGACTTCGTTGGGGGTAGGCCTGTCGCCCTGCGTGGCGAGGGCCAACTCCATGAGCCTGAGGCAGATTTCCTCCGCCTTGGCGTCTACAATTTCCGCGATGCGGAGCCGCTCCTCCGTGCTGGCGGATAACTCAAACGGAAGCAGCAAAAGCGGCTCAATCACACAAAGGCACATCGCCTCCATCGGATTGGGCAACTCCGGCGCGGTGGTGGGTTTTGACTTGCTGGTCATGGCTACGCGCACTCCTTTCGGGCGTTGGCGAGCGCCTTTTCGATCCGCTCCACGATGCGGCTCCGGGCGGCGTCGATCTCGACTTTGGCCTTTGCCATGACGCCGGGATCCCGGGAGATGCGGCGGGGGAGACCGTTCAGCTCCTGGACGATGTCGCCGCCTACCCCGGAGATGAAGGCTATGACCATGTCCACGGGAACTAGATCCCTCTGTTGCATCGCAACGCGCAGTTCTTCGGAGCGGGCTCTGGCCTCAGCGAACCGCGCCCGCGCACGGGCGGCGGGCGATGTGTCGGCACCTTCCCGGCTATGGTCGAGCAATCGCTGGATGCATTCGGCCAGCGGAAATCCCTTTCCGCCGGAGTGGGGAATGACGCCGGCCGTGGCCAATTGGCGAACGCGGCGGGCGCTGATGCCGAGAAGGGCAGCAAGCTCCTTACCGGTAACGTTTTCGGGGACGGTAGATGCCATTTTCACATGGTCCTTGTGGGAATAGGAAGGCGATAATTCACAGCGGAAATATGAGGAAAGTCGGCGGGCCACGGTCCCGCTGGGGGTGGGGGACCCCTCCGGAAGGACCCGTGAAACCGTGAAACACCCCCTCGGGGTGCCCCGCCCGGGCCCTCCCGCTTGCCAGGACGGGCCTATTGCTTCGGGGTGCTACCGTGGTAGCCCTCGGCAACGGTGCCCGCCTGCGCACGCACGGCAGCGCCCCACCCCTCGGCTATCTTCTGCCCCTCTCCGCCCGCCTGCCCCTCGGCGGTAGGCTCGGTGGAGGCGACGGTGGGTGAGACCGATGCGATGGCCCGGTCCCATCCCGCCTGGACCATGGACGGCGTGGGCTGGGGCATTTTCGTTTCAACATTGCCGGCCGGGGCAGCATCCATGTTGGAACGAAAATAGTCCGCCGATTTCCCATCGTGGCCATCGGCCGGGATCTTGGCGCCGGGCATACGGGCGGCGATGCCAGCAATAGCGTTGCTCCAGCCGGCCTCAGCTTCGGTCGGGTGAGGCTGCTGAGCCTCGGGCTCACGGCCTGTCCGGCCGATGGCGGCCAGGGCCTTGGCGGCTTCCGAGGACATGACCGTGGAGGCGCCGGGCCGCGCGGGGGCGGCCGGCTTCGTCTCTACCGGCGCGGGAGGTTGAAGGCTGGCCGCTGCCGGAGCCGGATCCGTATGGGCAGCCGGGGAGCCAATAAAGCGCCCGTTCACGAACTGGCTTGCGACATGGGCGGCGAAGGCTGCCTCTTCGTCCGGAGCTGCCGCTCCGCTCTCCATGCGTTCCTGCCAAAGCTTGCGCGCCTCCTGGAAGGTCCATGTGACAGCTTCCGCGTAGCCGGCGGGCAGGTCCTCCCGCGCGGCTGTCTCCCGCACGGCAGCGAGAAACTCCGGAGCTGCTCGCTGGCCCGTGAGGCGATTGAAGCGGGCAACGGCGTCTTGAAAAAGTCGGTGGGTGTCGTGGTCAGCCATGGTCGGCTCCTCGGTTGGCGGCGAACTATTTCACCGGCGCAGGGGATGAATGGTCACGCTCGTGTGCCTCGATATCGGCGTGCACGGCGGCTCGGATTTTCGGATCAAGCTTCGCAGCGAACTGCCTCGCTAAGGCGCGGGCAAAGATGAGCGTGGAAGCGGGTACGGGCGTCGTGATCGGATCGGAAGGGCAGTGCTTCAACGGGCTGCGGCGGGCCATGCTGGGCCCTCCACACGATTGGCGGCACGCTTGGCCAGGATGGTGACGACTTGCTCATCGCTCATCGTGGTCTGCGCCAGGATGAGCAACGCGGAGAGGTCATCCATAGCGGCCGGGAGGTCGAGGAGCTGGTAGAGCCGGTGCCGCTGGTGCCGGGGGAGGTTGAGGGCGGCTCCGTGCAATTCGTTGAGCGTCAACGTGCTATCCTCCTGGTCTAGGCCAATACGGGCGGCGCAGTTGGAAAGTGAGACGTCCAGGTCCGCGCCACAGCCGTCACGGTCGAGGCAAGCGGACAGGTCTCTTTGGTCCCAATCATCCTCCGGGCCGTCACCAGACGCGCCCTGGGGCGCTGGTGACGCGGTGAGGTCGCAGGGGGCGCGGGCGATGGTGAGGTCATCGCCATCATCGTCCAGGTCGTCGCCAGCAGCGGTTTCCGCGTGGTGGCATTGCCCGATGACGAAATCACCAAGGGTGTCGGCGTGCTGAAAGGTCACGGTGAAATCGAGCGGTGCCGGCAAGGCCTCAACCTCACCACCATCCCCATCCGCAACCACAGCGTCAGGGGCGCCCTCGGGCGCGCCCACTGACGTCACCGGCGGTGCAAGAGGAACCGGCGTGACTTCCTCCGGGGAAAGCCGCATATTCCGAGATGCAATGACTTTGGACTTGCTACCGGCCGCGCCAACGGCACCAGCAACACCGACAGGGGGCGGCCTCGGGCCACCCCCTTTTTCTATTCCGGGGGGTCCAGAAGAGGTTTGAGGCAATTGGCCATCACCTCCCAATCCTGCGGCGCAAAAAACAGGCGTGGCACTGGCCAGAGATTTTGCACCACTTGTGGGAAGGCTACCCCCTTCCTTCGGAAGGGTAGGGGGGGAAACGTTTGGTGCAAAATGCAATTTCTGGAGCTGCTTTTCCGGTGCATTTTGGGGGGAAACGTTTGGTGCAAATTCCGCTCCCAGTGTCCCGCCCACTGCAATTTTTGCGGCCTCTTTTTGCATCACTTTGGCCACCGGCTTCATGCTGCCCGGGCCCTTCCAACCAGCGGCGAGAACGTAGGCAATGACGCTCTCGCGCTGCGGCAAGCTCAGATAGAAAAACCAGCGTTTGGAGCGCCCTAGGTATTCCCACGGCGCGAGGCTACGAAGGCTGCCTTGCGTCCATTCCTCGCGGGTCGGCGTGCCCTTCGCGCGGCGCTCGGCTGCTGCCCGCGTGCACCGGCCGGCGTTCTTACGCTGATAGGCTGCCTTGGCGCGTGCAGTCCTGTTGACACCGATGGCGCCTATCGTCCGGAGCCCAAGCTCCGTGCGGATGGCATAAGTGACCCCCAGATATTTTGCCGCCCTGTCAGCGCTCCACAAAATCGGCCGCCGCTCGGCTTCGCGCTGCAACTGCCCGATCATGGCATCGGGCAGCAACGGAAACCGGGCGCTGATGTAGCCGAAGAAGGCTTCGTCTTGCTGCGGGTCGAGATGGTGGGCGGCGAACCTAGCGGGGCGCTCCCAATCGTCGGTTGTCCACCTCGGCTCGCCCTGGAGGTGCTCGATAAGAAGATCAAGATCCCGGAGCCGCTGCAAGCGGGTACGCTTCGCCCTGCGCAACCCCTTCGGAATGGGCTTTCCCTCGCCGGTGTCCCGGATCTTCGGTGCCTTGGGCAAGGTCCGCCCACTGCCATGGCGGCGATAGCCGAGGATGGCCCCGCCAAGCCTCACCGACCGATGGCCGTCAGGCAGCTCAACCGACGCTTCACGCCGCTTGTCGGCCCACCGGCGCTGGCGGATCGCTTCCAGAATTTCGTCCGGCGTTTTTTGGGAGGTTGCCATGGCGGGGCTTCCTATTCGAGGGATTGCGGGGGTGACCGGGGCCGCGCTATGCGGCTCCGGGTGCCGGCTCCTGGCTGCGCTCGAACGCTTCACGGATGCGGCGGCGCTCTGCGGTCGCAAAGGCTGTGCACTCATCTTCGGCCGTCTCGAAATACGGCGGCGGCGCGGGACGAAGGTGGGCAGGCGGCTCTTCGCCTGGGGCGAGATATCGGGATGGCCGCGTACCGCCGTTCACCGGCCGGCGTGGCAGCGTGTAAATGTCATCGCGCCAATCGTCGCGTGACTGGAAACGCAGAACTTCCCCGCTCGCGACCATCCCACGGAGCACAATGAGGAAGGTCTCTTCGTCCGGGTCGCTCGCTGACGCTTCCGCCATCCGCCAAAGCGAGAGGAGGTTGACGGGCCGGGTCGAACCCAAGAGCAGCATGGAGATTGCGTCCTCCGGATCGTCTGCCCACCGGGTCGCCGCGCGATAGAAGAGGGCGGCCCATTGTTGGCGGAAGAATTCGAATTGGAGCGTCTTGAGGTGCTTGCGGGAGCCGTTTCGAATTGCCGCGATCTCCGCCGGGTCGGTGGGAAACTGCGGCGGTGAAACGGGCGTCCTCTCTGGCCGGCGATACTTCGGCGTGAAAGTGAGAATGGTAGCGCTGGGCATGGTGGGCATGAATGTCCCTCCGGTTCGTCTGTTGCTGCGTTGCTGCTGGATCGGATCAATGGCGGAGCGGTTTCCCGCCCCGCCCTGCCGCCTCCCCCGGGAGCGCTTCGGGTGGCGGCTGACTGCCCCGTTGGACGCCAGGGCAGCCGCTCCCGCCGGCACTGAGACGGCGGGTGTCGGGTTAGCCGGCAGCCCGGAGGGGCTGGCCGACACAGGCGGCCATGGCGGACTGACGGGCTTCGTCGGCCACGCGGTTGCCACGATCAACGATGCGCGAGATGGGCTCGATAGCGCCGATGATCGCCCGGTGCTCCGGCAATAGGTCGCAGTCGGAGATGAAGAGCTTGGAGCCATTGAGCAACGGCACCGCCGTGCCCGGGTGCACGTCGCCGCCAAGCATGGTCTGATGGAGGCGAAACGCGGAGGCGTACCGCTGGGCCAGCGCGGTCAGCTCCGCCTCAAGAGCTTCGCGGACTGGGGCGACGGCGTCGGCCAATGCCTGCCGGGCAGCGTCTGTAAGACGGAGGGCCTCGCCAGAGAGCGAGGCGGCCTCGGCATGGTCAGCCCGATCCAGTGGTGCCTGCGCCTGGTGCTTTGCCTCTGCCTCCGCGAGGTCAGCCTCGGCCTTGGCCCGGGCTCGCCGTGTGTGCTCGTTGGCGAAACGGGCGTCATCGGCGCAGGCCTGCTGTTCCGCTGCCTTCGCTGCCTCGCGCTGGCGAAGAAAGAGGGAACCGGCCGACGCCTCCATCCTAGAGCGGATCGCGCGGTGGCTCTCGCAGGCCTTCGAGAGCGATTGAGCAATCCGGCCGGCCTCCGCGAGGTCCGGCGCGGCGATGGTGGGTGAGGCGGTGGCCTTGAGGGCGCCTTGGATCTTCTTGGCGATAGAGGGCATCAGGCAGCCCTCCCCTTGCCCTGGTCGGACGTCGAGGTGCGCACGCGGCTGGCAAACCAGCGCTCCACGTCGCTCCGCCGGTAAAGCACCTTCTTCCCGATCTTGAGGAAGGGCGGGCCGTCACCCGTGAGCCTGAGTTTGTTGAGGTAGCTGACCGAGAGGTGCTTCTCAGCCGCAAGCGCGCCGGTGTTGAGGAGGTCATCGTGCATGGGGGCACTCCACTCGCTTCGACCCCGTGTCGAAGCTTCATGGAAAGACCGTGGCGCATCAGGAAATCGCCGGATAATGCAAAATTAAACGCGGTTTTTTGGCGTTTATTTTTCCAGCGTAAGCCCCTGTTATTTCATGACGATTTTTGAGGACGTGCGGGAACGGGTCATTTTTGGCGCTCCGGCGGAGCCGGCAGCCGACATCACAAGTGTGCGGCTTGGCGTGCCTCTCGCAGTGATTTGCGCCGCAATGCGGAGAAAGTCAGCGAAGTCTCCAGCCCCCTCGCCTCGGCTGCTCGCTGTGGTCTTGGTGACGGTTGGCCGCTCGCCCGTCACCTCCATCCAGACTGGCGCCAATGCATCCGCAAGGCGGCGTGCAAAAGTGGCGGGCCGGCCCCGCGTTTCGAACGCGGGCGCGATCCCCTCCAACGTGTCCGCCATCTGCCCAAGGCTCGCCATCGTCCGCTCAAGAAGGTCCACTTCGTCCAGGACGGATGCAGCGCCCTCCTCCTGCCCGATCACATCGGCCGCATAAGTGGCGAGGTCTGCAAGACGACAAGCGCCGGAAACTGCCTGGAGCTCTGCCACGGCCTTCCGGGCAGCCTCAAGTTTCTCTTTCCAGTCGGCATAGCCCGGCACTGGCTTCCCATTGAGAAGGCTTTCGCGCTTGCCGCCAAGATAGGCAGGCCGGATTGAGGCGCGGTGGTGCGCGAGACTTGCCCGCTTGTAGGCCCGCCAGACCCGCTCATAGATCATGCCCACCTCCGCCTCCCCCTTGAGCCTCCCGCTCGCCTGGAGACGAGCGAGGAAGGCTTTGAGGGAAGCGGGGGCACCCCGCCCAAGGCCGGGAGGATCCGGCGCAAACATGCCAGCTCCGGCCATCGGCTGGATATCATCGGTCCGCTCTCGCTTCTCGGACTTGCCGGCCATCACCGGGCTCCCCGCGTTGGCATAGGGATGACCTCGGCAGATTGGCCTTTCATCTTCGCGGCGATCTCATCCGCAATCCGGTCGGCGGCCACGCGGAGCGGATTGTCCGCAAGGTGGGCATACTTTTGCGTGGTCTCTACGTTCCGGTGACCAAGCAACCGGCCGATGACGGGCAGCCCCAAGCTGCCCCCTGCCCCCGTCGCGGCAAACGTATGGCGCAAGTCGTGGATGCGGAGCCCCTCCAGCCCGGCGTGATCGGTAATCCTGTGCCAAGGTTTGTGCAGGTCAGCGCGGGGCCTCTCGTCCTCCTGCCCGGCACTCGTCGAAGCGATGACGTACACGCCCATTTTTGGCACGTTGGCGAGGATCTCCAGGGCGGCGGCCGACAAGACAACGGGTTTCTTCCCCGTCTTGCTGTCCGCCAGGAAAAGCATTCCGCGCTCGAAATCGACCTCAGCCCACTTGAGGTGAAGGACCTCCCGGAGCCGGCAGCCCGTCAACATGAGGAGGCGAACGGCAGCGATGGCGAATTGATCGATGACCACCCGCCGGTTTTCCTTGGGGGCGTGCTTGACCTTCTTGTCCGGGTCCGGCTCCCACGGCAGGCCGTCCGTTTCCGCAAGTCGGAGGGTGTCACCAAGTTGGGCGATCTCCTGGGCAGAGAGGAACCGCTCTTTCGCGGTCTCACTGAAACGCTTGATGGCCCGGGCCGGGTTTGCCCCGGCCGGGATGGCGCCCACCGACGCCGCCCAATTAAGCACGCCCGACAACATCACAATGACCCGGTTGGCGGTGACGGTCTGCTTCGACCCAATTCGTCTATGGAGTTTTTCCACCTCCGCCTTGGTCAGGTCTTTCGCCTTAAGGTGCCCGATGCCGGTCTTGGTCGGCTTGCCCTCCGTATCGCGGGGAGCAATGTGCTTGTTGAGATAGATCTCATACAGCGCAGCGGTCGCTGCCTTCTTGGTCGGCTTCACGACTTCCGCAATATAGCGCTCGCCTATCTCCCGCACGGTGGGGCTCTCACGCTCGAATGCCAATTTCTTGGCCTCGGCTTTCCGGGCCGCCAAGGGGTCCCGCCGCTCCATGTCGCTGCGAACGTCGCGGACCTGCCCCCGGAGGTCCTCCGCTGCCCGGCGCGCCTTGTCAGGGGTCATGCCGTCAACACCGTGCTTGCCAATGACAACGCGGCGCACGGGAAAGGCTCTCCCCCGGCCTGCCCGGTATTCCAAGGCGTAGGACACGGTGCCGTCTTTGTTCAGCCGGGCCTGGAAGCCCGGAAGCTTGTCGTCACGGATGAGGCCGGGCGCACCTCCGGCGATGAGGCGCTCAACGGTTGTCTTCGAAACTGTGGCCAAGGTAGTCAAATCCCCAAGTCGTCACCATGTCGTCACCGATTTTGGAAACTTCAGATAACGACAGGAATTTTGATAACACGGAAAACCATTGTGTGACACGGGTTTATTGACAAATCGGGAAACACGGTGCCAAAAGCGGAAAGCCCCATAATCAATCTGGGGGACTAGGGGTCGGAGGTTCGAATCCTCTCGCTCCGACCATTTTTCCTGAATATCTTGAATATGCCAGCCCTTCGCCTGGAGCGAAGGAGCGCAAGCGCGTAGGGTCCCCTGCCCTGCGGGCACAAAGGGCCGCCCCTTAGGTTCCCGATGCTGAAAGTCATCGCTCAGGATTTCATAAAGCCCGAACATGTGGATGCCGTGCTTCCCCTCTACAGGGAACTGGTCGCCAAGACGCGCCAGGAAGAACATTGCATCGCCTATGACCTTTTCATCGACCAGAAAGACCCTGGGCATTTCGTTTTCATCGAGGCATGGCCGGATCGCGCCTCCCTCGACGCCCATTGCAGTACCGAACATTTCAAGCGACTGGTTCCGCAGATCGATGCATATCAGCGCCAACCGGGCAGCTATATTCTAATGGACTCGTTCGAGGCCTGAGCAAGGCGCTCCCTCTCCGCATCGATTTCCGCCCTTCCTCGTCAGGAACAAAAAGAGAACAAAATACTGGACAAGCACCCCTTCGGGGCATAAGGTCCTGCCCTCAACCGAAGGTAATCGACATGCTCGACGGTTATTTCGACGGCACGCATAGGCTGGCCGCCCGGCCGGAGGAAGTCGCGGAGATCGCCCGTTTGGTCGAAAAGGCGGGCAGCGGCGGCGCAGCCCTACTGGCACTCTACCGTTATGCCAGGCAAGCCCAGACCTCGCTGATCAACCGGGACCGGCTGATCGAGGAATTGAAACGCCAATCCGATCGGCTAGAGGACGAAGACCTTCACGAAAGAGTGGATGGCGATGCCCAAGGCGTGTCGATCGACTGGATCGTCAGCCGCGAATTGAAGCGGACCGATGGCAATGCCGTCACGGCATTGCGCAGGGCCATTCGCCGCAATGTCCGGCTCGACGACGAACTCGACCGTCTGGCGAGCCTGCTGGAGGCGGCAGGCAATCCTCTCAGCCTCTCCGGCAAGCCATGAACGGGCGGCCCGCAGGCCTGGAGCCTTTCCTGTCCCAGGAGGCCGAAATAGTGCAGCGCGATGCCGACCAAGCAATCGCCACTTGCGGAGGCGATGCACGCGTCGCCGTTCAGGCCTTGGTCGCGATGGTCGATCATCTCAAGGCCGAACTCGCCGAGCGGGACGATGCGATCGCAGCGCTGACAGCCAGCGTATCACGCGGCTATGCGCGTGGTTTTGGCGACCGGCCTCCGCCTGGCGCGAGGGACAAGGTGCTTCGCAAGCCGGTTGAGTGAGGACCGGCCTTGCAAGTCTCCGCGCCCGGCCAGCGCAATCCCTTATCGTCAGCGAGATTGTCAGCCGCCATGCGTGAAAACGCACGGTGGCCTCGCCTCCGTGCGGCACTCCTGCCGCAGCAGCTATCAAAAGGATTGTGCTGCGCCTGTAGTGCAATCACCGGGTCGCGCGACACACAAAGCTCCCCGTCCGCCGGACGGCTCACGTCACGGTCGTCGCGTCACAGTGCGTAGGCGTTCAGCACCAGACGATGTCGCAGCCGATCTTCGGATCGAGGCTGTGCTTGCCCGGAGCAGCAATCTGTCTCGCTTGCTTCGCGGCCTTGGCCGGCGAACGCCAATCAATCACCGTATCGATAATCAAAATTGCGATCACCAGGACAACCAGAAAACCCGTGATCATTTCACTCAGATCCATGACGAACCTCCATCAGCCGGTGTCCGATCCGGCCATGAGGGACTCAGCCCTTGACTTGAACGCCTGAATTCTGCGCTTGTTCCTACTATCCTTCAAGTTTAAATCGCTGTCGGCTGCCGGAACTCAGCGCCATCTTGCAATGCACACATGTTGCTGCATTGCAACCAAAAGAAAAGCCGGCTGCTGCCGCGCCGGCTTTTCCTGAAAATCTGACGGTATACCGAAAGACTCTATGGGTCGCTTAGGCCGCGGCCTGGAGCTGGTCAGCGGCCAACTTGCCCGAGCGGCGATCCTGGACCAGCTCATAGCTGATCTTCTGGCCTTCGCGCAGCTCATACAGGCCGGCCCGTTCAACCGCGCTGATGTGGACGAACACGTCCTTGGAGCCATCATCGGGCTGAATGAAACCGTAGCCCTTCTGGGCGTTGAACCACTTCACGGTACCTGTGCTCATCGTGAGCTATTCCTTCAACGTAGTGAAAGCCAAAGCCCGCGATGACGCGGACCCAGCGAGTGTCGAATTTTGGTGAGAGCTTGTCAGCACGCATCCAGCGAGCGCCGCGACGCGAGGCCAAGTCGTTCGGCCGAAAATCGATGCCGTAGGCTGCCCGATTGGAAACCAGCGGTCAAGACAAACCTGCGACAAAATGGACGTTTTTGCGATCTGCTTCGCTTTTCTGAAACGCCAATAACAATATAGTGCCAATTCAGCCGAAATCTTCCGAGCAGAACATCGAAGCGGTAATTCCGCAGCACACACATGATCCTATTCTTATGGATTCACTACGCTTCAAATCACTTTCCTGCCACACAATCCTCTGACTTTTCGCTGGAAGAGCATTCGCTCCGCCCCAAAATCGCCGCTGAGACTGCCCACGTCACCCCCTTCCCCCGCCCAAGCGCGGCAAATGGCCTTAACCATGACGCGGTGCGGTTGGCGCCCTGATCCCGCTTGCGTCTATAAGGACGGGACCGTGAAGGCAGGCGAAGGATCGAGGAAACGATGCAGGGGGTGGATCCGACGATCGCGATTTTGGTGCCCTGCTACAATGAGGCGGTCTCCATCCAGGCCGTCATCCAGCGGTTTCGCGCGCAGCTGCCGTCAGCCGTCATCTATGTCTATGACAACAATTCCAGCGACGATACCGCGCGCCTGGCACAGGAAGCCGGGGCCGTGGTGCGCCATGAAGCCCGCCAGGGCAAGGGGCACGTGATCCGCCGCATGTTCGCGGATATCGAGGCCGACATCTATATCATCGTCGACGGTGACAACACCTACGATCCCGCCAGCGCTCCGGCGCTGGTCGCGGCCCTGCGCGCCGGGCCCCTCGATCTCGTCAACGGGGTGCGCGTGGCCAATGGCGAAACGGCCTACCGCCCCGGACATCGTTTCGGCAACCGGATGCTCACCCGCCTGGTCACGCGATTCTTCGGCTCGTCCTCACGTGACATGCTGTCGGGCTACAAGGCGATGTCCCGGCGCTTCGTCAAGACGTTCCCCGCCCTCTCGACCGGTTTCGAGATCGAAACCGAACTGCTCGTGCATGCTCTCGAAATGTCGCTTCCTCTGGGCGAGATCGAGACGGTCTATGGGGAGCGGCCGGCGGGCTCGCAGAGCAAACTGCGCACCGTGCAGGACGGCATGCGCATTCTCAAGCTCATCGCCAAGCTGGTGAAGGAGGAAAGGCCGCTGCTCTTCTTCAGCCTGCTCGCCGGCGTGCTGGCTCTGTCGTCCCTTGTCGCCGCCACCCCGGTGGTGGTGGAATATCTCGAATACGGCTCCGTACCGCGCCTGCCCACGGCCGTGCTCGCCACCGGCTTGATGCTGTCGGCCATCATCGCCTTCTTTTCCGGCATGATCCTCGATACGGTCACGCGTGGGCGAAGGGAGCTCAAGCGGCTGCATTATTTGCGCTATGCGCCCGTCCACTGAACCACCTCCCGGCAGGTCTCTGCGTTGGCGGCTATGCTGTTTTGCCCTGGCCGGTTTCGTCGGCTTCGCCTTCGATGCCGGCATCCTGACCATTCTGGTCAATCTCGGCCTCGATGCTCGCCTGGCGCGCCTGGCCTCGTTTGCCGGTGCCGTGGTGGTGACCTGGCTGATCAACCGCTCGCTGGCCTTCGGCGACCGCGCCGGCTCCGACATCGCGGCCGAGTTCCTGCGCTACCTGTCCGCGAGCGCGCTGGCCGCTTTGGTCAATCTCGGTACCTTCATGGCGCTGGTCACGCTCGGCGGGCCTTTTGCACGCTGGCCGGTGCTGGCGGTGGCAATTGCCGTCGCGCTGTCGATGACCCTGAATTTCTGGAGTTATTTCAAGGCGGTCTTCACGCCGAAGGCCCGCGGGCCGGACCAAGCGGCATGAAACCGGCTCCCACGCCAGGCCATACGGCCTGACGCAATCATCGCTGTTTGCAAAGTCAATTGAAAACGAAGACCCGCGGCAAGGAAGAGCCTGGGACCAGGCGCTTCCCACTCTGCCGTTGAACTCGTTATCGACCGAAGCCCGGAATACCCGCCGTCATGCCGCGTGCGAGCTGCGTGACGAAGTTGAGGTCGCCGCCGGCCGTCGGCGTCGTACGGGTGATCGAATCGAATACCACGCCGTCCTTCAGGCCGTAATTGGCGACGCGCGACACCCGGCCATTGGTGAAGTAGACGGCCAGCACGTTACGGTCGGTCACATGCGGAGACAGGAAGGCCACCGGGCGGGACGTGGTCTGAGACACATAGTACCAGGCCTGGCCGTCCAGCGTGGACTGGGTGGAGGGCGTGCCGAGTGCATCGAGCACCTGGGCCTGGGACGTGCCGGGTTTGATCGCCGACAAGGTGCTCTCCGTCACCACGATGCCGTGCACATTGGTCTCGCCGATCGAACCGCAGCTCTGCAGCAGCCCGGCCAGGGAGATGACGACAGCGGCCGCCAGCGCGGGAGACCGGAAACGGGGGGGCAACACAACTATACTCACTTTGGCCTCCATCGGGCACACAGGCTCGTTCGCCACATCGTCGCGTGGGTTCTGGCGTAACCCGCTCGCGCACGAAATTCAACCTTGGCGCTCAGAGAGCATCCACTTATATGGAGCATCCGTTATAGAGTGCGGTCTTCGACCGGATCGTACCAAGGCACCGCCACGGTGCCGCCCCGCGGAACACCGGTCGAATACCCCTGCTGGTGAAGGAGCTCATGTTCGGCCTGTTTCGCAATAGAGCGCGCGACGCGCAGATTGCCCGCCTCTACGACCAGATCGTGGCCCAGGGCCGCGATCCCGCCCTGTTCGTCGAGGGTCGCGTCCCCGACACGGTGGAAGGGCGTATGGACATGATGCTGCTGCATCTGTTCCTGCTCATGCATCGGCTCAACGATGAGCAGGGCGAGATCCGCGAGATTGCCCAGGGCGTTTGCGACCGCTTCTTCGCCGAGCTCGACCGAGCCATGCGGGAAATGGGCGTCGGCGACCTCGCCGTCCCCAAGAAGATGCGCAAGATCGCCGACATCTATACGGGATGCTCCTCATCCTATGGCAATGCCCTGCATAGGCCGGATGACGAGGAACTCACCCAAGTCCTCCTGCGCAACGTCTATGCCCGCGACGAAGAGAGGTTGCCTCAGGCGCGGGCCCTCGCAGGCTATGTCCGGCGCGCTTCCAGGGCCCTTGCCGACGCTTCCCTGGCGAGCCTTGCCAGCGGCTCCCTACCCTTCCCCACTCCAGCCCTAGGTGAGAGCGCATGACCAATCCAACGCCCCACTTCTCGCGTCCGGTCCATCTGCGCGAGATTCCGGCCACGGGCCGCCATTTCATGATCGAGACGAACGAAGACGAGCGCAGGGCCGTCGCCCGCCAGCTTGGCCTTCCGGATGTCGCGGCCCTGACGGCCAAGCTCCACGTCACGCCCTTCCGCAAGGATGGGCTGGCAGTCGAGGGAACCATTCTTGCCCAGATAACCCAGATCTGCGTCGTCACGGCAGAACCGTTCGAGAGCAAGGTCGAGGCTCCCGTCGACATCCGCTTCTCGCCGGATGGGCAGGATCCCAATGCCGAATTCGATCTGGCCGAATTGAACGATCCGGAAGCCGAAGATCCGCCAGACCTGCTGGTCGGCGACACCATCGATCTCGGCGCCGTCGTCAGCGAATTCCTCGCTCTGGCGCTCGATCCCTATCCCCGCAAGCCGGGCGCCACCTTCGAGGGCGACGGAGACGAGGCGGGCCTTTCCCCCTTCGCCGCGCTCAACAGGCTGAAGGACAAGGATTCCTGAAGGCAAGGCTAATTCTGCCGAGAACCGGCAAAAGCCTCCGCGAATGCCTTCGATCGAACACGATTGTGTGAGATCGCACGTCCCTGAGCTGCGATTCATTGATCCGTTACGGGCCTGGACCTATCCACGTCCCAAAGCGTTTTGTGGTTTGAACGAAGGACATCAAATCGCAAGGACGCGCCGAACCAAAGAGTGAGAGCAAGGCGCGTTTCGCCAAAACGCGCTTGGCTCCTGGGATTTCTGCCTTTTGGAGAAGTATATGTCGTTGAAGCGTCTGATGGCCGGGGTTGCACTCGGCATTGGCTTGCTCGCATCCGGCCAGCCTGCCCTCGCTGCCGAACCGCTGGACAAGCCCGCGGTCGAGGCAATCGTCAAGAATTACCTGATGGAGCATCCCGAGGTCATCGTCGACGCCATCAACGCCATGCAGGCCAAGCAGGAAGCGGCGACGGCCGAGCGCCAGAAGAAGCTGCTCTCCGACAGCATGGACACTATCCTCAACGGGTCGCAGAACGCCGTGCTCGGCAATCCCGAAGGCGATGTCACCCTGGTCGAGTTCTTCGACTACAATTGCGGCTACTGCAAGCGCGGACTGGCCGACATGGTCAAGCTGCTCGATACCGACAAGAAGCTCAAGGTGGTGTTGCGCGACTACCCGATCCTGAGCGAAGGCTCCAAGGAAGCAGCCATTGTTGCCCTTGCCGTCAAGAAGCAGTTGCAGGGCGACAAGTTCCTGGAGTTCCACCAAGTCCTGCTCGGCACGCGCGGCGCCGTGGGCAAGGACCGCGCCCTGCAGGTCGCCCAGGATTCCGGCGTCGACATGACCAAGCTGCAGGCCGACATGAAAGATCCGGCTCTGCTCAAGGGACTGACCAGCACGATGCAGCTCGGCGAGGCATTGGGCATCAACGGCACGCCCTCTTACGTGCTCGGCAGCGAGATCACCCCCGGTGCCGTCGGCTACGATGCCCTGAAGTCCAAGATCGATTCGCTGCGCAAATGCGGCCAAACCGCCTGCGGTTGAGCCGGACAGACCCTTCTCCAACAAAGCCGGCGGTTTTTCGCCGTCGGCTTTGCCTTCCTGGATCGGGCGCCCTATAAGGGGCGTTCGCAGCAAAAGGCCCGTTGCAGCAAGCTTCGGGCTTTCAATTTATGGTCCTGATGGCAAGCATGGCGCTCGTCTACATTCTGAATGGCCCCAATCTCAACATGCTGGGTGTGCGTGAAACGTCCGTCTACGGCACGCTCGACCTCAACGGCATCGAGAAACTGGCCCGGGCGCGCGCCGAGCAATTGGGTCTTACCATCGAATTCCGGCAGACCAACCATGAGGGCGTACTGCTCGACTGGGTGCACGAGGCCTATCACAAGGGTGCGGTCGGATTGATCATCAATCCCGGCGCCCTCACCCATACCTCGATCGCTCTCCACGATGCGATCAAGGCCGTTAGCCTGCCGGTAATCGAATTGCATCTATCCAACGTGTTCGCGCGCGAAAGTTTCCGGCACCATTCCTGGGTCTCGCCGGCAGCCAAGGGCGTGATCTGCGGATTTGGCCCCAAGGGCTATGAACTTGCCCTCGAAGCATTGGCTTCGAGCGTATCGGCTCAATGAATGACGGGGCCTCGGCCCCGCGGAAACGCAAGGCATGACGATGTCGCGAACCAAATCGGGGATTGACCCCGAGATTATCCGGGAACTCGCCAATCTCCTGACGGAGACGGATCTCACCGAAATCGAGGTGCAGCAGGCCGACCTGCGCATCCGGGTGGCGCGGCAGATCAATGTGACGGCAACCGTGCCGGTCAGCGCGCCGGCCGTCGCCGTCGCTGCTCCGGCTGCTGTTGCGGCCGCTGCAGCCGCTCCGGCCGCTGCCGATCCGGCCAATCATCCCGGCGTCTTGAAATCGCCGATGGTGGGCACCGCCTATCTCGGCGCCGCACCGGGCGCCAAGGCCTTCGTCGAGATCGGCAGCAAGGTCAATCAGGGCGACCGCGTGCTGATCGTCGAGGCGATGAAGACCTTCAACGACATCATCGCGCCGCGTTCGGGAACGGTGAGCGCGCTGTTCATCGAGGACAAGCAACCGGTCGAATATGGCCAGCCGCTGATGATCATCGAGTGACGTGAATGTTTGACAAGATCCTGATCGCGAACCGCGGTGAGATCGCCCTGCGCGTGCTGCGCGCCTGCAAGGAGCTCGGCATCAAGACGGTGGCTGTCCATTCCACCGCCGATGCCGATGCCATGCACGTCAAGCTGGCGGACGAAAGCGTATGCATCGGCCCGCCGCCGGCTCGCGAAAGCTATCTCAACATTCCCGCTCTGATCGCGGCTTGCGAGATCACCGGCGCCGAGGCCGTGCATCCAGGCTATGGCTTCCTGTCGGAAAACGCCCGCTTCGCCGACATCCTCGATCAGCATAACATCGCCTTCATCGGCCCCAAGGCGGAGCATATCCGCATGATGGGCGACAAGATCGAGGCCAAGCGCACTGCCAAGCGCCTCGGCATTCCCTGCGTGCCCGGCTCGGATGGCGGCGTCACCAATGACACCGATGCTGCCCGCATCGCCGAGGAGATCGGCTATCCGGTGCTGGTCAAGGCCGCTGCCGGCGGCGGTGGCCGCGGCATGAAGGTGGCTCTGACGGCGGAAGACCTGCCCGATGCTCTCGCCACCGCCCGCGCGGAAGCGCTGGCCGCCTTTGGCGACGATGCGGTCTATCTGGAGAAATATCTGCAGAAGCCTCGCCATATCGAATTGCAGGTGCTCGGCGACGGCCAGGGCCACGCCATCCATCTGGGCGAACGCGATTGCTCTCTGCAGCGTCGCCACCAGAAGGTGTGGGAGGAGGGCCCCTCGCCGGCCCTCAACGCTGCCCAGCGCAACAAGATCGGTGATATCGTCGCCAAGGCGATGATCGAGCTCGGCTATGTCGGCGCCGGCACCATCGAGTTCCTCTATGAAAATGGCGAGTTCTATTTCATCGAGATGAACACGCGCATCCAGGTGGAACATCCGGTCACCGAGATGATCACCGGCATCGATCTGGTCAACGAGCAGATCAAGATCGCGGCCGGCTCGCCGCTGTCGATCAAGCAGTCGGATGTGCAGATCGAAGGCCATGCCATCGAATGCCGCATCAATGCCGAGAATGCCGCGACCTTCCGGCCTTCGCCCGGCACGATCAGCTATTTTCATCCGCCGGGTGGCCTTGGCGTTCGCGTCGATTCGGCCGTCTACCAGGGCTACAAGATCCCGCCCTATTACGATTCGCTGATCGGCAAGCTGATCGTGCACGGCCGCACGCGCACCGAATGCCTGATGCGCCTGCGCCGAGCCATCGACGAATTCGTGGTCGATGGTGTGGAGACCACCCTGCCGCTGTTCCGCACTCTGGTGCGCAACGCGGATATCCAGAACGGTCTCTACGACATTCACTGGCTCGAGAAATTCCTCGAAGCCGGCGGCATGAGCGACAGCGCCTAGGCGGCACTGCCATGTCGGGCGCCGAGCTCAATCTGGAGATCACGCCGCAGGTCCTGCTCAAGGCCTATGCCTGCGGCATCTTCCCGATGGCCGAAAGCGCCGACGATCCCGGCCTCTACTGGGTCGAGCCGGAATTTCGCGGCATCATCCCGCTCGACGGGCTGGTGATCTCTCATCGTCTCGCCCGTACCATCCGCTCCGATCGTTTCGATATCGTGGTCGATCATGATTTCGAGGCGGTGATCGATGGCTGCGCCCGATCCGGACCGGGACGCCGCACCACCTGGATCAACTCGTCGATCCGTCGGCTCTATGGCGAGTTGTTCCGATTGGGCCATTGCCACACCGTCGAGGCCTATCGCAATGGCCGGCTGGTCGGCGGCCTCTACGGCGTCGATCTCGGCGGCGCCTTCTTCGGCGAAAGTATGTTCCATCTGGAGAGCGACGCATCCAAGGTGGCCCTGGCCCATCTGGTGGCACGGCTGCGCCATGGCGGCTACCAGCTGCTCGACACCCAATTCGTCACCGATCATCTGATGAGTCTGGGCGCCATCGAGTTGCCGCGCACGCTCTATCATCGTTTGCTGGACGACGCCCTGGCCGAAGACGGCGATTTTCTTGCGTGGCCCAAGCGCGAAGCCCGGTCGGGCGCGGACATCCTGGCCGCCCTTGCCGACTGAGCCAGCCGGTCAGGAAGAGCTTGTCGGAAGCTGGCAACATAGGCGACGGCGCCAGTTCTGCCTCCCTCCCCCTCGACAAAGCGGTGCAGAGGCAGCGAAAGACCGTCCGCTTAATCCTGCGGCGCGTTGGGATCCACCGGCTGGTCGAAGAAATCGGTGTTGCCGTCACCGGTCTCGGGCGGCGGAGCGACATCCGGCTCGGGCGCCGCGGCCTGTCCCTTCTTGCCCTTGGCGGGCTTGGTGCCCGGCTGCGCCGTGACGACGGGCGGAGGCGGCGGATCGCTGGTCTTGCCGCCCTTGCAGTCCTTGAGCCAGACGTCATAGACAGGATGTTCGACGCCATTGAGGCCCGGGCTGGACGCGAACATCCAGCCATTGAACAGGCGCTCGACCTTCTTGCTGAGGGTCAGTTCGTCGATCTCGACGAAACTCGTGGTTTGCGGATCTTCGCTGGCGGAACGGCTGTAACAGACGCGCGGCGTCACGCTGAGCGCGCCGAACTTCACCGTCTGTCCAACCGGCGCCTCGAAGGTGCTGATTTCACCCGAGATCTTGTCGAGGCCGGTGAACACCGCGGTGGGATTGGCGATGCGTTCGGCCCGGGCGGCAGTGCTGCCCAGGATCAAGCCGAAACAAGCCGCGCTTGCCATGGCAAGGCAGCGCGAGCGGCCGGTCGGAGGAAGGAAGGCAAGCGGACGCAAAAGCAAATGGATCCGTGTCTGGACGAGTCGAGAAGCGATAGCGCCCCATCGGGGCAAAAAGACGGCCACTGACATGGCCGCGCCCCGGCCATGCGGTGCGTCAGTCTCCCGGCGACCAGGCCTGGTAATCGCCGGTCGCCGACTGGCGATGTCCATGGGAGAGCATCGAGCCCTTCGGATGATAAGCGTTCACCGTACCGGTCTGGTTCGGGCGATGCGGCTTTTGCCATTCGCGCGGCTTGTATTCGGTCTCGCTCGGCGGGACGTCGATCTGATGGTGCATCCAGCCCCACCAGCCCGGCGGAATCGCCGTGGCCTCGGCATAGCCATTATACTGCACCCAGCGGCGCTGCACGCCGATGGTCGGATCCACGGCGCCACCCTTGGTGCGGTAATAGACATTGCCGAACTCGTCCTCGCCCACGCGCTCGCCCTTCCGCGAGGTCCAGAAGCGGGTTCCGATCGTGGAGCCGTTCCACCACGTGAAGATCTGCAGGAGCGTTTTCATCGAGGGCTGCCGTTTCGTATTCCGTTGCAAGTCTTATGGCCAAGCGCGACGGGGATGTCCACCATTGCGCATAGCCTCATCGGTGATTTCTAACGCAAAGCGCCTGCCGACGGCCCTAGAGCCGCGCAATCGCCTGCGCGATCAGGTCGAAATAGCCCTCGGCATCGATGCCCCCCAGGACGAAGGCATTCTTCGGACGGTCGGTGACACCCCACCAGTCGATCACCGTCATGCCCTGGGTGAGCTGAGATTCAGTCTCGATCTCGACATTGCAGGAACGGCCGGTGAAGAGTTCGGGCTTGAGCAACCAGGCGATCACGCAAGGATCATGCAGCGGTCCGCCTTCCGAGCCATATTTCTGCACGTCGAAGCGCTCGAAGAAATCGAGCCAACCCACCGCGGCATCGGAAACTTTGGTACCGATCTTCCGGATCCTGTCGACGCGCAGGCGCGTGGTGAGCGCCTTGTGAGTCACATCGAGCGGCGCCATGGTGATCGGAACCCCGGAGGCGAAAACCGCTTTGGCGGCATGGGGATCGACAAAAATGTTGAACTCGGCTGCCGGCGTCATGTTGCCGCCCTCGAAGCAACCGCCCCCCATCAGCACGATTTCCTTGATGCGCGGGGCAATGCGCGGCTCGCGCAGGAGCGCCAGCGCGATATTGGTGAGAGGACCGAGCGGGCACAGCGTGATGGTGCCGGAGGGGCGCGTCATCAGGGTTTCGACGATGAAGTCGACACCATGGCGCGGGCTGATCGGCATGGTGGGCTCGGGCAGGTCCGCGCCATCGAGGCCCGTCTTGCCATGCACATGTTCCGCGGTGACGAGCGGACGCAGCAGCGGCCGGTCCGCGCCGGCGCACACCGTGATGTCCGATCGTCCCGCCAGTTCGCAGACCACGCGCGCGTTTCGGCTCGTCAGGGCCAGCGGCACATTGCCCGCCACCGTGGTGATGCCCAGCACCTCGAGCTCGGGACTTCCCAGCGCCAGCAGCAGCGCCAGGGCGTCATCCTGGCCGGGATCGGTGTCGATGATGATGGAGCGGGACATGGCTGACTCGGGAGCATTGAAGAAGGCGGGACCATGGACCGGCGGCAGCCGGCACGCAAGGCGCCGCAGCCGCACGCTCGTCGCCGGTTTCAGGCCGGTGGCGCCTGGCCGGCGGCATCGAGCTTCTCCTCCAGCCGCTTGACCAGCTGCATCAGCTCCGCGACCTGGGTCTCGCGCAGGAAGTCGATCTTCTCGTGCAGCAGTTCGATCTCCAGTTCCGCCTTGGTATTGACGTCATAGTCATGCGTGGCAGCGGCGCGATCGATGGCAGCCTGCCGGTTCTGGCTCATCATGATGAAGGGAGCGGCATAGGCTGCCTGGAACGACAGCGCCAGATTGAGCAGGATGAAGGGATAGGGATCCCAGTGCTGCATGAAGGCGACGACATTGAGCACCACCCAGGCCGCGAGCACGGCCGATTGCACGATGATGAAGGGCCAGCTTCCCATGGTTGCGGCGACGGCATCGGCGATGCGGGCTCCGGCGGGCAAGGCGGCCGGATCCGGCCGCCGATGGGCACGTCGCTCCTGGCGCAATCGATGCAGGAGCGTGCGTTCCTCGTCATGGAGTTGATGGGCTTTGGCGATGAGGCTCATCTTCCCGTTCTTTCCGACTCTGCTTGCGGGAATGGAATGCTACAAGCTTCTGTGCGTGGACGCAGGATCTTGTCGGGCATGATTCCATGCCATGGCACGAGAACGTCGCGATTCGGGACTGTCGAGCAGGAGGCTATGCCATGGCGGGCGAACCCCACCGCATCGTGGTCGTCGGGGCGGGCTTCGGAGGGCTGGAGGCCATCCACCATCTCAAAGGCGCGCCCGTCGAGATCACCCTGGTGGACCGGCGCAACCACCATATCTTCCAGCCCCTGCTCTATCAGGTCGCCACCGCCTCGCTATCCACCTCCGAGATCGCCTGGCCGATTCGCCATCTCATGCGCGGGCGGCCGGAGGTGACCACGCTGCTCGGCGAAGTCACCGGCATCGACGCATTGGCGCGCCAGGTGCTCCTGAAGGACGGGGCGCGGCTTGCCTACGACACGCTCATCCTGGCGACGGGCGCCCGCCATGCCTATTTTGGCCATGACGAATGGGAGCCTCACGCCCCCGGCCTGAAGGCGATCGAGGACGCCACCACCATTCGCCGACGCATCCTTCTTGCCTTCGAGAAGGCGGAACGCGAAACGGACCCCGAGGTGCAGGACGCCTTGCTCACCTTCGTGATCGTCGGCGCCGGACCGACCGGCGTGGAGCTTGCCGGCACCATCGCCGAGCTGGCGCGTGACACGCTGGCTCCGGATTTTCGCCGCATCGACACCCATAAGGCACGGGTCGTGCTGGTGGAGGCAGGCTCTCGCGTGCTCGCGGGCTATCCCGACGATCTGTCCGACTACACGAAACAATCGCTCGAAAGCCTTGGTGTCGAGGTAGTTCTCGGCGCCGCAGTCACCGAATGCACGGCCGACGGCGTCGTCTATGGCGGCAAGCTGCTGCCAGCGCGCACCATCGTCTGGGCCGCGGGCGTGCGCGCTTCCCCGGCCGCCGAATGGCTCGGCGTCCCGGCGGACCGCAACGGCCGAATCATCGTCGAGCCGAACCTGACCGTGCCCGGTCATCCCGAGATCTTCGCCATCGGCGACACCATCAGCCTTGCCGGGCCCAACGGCAAGCCGGTCCCCGGCATCGCCCCGGCTGCCAAACAGGCCGGCGTCTATGTCGCCCGCATGATTCGGGCCCGCCTGGCGGGCGATCCCGCCCCGCCCCCTTTCCACTACAAGCATCAGGGCAGCCTGGCGCAGATCGGCAAGAAGCGCGCAGTGATCGATTTCGGCTGGATCAAGCTGCGTGGCGCGCTCGCCTGGTGGATCTGGGGCATCGCCCACATCTATTTCCTGATCAGCGTGCGCTCCCGCCTCAGCGTCGCCCTGAGCTGGCTGTGGATCCACACCCGCAACCAGCGCAGCGCCCGCCTGATCACGCAGGGTGGCGACGAGGACGATTCGCACGCTCAAAAGGTGTGAGGGAATCACGGCGCCCTCGATTCGCCCCTTCCGGCTCCTCACGCTTGCCCTTACGGCAAGCCTTCGGCGACCTCTCCACAAGGGCTTGTGTGCCATTTTGGGTCATCCGCCGGGGATGGTAAATGAAACATGACCGGAACATGGCAATTCAAAGACAGGTTGAAGGCGGCAATTTTGCCAGGGATTCCGGAACCTTGAGGGCTCCCGCTCAAGCTTGTCCCCGATTTCCACAGCCTCTACTATATGTAGATAGCCACTCATTTTGCCGGCACTAAATCTTGACGCCCCTGCCCGCGAGTCATACCTATTGAGTCATAGTCGGAAACGTCGGCGGCGGGGGTGACCTCGCGGAATTGCGGGGCACGAGCCTCGGCATTCGAACGTTGGCAGGGCCATGTACTCACCGACAAGTAAACAGGATGTCAGACAGTTTTCGAACCGAGCCGTAACGATGGCACGGCGCGGATTTTTGCGTCTAATTTTCGGGGCAGAACGCAATGCGGATTGAACGGCTTTACACCAAGAAGGGGCAGTCCCCCTACGCGTCCATCGCGTTCCGGACGGCGACGAGCGAGATCCGGAACCCGGATGGCTCGATCGTCTTCCGGCTGGAAGGCATCGCCGTGCCGGAGGCCTGGAGCCAGGTCGCCGCCGACATTCTGGCGCAGAAATATTTCCGCAAGGCGGGCGTACCCGCCCGCACCAAGCGCGTGGAAGAAAACGCCGTGCCGTCCTGGCTCTGGCGCACCATCCCCGACAAGAAGGCTCTGGCCGCCCTCCCCGAGGCCGAGCGCACTGTTGGCGAGACGGATTCGCGCCAGGTCTTCGATCGCCTCGCCGGCACCTGGACCTATTGGGGCTGGAAGGG
>NZ_JASGFM010000019.1:0-125683 GCF_047605565.1 Labrys sp. (in: a-proteobacteria)
GATGTACTGCTTGGCCCAGTAGAGCTCGTTCTCCGGCAGGCCCTTGGGGATCCACAGCCCGTCCGTGTCGAACTTGGCGCCTTCCTCCGGCACCACCCAGGCGAGGTCGATGCCGTTCTTCTTGGCCTCGCGTGCATTGGTGGAAATGGTGCAGGCCGCGTCGATCTCGCCCTTCTGGAACCAGGTGGTGAAATCGGGATCCTCGCCCAGCAAGGGCTGCTGCTCCTTCACCTTGGCGATGAAGTCCCAGGCGGCCTGCATGTTGGCCGGAATGTCCTCCAGCTTGCCGCCGCCGGCGACCTGGGCGGGGAAATGGAAGCCGATACCGTCATTGTAGAGCGCGATGCGGCGCTTCAGCTTGGGATCGAGCAGGTCCTTCCAGGATTTGGGCGCCCCGTTCGGGAAAGCCGACGGCCTGTAGGCCAGCACATAGACATAGCCATAGGTGTTGACGATCGGATAGCCGTCGAGGCCGACGGGCTTGGCGAGCTCGGTGGTGTTCTTGAGGTTGGGCAGATCGGACAGATCCTCGGTCACGCCGCGCAGCGCCGATTTGGTGGCGTTGGTGGTGGTGTCCCAGTTCACATGGATCGGCGGGGTGCGCTTCTGCGCCACGGCCGCCCAGAGCTTGGGCTGGATCTCGTTGTCCTCGGTCAGATCGTGGCGCACGGCGATGCCGGTCTTCTTGGTGAAGCTGTCCGAGACACCCGCCTTCAGGGCGTCGACCCAGCTGCCGCCCCAGGCGCGCACGATGAGTTCGGAGGGCTTTTCGGGCTCGTCGGCCATGGCCCGGCCCATGCCAAAAGTGGCCGAGGCGCCGGCTGCCAGCATCGAAGCGAGCAGGGTACGCCGGCGGATTTGCGCTGACAGGAACTGATCGTGTGACATCACTGGTTCTCCTCTGGATGGACCTTCTCGGGTCACTTTTTCACTTTTTGAAGATTCACTTCTTGAAGATTTGCATATCCTTGGCATTCCATCCCAGGCTGACGGTCTCGCCCGGGGCGAATTGCTGGTGGGCGACGGGATCGTGATCGAAGACCCGCAGCAGCGCGTCGCCGAGGGGCGAAACCCGTATTTCGTAGACGATGCGCTCGCCCTCGAAGATGGAATCCTCGACCACGCCGTCCACGATGGTTTCGAGGCCCTGGAGCCTCTCCGCGTTCGAAGCGATCCGGATCTGCTCGGCTCTGACGGCACCCTGGCAGGCCTCGCCGGGTACCGGCGGGACTGCGGGATTGGCTGATGTGCCGACCAGGCTGCGTCCCGCGCTGGTGAAGGTCAGGGTGGAGCCGCTCGCGGCACCGGCCACGCCTTCGATGAAATTGGTGACGCCGATGAAATTGGCGACGAAGGGGTTGGCCGGCGTCCGGTAGGTGTCGAGCGGACGGGCCTTCTGCTGGATCTGGCCGCCATCCATCACGATGATCTCGTCGGAGACCACGAGGGCCTCGCGCTGGTCGTGGGTGACGTTGATGGTGGTGACCCCGAGCTCCTTCTGGATGCGGCGGAATTCGAGCTGCATCTCCTCACGCAGCTTGCGGTCGAGCGCCGCCAGGGGCTCATCGAGCAGCAAGAGGTCGGGCTCGAACACCAAGGCGCGGGCGATCGCCACACGCTGTTGCTGGCCGCCCGACAATTCGTTGATGCGGCGCCCGCCATAGCCGCCCAGGCGCACCAGGTCGAGGTAACGCTCCACCTTGGCGGCGATGCCGCGGGCGTCATGGCGGCGCATCTTGAGGGGGAAGCCGACATTCTCGGCCGCCGTCATGTGCGGGAACAGCGCCAGTTTCTGGAACACCATGCCGATGGCCCGCTTGTGCGCCGGCACGGCGCTGACGGGCTGGCCGTTGATGAAGATCTCGCCCCTGCTCGGCGCATCGAAGCCGGCCACCATGCGCAGCAGCGTGGTCTTGCCCGAGCCGGAGGGGCCGAGAATGGTGAGGAACTTGCCCTTGGGCAGATCGAAGGAGGCGCTTTTGACCGCATGGACGTCGCCGAAGATCATGGCGACATCCTTGACGGACACGGCAAAGGGGCTCGTTCCGCCGGACGGGCTGATACCGAGGGGCGCAGATTCCATTTCGTTCCCCGTCTTCCCAAGCCGCCGCGCCCAGTCCCGCAGATCGATCTCACGGCAGCATGAACCTGTCTATACAGCTACATACAAATACGGTCAACGCAACATGCGTAATTCTTGCCCGGCTTGACATTCTGGCTAATTATTGTGCAGTGCACGAAGGTCGGGGTTGAGATGGCGATTGCGCCGAGCAGAAGTCAGGCAACAAGTGCGCCCGTCATCCCCGGCGGGGGCGAAGACCCCTTCCCCTCACCCTCTCTCGCTGCGCTCGCGAGCGGTTCGGCCGGGGATGACAGCTTCAGAGCAGCTTACTTATTCTCCCGAGCTTCCCTAGATCGAGGCGAGATAGCCGCCGTCGACCGGGATGCAATGGCCGGTGACATAGGCCGAGGCGTCCGAGCACAGGAACACCGCGACGCCTGCGACATCAGCCTGCTCGCCGAAACGGCGCTGCGGGATCTTCGCCAGCATCTGCCCCTGCCAAGCTTCGTCTTGGTAGAACACCTCGGTCATGGCCGTGCGGAAATAGCCGGGCGCGATGGCGTTCACCCGGATGCCATGACCGGCCCATTCGGCGGCGAGGGCATGGGTGACGCCGAGCAGGCCGGATTTGGAAGCGCCATAGGGAACCGCGGTGGGAATGCCGACGAAGGAGGTGAGGGAGCACAGATTGACGATAGCGCCCCCTTGCGCCCCGGCCATGATCCGGCCGGCGGCCTGCGCGCAGAAGAAGGCGCCCTTGAGATTGGTGGAGACGATGCCGTCCCACAGGGCCTCGTCCACCTCGAGGGAGGGGCGGACACTCTCGACGCCGGCATTGTTGACCAGGATGTCGAGGCCGCCGAGGGCTTCGGCGGCTTGGCCGATGACGGCCCTGCAGTTCTCGACGTCGGCGACGTCCTGCGCGAGGGCGATGCAGCGCTGTCCGGACGCTTCGACGAGGCTGCGGGTCTCGTCGAGATTGCCGAGCGCCCGCGCCGTCACGGCGACATCGGCGCCCGCTTCGGCCAGGGCGAGGGCGATGGTCTGGCCGATGCCGCGGCTGGCGCCCGTGACGACGGCGCGGCGGCCGGAGAGGTCGAAAATCGGGCGCGACATGGTGCTCCTCTCGCCATCGGGAAATGCCAATGCCGGCTGCTCTGCAATCGGGGCGGTGAAGGCTATCTTAATTTGATCAGACAGAATCGCGCAGATCGCAAGGTGCCGAGGCTTCTGGGCTAGGGCAATCGTTCAGCTTGAGCATTGTTGAAAGTAACCGATACGCCATCTTTGTCATGCCCGGGCTTGACCCGGGCATCCAGAAGCCCGCGATTTCGACGCATGGAGGAGAGGTTGGATTGCCGGGTCAAGCCCGGCAATGACAAACGTTGAGCCGATTCGCTGTTGTTAGGGAAGCGTTTGCCAGGTTCTGCCGGCGGCCTATAGTTCGGGCCAATGACACCGTGATGATCCGGGAGGAACAGATGGATTCGACGGAACTGCGCGCCATGCAGGCGCCGATCAAGGAGCGCTATCGCGCCGACCCGAAGACGGCCTTGATCACCTTGAAGGCCAAGGGCTCGATCGATGGCGAGGGCATTGCCTGCAAGGTCGAAACCGGGCGGGCGCTGGCGACCGCCGGCCTGCATCCGGCGACCGGCGGATCCGGGCTGGAACTGTGCTCCGGCGACATGCTGCTGGAAGCCCTGGTGGCCTGTGCCGGCGTGACGCTGAAATCGGTGGCGACGGCGATCGACCTGCCCCTGAAGGCCGGCCAGGTCAGCGCCGAGGGGGACCTCGATTTTCGCGGTACGCTCGGGGTCGACAGGGAGGCGCCGGTCGGCTTTGCCGAGATCCGGCTTCGCTTCGATGTCGACAGCGAGGCACCGCAGGAGCGGCTCGACCAATTGTTGAAGCTGACCGAACGCTACTGCGTGGTGTTCCAGACCATCAAGAACGGCCCGAAGACGAGCGTGTCGCTGCACCGGATGGCCTGAGGCGTCGGGCTGCTCGGGGGAGGCGTTCCCATGACCCAGTGACGGTTCCGGCGGTTGGCGGTCAATTAATTATATTAAGTCTATAAATTTAGTTGACATTATGTCGGCGACCATGTGTGCTTCGGTCAGGCCTCGACAGACGGGCCAAATCAAAGCTGGACCGACACGATGACGACGATATCCTCCACCCCGCTCGGGCGCCGCTCGCTACTCAAGATGGGCTCGGCCCTGGCTGCCGCCGCAGCCTTCGGCAGCGCCGCCCGGGCCGATGATACTGCCAAGCCTGAAGCGGGATTGCCCTCCCTCAAGGGCAAGACCATTGCGATCAGCGTCGCGGGCACCGACCATTTCTTCGACCTGAAAGCCTACCAGGCCCAGGTCGAGACCGTGAAGGAACTTGGCGGCACGCCGATCGGGCTCGATGCCGGACGCAACGACAAGACACTGGTCAGCCAGCTGCAGACCCTGGTGACGCAAAAGCCCGATGCGGTGATCCAGACGCTCGGCACCCTGTCGGTGGTCGATCCCTGGCTGAAGAAATTGCGCCAGGCCGGCATCCCGGTCTTCTCCGTCGACCTGCCCTCGACCAACGTCATCAACACCGCGACCTCGGACAATTTCTCCCTGGGTGCCCAGCTCGCGCTGCAGCTGGTCTCCGATATCGGCGGCAAGGGCAATGTCGTGGTATTCAACGGCTTTTCGGGCGTTCCGGTCTGCGAGATCCGCTACACCCAGTTGCGCAACGTGCTGAAATATTATCCCGAGGTGAAGATCATCCAGCCCGAACTGAGGGACGTCATCCCCAACACGGTGCAGGACGCCTATGCCCAGATCACCGCTTTGCTGAGCAAATATCCCGACAAGGGCTCGATCTCGGCCATCTGGTCGGCCTGGGACATTCCCCAGCTTGGCGCCACCCAGGCCCTGATCGCCGCGGGGCGCAGCGAGATCCTCACCTATGGCGTCGACGGCACGCCCGAGGTGCTGGCGCTGGTCAAGGATCCCAAGGCGCCGGCCGGCGCGGTGGCGGCCCAGCAGCCCTCGGTCATCGGCCGCCAGGCGGTCCTGAACCTCGCCCGCTATCTCAACGGCGATACCACGCTGCCCTCGCAGACCTTCTTGCCGGCCGTGATCGCCAACAAGAAGAACGCCGCCGAGGTGCAGAAGCAGCTCGGCCAGGCTTGATCGACGAGTATGCCGGTCGCCCCGTATCTGACCGACCCCGCAGGGTGCCCTCGTTGACACCATCCTGCCCAGCCACCCCATCCGAATGACGGATGGGGTGGCTCTTCCTCGTGGCCCGTGCCGCATTTCCTTGAGCAAGGGCTGAGCCGGCCGGTGTGCCGGCGAGGCTGACCAGTGATCGACGCCATGACCTCACCCCCTCCCGTTCTGGCCATGCGCGGCCTCGTCAAGACCTTCGGGCCGACTCGGGCCCTCGACGACGCCTCGCTCGTGGTCGCGCCCGGCACCGTCCACGGCCTGGTCGGGCAGAACGGCGCCGGCAAGTCGACCCTGATCAAGGCCTTGGCCGGTCTCGTCAGCCCGGAAGCCGGCAGCATCGAATTCGAGGGCCGGCCGCTCGATCATCTCTCGCCCAAGAAGGCCGAGCAGCTCGGCATCGCCTTCATTCACCAGGACCGGCTGCTGGTGCCGACCGCAACCGTTGGCGAAGCGTTGTTCCTGGGGCGCGAAGCCATGGCATCGCGCCTCGGCGTCTGGCAGGCGAGCCTGCAGCGCCGGGCCGACGAGGCCCTCAAGCATTTCTTCGGCATCACTTTGCCGCGCGGCGCGCTCATCCGCGACCTGTCGACCGCGCAGCAGCAGATCGTCCAGATCACGCGGGCGCTGCTGGCCAAGCCTCGCCTCATCATCTTCGACGAGCCGACGGCGGCGCTCGCCAAGCGCGAGGTCGAGAGCCTGTTCGCCGCCATCGCGCAATTGAAGGCGCGCGGCCTCACCAGCATCTACATCTCGCATTATCTCGCCGAGATCGAGCGCATCTGCGATGTCGTGACCATCATGCGCAATGGCCGGGACGTCGCCCATCTCGAGCCCTCGCGCACGACGATCGGCGAGATCACCCGCCTGATGGTCGATCGCGACGTCAAGGACCTCTTCCCCAAGCATCGCGCCGAGCGCGGCAGGCCCGTGCTGTCCCTTGCCGGCCTTGGCGCGCCGCCGGCCTTTGCCGATGTTTCGCTGACCGTGCATCGCGGCGAGGTGGTCGGGCTGACCGGGCTGCTCGGCTCCGGAGCCAAGGAGCTCGTCCAGGCCCTATTCGGGCTGCGGCCCACGCGGGCAGGCACGATCGAGGTCGACGGTCGCGTGCGGCGGCTCTCCAGCCCGGTGGCGGCGGCGCAGGCGGGTCTCGCTCTGGTGCCGGAGGATCGTCGCGCCCAGGGCGTGGCGCTCGGCCTCTCCATCCGCGAGAACGCCACCCTCGCCAGCCTCGGCCAGATCACGCGTCTGGGCTGGCTCGACCGCGCCGGCGAACGTTCGACGGTGTCCAGGCTGATCGAGGCGCTCAAGATCAAAGCCAGCAGCCAGGATGCAGCCGTGCGCACCCTCAGCGGCGGCAACCAGCAGAAGGTGGTGATCGCCAAATGGCTGGCCCGCCGCTCCGACGTCTATGTTCTCGACGAGCCAACGGTCGGGGTCGACGTCGCGGCCAAGGCCGAGATCTATCGCCTCATCGCTGAGCTTGCGGAGAAGGGCGCGGGCATCCTGCTGCTTTCGGCCGATCTCGACGAGCTCCTGGGCGTGTGCGACCGGGTCCTGGTGATGCATCGCGGCGGCGTGGTCGGCACCTATGAGACCTCGGCAACATCGTCCGACCAGCTGCTGGCCGCGGCCCTGACGGGCGCCGATCCCGGGGAAGGAGCCAGCCATGCCGCATGAAACCCTGGAGGCGATCGCCGCGGCGACATCGGCCTCGATCCACCCCGAGCCCCATGAAGCCAGGGCCCGCACGGGCTGGCGCGATCTCGCGGGCGGCGCCGGGACGCGCCTGGTCCGGGCCGGAGGTCTGCTGTTCTTTCTGGCCGTGATGGCCTTCTTTGCCGTCAACGTGCCCTCCTTCGTCTCGCCCGCCAATATCGGCCTCATCCTGTCGCAATCGGCGGTGCTGGGCATCTTGGGGTTCGGCCTGACGCTGGTGCTGATCACCGGCGGTTCGGATGTGATCGCCGGCGGCATCGACCTCTCTTTGGCCGGCACGCTCGGGCTTTCGGCCGCCGTTTTCGCCGTGCTCAACCAGGCCGGCTTCCCGGACCTTGCCTGCGTGGCGGCCGCGCTCGGCGTCGGCCTCCTCGTCGGCCTGGTCAATGCGCTTGCCGTGGTCTGGCTCAGGATCCTGCCTCTGCTGGCGACGCTGGCCGCCATGAATGTCTGCGCCGGGCTCGAACTGGTGGTGACCGAGAACACCACCATTCCCGCGGCGTCACCGCTGATCGACTGGCTCGGCCTGCCCGGACCGCTCGACATTCCCGTGCTTGGCTGGCTGCTCCTTGCACTGTGCGCGGTCCTGGCCGTGCTGCTGCATCTCACGCCCTTCGGTCTGCGTGCCTATGCGGTGGGCGGACATCGCGAGGCGGCCAAGGCCGCCGGCATCGCCGTCAACAGCTATGTCGCACTGTCCTATCTGGCCAGCGGGCTGCTGGGCGGGCTGGCCGGCGTCGTGTCTGCAGCCTTCCTCAACGGCGCGACCGGCGGTTCGGGCGACATGCTGCTGCCGGTGGTGGCAACCGCCTTTCTCGGCTTCATGTTTTCGCGCCGGCTGCTGCCGACCGTGGCCGGCACGTTGCTCGCCGCCGTTTTCCTGGGCGCGCTCACCAACGGCTTCCAGCTCCTCCATGTCTCGACCTACTGGGTCAACGGCATCGAGGGCGTGCTGATCCTGGCCGTCGTCGCCGCCACCGCCAATCTCGCACGCAGGAGGGCGACATGAGCGCCGTTGGGGCCGAAGGGCCGCGCATCCGGCCGGCATTCGACCTGCTGCGCTTCGGCATTCCGCTGGCGCTCGTGCTGGTGGTGGCCGTCTTCTCCGTGCTGGCCCCGGGCTTCCTGACGCTCGGCAACATCACCGGCGTGCTGGTCAACAATGTCGCGCTGACGGCCATCGTCGCCATCGCCATGACCCTGACGGTGGCCTCGGGCGGCACGGATCTGTCGGTGGGCACGGCGGTGGATCTCGGCAGCCTCGCCTTCGTCTCGGCGGTGTCCTCGGGCCAGCCGGTGGCGCTCGCCTGCCTCTATGGCGTCGGCGCGGGCATCGGCACCGGGCTCTTCAACGCCGTCCTGATCGCGCGGCTGTCGATCACGCCGTTCCTGGCGACCCTCGGCACGCTGTTCATCGGGCACAGCCTGCAGCAGCTCACCACCGATGGCGGCAATCCCGTCTATGTGCCGGCCGGCAGCATACCGCCCGCGCTCGCCTTCATCGGCCATGGCACCATTCTCGGCGTGCCGGTCTCGCTGCTTCTCGTCGCGGTGCTGGCACTCGGCGCCTGGCTCCTCCTGGAGAAATCGAGCTTCGGCCGCACCGTCCTCGCCGTCGGCACCCAGGAGGAGGTCGCGCGCTATTCCGGCCTGCCGGTGCGGCGGATCCTGGCGATCGTCTACATCCTCTCCGGGGCCGTCGCCGCCGTGACGGGCATCCTGCTCTCCTCCAACGTCAACGCCTATGTGCCCTATTCGGGCAATGCCTATCTGCTCAACGCCATCGGCGCGGCCTTCATCGGCACCTCGCTCAGCCGCAACCGGCGCGCCAGCATTGCCGGCACCATCCTCGGCGTGCTGCTGTTCGGCTTCGTCTCCAACGGCCTGCTCCTGATCGGCTGGAACTTCTACTGGCAGCAGGTCGGCGCCGGTGTCCTGATCTTCCTCGCTTTGCTGCTGGCCTTCGCCGGCCGGCGCGAGAATTGAGGGCCTCGATCGAGCCGGTCTCTCTCCTGCTTAGATCATTCAATCATATCCGGCTTCCCGACCATGTCGGATGGCGAGAATCACGACTTTGTCTCCATCGTATCGGTAGAGGGCCACATAACCATCGCGGCCGAAATTGATGACGAGCTCTCGCTCTTCGGCATCCTGGATCGGTCGCCCTATTTCAGGATGAGCCGTAAGCGTCTGAATGGTCTGGATGATTGCCGTTGCGGCTCGTTTGCCCGCCATTTGGTTTTTGGAGTGCAGGAAAGCCCGTAGCCTTTCGAGATCGCGAAGGGCAGCGGGCGAGAAGATTACCTGTGGCATACAGGCGAGGCTTTCTCGTCATCCGTGCCCCATGTTTCCAGCCAAGCCGCGACCTCTTCCCCGGTTACATGCAAGCCGGTTGCCTGGTACTCGTCCCAAGCCTTGCGAGCGTCGTCGTAGAACGCCTGGCGTTTTTCTTCACGCTCGACATATTGATGGATTGCTTCCTTCATCAGCCAATGCGGCTTGCGATGCCGAGCATCGGCCAGCCGTTGGAGGCGATCCTTGACCTTGGAATCCAGCTTGATGCTGGTCGTGGCGGAAGCGGGTGGCATTGAGGCACCTCATATGGGTGTTACATGGTGTTACCATATCGGAATTTGGTGCTCCGCGCCATAGTGACCGATCAGCTGCTGCCAAACTTGGATGCGCGATCCTAGCCCCCGCCAAGCGCCGTCGCGAGGGCCAGCACATGGTCGCGCGTCAGGGCGGCGAGGGGCAGCGGGCCGGGTGCCTTGGGATCGACCCAGGCGATCTCCTCGATCTCGGCGGTGGCGGCGACAGGCTCGGCGATGTCGAGGCGGAAGATCTCGGCCTCCACCATCCTGTTGTCCTCATGCGCCGCCGGGGCTTCGAACCGGCCGAGATAGACGGGGTGTGCTGGATCAACCGTGAGGCCGATCTCCTCGGCGAGCTCGCGGCACAGGGCCTGGCGGGGCTGCTCGTCGGGCTCGATCTTGCCGCCGGGCTGCATGAAGGCCGATGTCCCTCGTTTTCTGACCAGGAGTGTCATACCGTCGGGACGGACGATGACGGCGGCTGCAATACGAATCGCATCGGAGGAGGGCATGGCGCCATCCTAGGCGATATCCCGGCAGCCATCCATATTTTGGGAGATCCGGGGTGGAGGATGAAGGCCAGGCCGATGTCATGACGGGGCGCGGCGATGCGTAACCTGCCGCTCGGCGTGCTGCGCACCTTCGAGGCGGCGGCGCGCCATGAAAGCCTGACCCGGGCCGCCGGCGAGCTCGCTTTGACCGACAGCGCCGTCAGCCACCAGCTGCGGCGGCTGGAGGAGGCGCTGGGCTATCCGCTCTTCCACAAGGCTGGGCGCGGCGTGGTGCTCACCGATGCCGGCCGGATCTTCGCCAAGACGGTCTCGGCCGCGCTGCAGGACATCACCAACACGGCGCTGCGCCTGTCGGAGGCGGACCAGGATGGCGGGCGCATCGGCATTGCCTGCCCGCCGATGTTCGCCAGCGGCTGGCTCGCCAAGAACCTCGCCGATTTCTGCCAGGACCACCTTGCCGTCGAATGCCATATCAAGCTCACCGAGAACCACCGCATCCATGAGCTGGTGGATGCCGATATCGGCATCGTCTTCGGCGCCGGCGGCTGGGACGACAAATGGTCGGCGCAGCTCGCCCATGTCAGCATCATGCCGGTCTGCAGCCCGACCTTGTTCCAGCGCATCGGCCGGCGCATCACCAGCCCGCTGGAACTGCGCAGCGCCATCCTGCTGCACTGGGACGACGGCGCCGAATGGCGGCGCTGGCTCTCCGAGGCCGGCGAGCGCGATTTCAGCCCCTATAGCCGCCACCTCTATTGCAGCGATCTCGGCATGGCGATCGACCTCGCCATCAACGGCACCGGCGTCGCCCTGGCCAGTGACACGCTCTCGGGCGCGGATGTCAGGAGCGGCACGCTGCTGCGGCCCTTCTCCACCGCCATCGACGCCTTCGGCGGCTGGTATGTCGTCTCCACCCATGCCGGCCTGCAGCGCTCCGGCGTGCGGCTCTTTCTGCGCTGGCTGCTGGCGCGCTTCGGCAAGGATGCCGCCGCCTGGCAAATCGGTTGACTGGGTGGTGTACAGTTGAGATCTCTTCAGGAATTGGCCGGATAAGCCACTCGGCTATGCCTCCTTCGCAGGCAATCTGCCCGGGGAATGCACAATAGATGAAATGACGTCATCTATTTGATGATCAAATATCAATTGCCCCAGGCTGGCCTTCTGATTTTATGAGCACCGTCGCGATTGGACGGACAAGTCCGGCGCTGGAGAGGGGTCTTGGTGGCGGACGAACGCGGCCGGATTGGGAAGAAGCATGCACAAGCTGGCCGTGGACGGTATCCGCAAATCCTATGGCAAGGTCGAGGTCCTCAAGGGCGTCTCCCTCCAGGCCGCGGCCGGTGACGTCATCAGCATCATCGGGGCCAGCGGCTCGGGCAAGAGCACCTTCCTGCGCTGCATCAATTTCCTCGAGCGTCCGACCGCCGGCAGTATCGTCATCGACGGCGAGGCGCTGAAGACGGTCAGGGACGGCGACGGTTTCCTCAGGGCCACCGACAAGAGGCAGCTCCAGCGCATGCGCAGCCGCCTCGCCATGGTGTTCCAGAATTTCTGCCTGTGGTCGCATATGAGCGTGCTCGACAATGTCATCGAGGCGCCGATCAGCGTGCTCGGCGTCTCCAGGGCGGAGGCCACCGAGCGCGCCAGGGCCAATCTCGCCAAGGTCGGCCTCGGCCAGGAGGTGCTGCAGCGCTATCCGGCCCATCTCTCCGGCGGCCAGCAGCAGCGCGTGGCGATCGCCCGGGCCCTCAGCATGAACCCCGACGTCATGCTGTTCGACGAGCCGACCTCGGCGCTCGATCCGGAACTGGTGAGCGAGGTGCTCAAGGTCATGCAGGCCCTCGCCGAGGAGGGCCGCACCATGATCGTGGTGACGCATGAGATGGGCTTTGCCCGCCATGCCTCCAGCCGCGTCGTCTTCCTGCACAACGGCGCCATCGAGGAAGAGGGCCCGCCCGAAGCCGTTTTCACCGATGCCCGCAGCGACAGGCTGCGGCAATTCCTTGCCGGGCGTCTGCAGCATTAGCCGCAGCGGCCTGGCCAAAGCTGGTGGAAAACCGGCTCCCATAACCACAAACCCCATCCCGAGAGACCCATCATGAGCATTCGCATCAGAAACGCCGTCGCCGCCCTCCTGCTCGGCCTTGCCGCCTCCGGCGCCCAGGCCCTCAGCGCCCAGGCCGCCGACAAGATCAAGATCGCCACCGACGCCACCTTCCCGCCCTTCGAATCGATCGACGCCAACGGCAAGCTGGTCGGCTACGACGTCGAGCTGATGCAGGCGATCTGCGAGGCCGCCAAGCTCGACTGCGACATCTTCAACGCCGCCTGGGACGGCATGATCCCCGGCCTGATCGACGGCAAATATGACGCGCTGATCTCCCAGCTCACCGTCACCGAGAAGCGCCGCAAGGTGATCGCCTTCTCAGACATCTACAACCACCCGATCTTCCGCTTCGTGGCCAAGAAGGGCGCCTCCTTCGAGTTCACGCCCGAGGGCATGGCCGGCAAGACCATCGCGGTGCAGACCGGCACGCCGATGGACGCCTATGTCACCAGCCACTTCCCCAAGGCTGTGATCAAGCGCTACGACACCGGCAGCGCGCCCTATCTGGAGCTGAGCGCCGGCCGCGCTGAACTCCATATCAGCTACCAGGCCCAGATCAGCGCTAGCTTCCTGAAGTCGGATGCCGGCAAGGATTACGAGCTGGTCGGCCCGCAGCTCACCGGCAAGGATGCCAAGGAGTTCGGCGAGGGCGTCGCCATCGCCATCGGCAAGAAGAACACCGCTTTGGTGGCCGAGATCAACAAGGGCCTCGCCATCCTCAGGGACAACGGCACGCTCAAGGCGCTGGACGCCAAATATTTCGGCGAATGACCGGACATGATCCTCGATTTCGTCCGCACGATCCTGGCGGCAGGGGCGATCACCCTGCTGCTTGCCTTCGCCTCGCTGGTGGTGGCCGTCCTCCTCGGCCTCGGCGCGGCCCTGTGCAAGGTCTCGCGCCATAGGACGCTGGCGGCCATCGCGGGGATCTATACCTTCGTGGTGCGCGGCATCCCTGATCTCGTCATGATGCTGCTGGTCTTCTACAGCCTGCCCTCCTTCATCGGCCAGGTCGGCGAATGGCTCGGCTTCGACATCCAGGTCGAATTCTCCCCGCTCGGGGCCGGCATCGCCACGCTCGGCCTGATCTTCGGCGCCTACATGACCGAGACCTTCAAGAGCGCGCTCCTCAACATCCCCCGCGGCCAGATCGAGGCGGCGGAGGCCTATGGGCTCGGGCGCACCCGCATCTTCACCCGCATCGTGCTGCCGCAGATGATCCGCCTGGCGCTGCCCGGCTTCACCAACAACTGGCTGGTGCTGGTCAAGGCGACGGCCTTGGTCTCCCTCATCGGCCTGCAGGACGTGATGTTCCGCGCCAAGGGGGCCGCCGAGGCCACCGGCAAGCCCTTCACCTTCTACCTGGTCGCCGGCGGCTTCTATCTCGCCATCACCATCCTCTCCATGCTGGTGCTGGCCTGGCTGGCGCGGCGCTACGAGCTCGGCACAAGGAAGCTGGCGCCATGAACTGGGACGTCATTGCCGAGAATCTCGGCCTCTATGCCGAGGGTGCCCAGTTGACGCTGGTCCTCACCGTGGCGTCCCTGGCGATCTCCTTCTGCCTTGCCATCCCGCTTTCCTTCGCGCGCAACAGCGCCAACCGGCTGATCCGCAGCCTGGTCTTCGCCTATACGCTGGTGTTCCGCGGCACGCCGCTGCTGGTGCAGCTCTTCCTGATCTATTTCGGCCTCGCCCAGTTCGAGCTGGTGCGCGCCAGCCTGCTCTGGCCCTGGCTCTCCAGCCCGCTCGTCTGTGTGCTGATCGCCTTCGTGCTCAACACCACCGCCTACACCACCGAGATCTTCGCCGGCGCGCTACGCCACATCCCGCCCGGCGAGGTGGAGGCCGCCACCGCCTATGGCATGTCCGGCTGGACGCGGGCGCGGCGCATATTGGTGCCGGCGATGCTGACCAGGGCGCTGCCGCTCTACGGCAACGAGACCATCATGATGCTGCACGCCACCTCGCTCGCCAGCACCGTCACCTTGCTGGAGACCACCGGCGTCGCCCGCATGATCACGCTGAACTACTACATCCAGTTCGAGCCCTATGTCGCGGCCGCGATCGTCTACCTCGTCCTGACCTTCGTCCTGGTCGGCGCCTTCCGCCTCGTCGAGCGCCGCTGGGCCGGCTACCTCGACGTCCGCCCGTCCTGAGGCTCGCCGCCGGCCATCCCCCGCTTTTCCAACCCGATGCCGCCCGCGGGCGGCCCGCATAGAGGATCTCCATCATGAACCAGAAAGCCGATCTCGGCGCGCTGTTCGGCGCGGCAGCCGATACGCTCACCTTCCTCGGCCTGGAGGAATGCCGCGACCTTGCCACGCTCGCCGCCCCGATCGCCCTGATCGGCGCGCCTTGCGCCACGCCCTACCGCTCCGTCGGCGCCTATTGCCGCAACGCGCCGGATGCCCTGCGCCGCGCCACCGCCGCCTTCACCGCCAATGTCGACCGCCACGATTTCGACAATGGCGGCAAGGTCTTCCCGGAGCCGCGCCTGCGCGCCGTCGATTGCGGCAACCTGCCCTATGACGAGAATGACGGGGCCGCCAACCGCGCCGCCATCGCCGCCGCCGTCAAGGCCATCCGCGCCCGCGGGGCGGTGCCGATCGTGCTGGGGGGCGACGATTCCATCCCCATCCCCATGCTCGAAGCCCTGGGGGCGGAGGCGGGCGCCCGCTACACCATCCTGCAGATCGATGCCCATATCGACTGGCGCGAGGTGCATATGGACGAGCGCCTCGGCCTCTCCTCCACCATGCGCCGGGCGTCGGAAATGCCCCATATCGAGCGCATCATCCAGGTGGGCGCCCGCGGTATCGGCTCGGCCGCGACCAGCGACTATGAGGATGCGCTGGCCTGGGGCGTCAAATTCGTGCCGGCCCATGACCTGCACCGCCAGGGCGTCGAGGCCGCGCTCGACCTCATCCCCGAAGGCAGCCGCATCGTCATCTGCATCGACGCCGACGCCCTCGACCCGGCCTTGGTGCCCGGCGTCATCGGCCGCGCCCCGGGGGGCCTCACCTATTACCAGCTGGTCGACCTCATCAAGGGCGCCGCCCGCCGCGGCCGCATCGAGGCGATGGACTTCGTGGAATTCATGCCCGAGCGCGACGTGGACGGCATCGGCGCGCTGACCTTCGCCCGGGCGATCACCACGGCGCTGGGGGTGATCGCGCGGCAGCGGGCGTAAGGGAAGAAGGCGGCCGCCGGCGGGGAGCCGGCGGCAACCGTCTAGCCCCCGGCGTTGCGCATGAACTCGCCCGCGGCGGCCAGCGCACGCCGGCCGTCTTCCAGGCCGGCGTTCCAGAGCGGCCAGGCGTGGATCATATGCGGCCAGATCTCGAGCCGCACCGGCACATCCGCGCTGCCGGCGGCCTCGGCAAGCCGCGTGGCGTCCGACAGCAGCGTCTCGGCCGAACCGACCTGGATCAAGAGCGGCGGAAAGCCGCGCAGGTCGGCGAACAAAGGCGAGATCAGTGGGTCGCCAGGGTCCGTCCCCGCCGGGACATAGGCGGCGGCAAGCTCCTCCAGATAGGCCTTGTGGATGATCGGATCGATCGTGCCCTTGCCGGCGAGCGTCGCGCCCGACATTGTGAGATCGGTCCAGGGCGAAATCACCCAGGCGCAGCGGGGCAGGGGCTCGCCGGCGGCGCGCAGGCGGCCGATCAGGGCCAGAGTGAGATTGCCGCCCGCACTGTCCCCGCCGACCGCGATGTCTTCGGCGGCGATGCCCTGCCGCCGCAGGAAGCGCCATGCCGCGAGGGCGTCCTCGTGCTGGGCCGGAAAAGGCTGCTCGGGCGCGCGGCGATAGTCGATCGCCAGGGTTCGCATGCGCGCCGCGCGGCCGGCCTCCGTCACCAGCCGGCGATGGCTTTCGATGGAGCCCGAGCAGTAGCCGCCGCCGTGGAAGTAGAGCAGCACCTTCCCGGCGTCGCTGCCCGGCGCCATCGACCATTCGCCGGGGACGCCGTCGCACGCGATTTCCGTGCAGACGACATCGTCGGCAACAGGCCAGTGGGTGCCGACCTCGTCGAGCCGTGCGCGCCGCTCGCCCCATCCGACCGGCCGGGGCTTGGCGGCCAGCAGGTCGCGGATGGCGGCGATTTCCTCCAGGCTGCGCTCGTGCTCGGTCACGGCATGCTCCTTGATAAAGACTGGCGCATCGTGACACTATGCTTGGCAACCGGCGTTCGCAATCAGTCGTAATTTCCGTTACGGAAGCAAAATCGGGGTAAAAGCGAGGTTGTTTTTCGCAGCGTACATGCCGATCTTCTGAAACGGGTAAGGCGAAAGCCTCGTTATCTTACAAGAAACGCTCCCCATCCGAATAAAGGGGCGGTTGGTCGCCAGGCCGGCAGATCGAAGAGCGCCGATGGGGCTCCAGGCCAGGGCACGGCACCCGGCGATACGGGGCTGCCATCGCTCCCGGTCCGTCGGCGAGGGGAGGAGGCTGGGAACCACATGCTGCCGATGGCACATCCCGACGAGGCGAAGGCCGCCCCCGGCGTATCCCTTCTGATCGCCTACGCGACCGCGGTGCTGGGCTGGCTTCTTTCGGCCGGCGTCTACATCGCGGCCAAATGGGCGGCGCCGGAAATGGGGCCCTGGGCGCTCTGCTTCTGGCGGCTGCTGCTGGCTTGCGCCATCCTGCTGCCGATCGTGCATCGCCATTACGGCGCGATCATCGCCTTGCTCCGCTCGCGGCCGCTGGAGGTCCTCATCGTCGGCGCCATCGGCCTGACCCTGTGCCAGGGCATGATCTATACCGGCCTCCATTTCACCAATGCCACCACCGCCGGCATCATCATGGCGCTGTCACCGGTGATGACCATGGTGATTGCCCGCATCGTGCTCGGCGAGCCGCTCGGCCTGTGGAAGGCCATCGGCGCGCTGCTCGCTTTGGCCGGCATGCTGGTCATCGTGGCCCATGGCGATCTCGGCGCGCTGATGGGGCTGCAGGTCAGTGCCGGCGAATTGTGGATCGTCGGCAGCGCCTTCTGCTGGGGCCTCTACACCGTGCTCCTTCGCCGTGCCAGATTCGGCATCCCCCTGCTGCCCACGGTGGTGGTCCTGCTCGGCGCCGGCGCCCTGGCCGCTTTGCCTTTCTATCTGTGGGAGCTGACCGGCGGCGGCGGCTCGGCCCTGAACGCCAACGGCCTGCTGGCGCTCGCCTATCTGGCCGGGCCGGGCGGCGCGCTGATGTATTATCTCTACAATCGCAGCGTCGAGGCGCTCGACGCCGGCCGTGCCAGCATGCTGCTCTACCTGCAGACCGTCTTCGTGGCCCTGCTCGCCTATCTCCTGCTCGGGGAGAGCCTGCACGACCACGACATCTGGGGCGCGGCCTTTATTGTTGCCGGGCTGGTGTTGCCGGCGTTGGTCAAGCGAAGGCGCGACGTTGCGTAAGAAGGATAAAATGGGCACCGGAGAGCCGTCGGCGCCATTTGGCCCTTCGCCATCTTCCATCTTAATTAAATGCACTGTCACCGTAGTTCTAATTTCATGCGTCGGTACCAAATGGCTTCATCATATGACCCAGCTTCCGTGCTTTTGAGCGAAGATAGGCCTCATTAAGCGGTGTCGGATCGCTCATATGTGCAACACGTTTGGCTTCAATGCCTTGATCAACCAACCCCGCAACTTTGCGCGGATTGTTTGTCAGTAGCAGGCACGATGTTACGCCGAAATACTGCAATATGAAGGCTGCCCGTTTGTATTCACGTGGATCAAGGGGCGAGCCCAGCTTCTTGTAAGCCTCAGCCGTGTCCAACCCCTCTGTCGCGGTGATATTCATGCCCCTTATCTTGGTAAGCAGGCCCGCGCCTCGCCCATCGCACAGCATGTAGATGAAGATACCGCCCTCTTCGTGGATGCGATGAAGGCCGGTCTCCAACTGCCAATGACAGTCACAGTCCGTACTCTCGAAAATCTCGCCTGTGTAACAGGCACTTTGAATCCGAACTAAGGGCGTCTTACCCGTGAAATCCGACACAAGCGCAAGCACATTGTCCTGTTCGTTCTTGGACCAAGCAAAATCATAAAGGTCAAAGGGACCGTATTTGGTGTTAAGCGGTGATTTAGCTATTTCCGGTAGTGTCATCGATCTTCCGTCTATCAGATACTTTCTTTCCATGGTTGCCGGCGAGCATTTCGGGTTCGGGCACCAAGCCCTCCCATGAGTCATGAACCCAGCGCGCAACATGGGTCACTTTCCGTGCCAGCAGTTTATCCGGCTCTAGCGCTTCCGCGAAATCAGCGTTCTTGAAATCGTAGTTCGCTTTCTGCTCTTCTAATTCACGTTGTGCTCGCCGGTATAGTACCCACAGTCGTTGTGGTTTTCGAAGTTGAAGCCAACTTGTGAGGCCCCCTGCCAAAACCGAAAGGCACGATGGAACTACCTTCGCGCAGAACTGCCCAACACCAAGCGTTACAAACAGGGGCGCAACTAACGTGCAGAAGATGATGATGGCAAAGCACCATTGTGCTTCATGTTTATTGTGGTTGGCCTTTTCCCGCATGCCTTTCCGGACGGACGTGTAGTAATCGAGTACAGTATCGAATTTATCTTCGGGAATAGTCTTGTCATTGCGCCAGCCCATCCGGAGCCTCCATATGCATCGACTCTTACATAGATATATTGACCTGAAAAACAAAGCTCGATTGCGACGCTAAGTTGATAGAGGAATCGACAGATTGCATCTCAGGATGGATGCCAAGTGCGCTATATAAATGGATCGCAGCGCTATTATTGAGGCTGATATTGTCGGCGTCGCAGCCTAACACCGCCGCCTACGCTCACTTCTATGGTGCGTAGTGAGGTGGTGTGGGCGTAGGTTGTTTGGCAGTGATAGTTCCCACAAGATTCTACGATATTGTCGAATTTAGTCTATTGAAATAATAATGTACTACACTTGCCTGTTTCCTAAATCAAGAATGCATTCTATCATAGAAAGTAGTGCTGCGAGGTCGGTGGGCAAACGTGGAAATAAGTGCGTTAAAGAAGAAACTGCAGGAGCATCTTGGCGATGGCCTTGTCCTGGTAATTGGCTCCGGACTGTCCTGCGCAGAAGGTGTTCCCGGTATGGGGGCGCTCGGACACCACCTCGTTACGCACATTCCGGCCATTCTTTCGTCGGATGATCAAAAACACTGGGAGAAGATCCATCCCCTTATCGCGGCGGAGGGGCTGGAAGTTGCGTTGCTCAAGCACGTTCCAACGCCATCCCTTGAAGCAGCAATTGTGCAGAGTACGGCCGATTTTATTGCCACGGCTGAAGCGAGCATTATCGCTGAAGTCTTCAACAATTCGAAGACTCTTCGTCTGACCAAGCTCATCCCCCATCTGTTGAAACCAGATACCGGCATACCGATCGTCACGACGAATTATGACCGTCTCGCTGAACTTGCCTGTGAAGAAGCCGGATTGGGCGTCGACACCATGTTCTGCGGTCATTTCGCAGCGCGCCTTGCCCCGCAAGATAGTTACTGGAGCTTCTGCCGAAGCGTGCAACTGATGGGCAAGAATGTGCGATATAAGTTCGCCTCAAAGGCAAACGTCTTTAAGCCCCATGGTAGCCTCGACTGGTACCATCGCGAGGGCAATCCGGTTCGTTATGCCGGGGCGCTCCCGCTACCCCGTCTCATAATCACACCGGGGCTGAATAAATTCAGGAGTGGCTACGAAAGTCCGTTCGACAAGCACCGTGAGAAAGCGAACGACGCAATCGACAAGGCCCGCCGCTTCCTCATTATCGGCTACGGTTTCAATGACGATCATCTGGAAACTCATCTCACGCCCCGCATTAAATCAGGCGTGAAGACAGTGATCCTGACCTATGCCCTTTCTCCAAAAGCAAGAGAGATCGCTATAAAAAATAGAAATGTAGTTGCAGCCGAGTTCCGCGAAGAGGGCGGAACGGCTGGTGCCCGCTTCATTATCGATGGGGCAGAAATATTCTATCCAAGTGTCGACTATTGGGATCTAGGTGGATTTGTGAAGGGAGTTCTATCGGCATGACTGCCTCGGTACTGGAGTTTACGGATAACGATCAAATCGGTCGCGTAGCTGGTGTTGACACCAGCCGTGTCGCCATCGACGTCACGAATTCCGAGATGCTGACCCGAGTAGGAATTGGCCAGCTCATTGCCGTCAAGGGCGCAACGCAAGCTGAGTTCTTGATCGCGATGACCGATCGGGTCACCCGCTCTCTTCATGAAGAGCTTCCCGATCCCGAAGGCGGTGAGTTTGGAACTTTGACAGTTTCGCCTGCGGATCACATGCAGGCTTTCGTCATTGGCACGTATCGCACTGTCGATGGCGACAAGGCGGACACATTCAAGCGCGGTGCCGATAGCTTTCCCCAGATCGATCGAGCTTGCTTCGTCATAGAGGGCGGCAATCTCCAGCGTTTCATGGGCATCCTCGGCGCCGGCTTCTCCGCTGAAGAGCGATTGAAGCTAGGCACGTTCGTAGCCGATCGGAGCGCCGAAGCGATCGCTAGCGGCGACAGGTTTTTTCAACGACATGCGGCAATCCTCGGTAGTACGGGGTCGGGCAAGAGTTGGGCTGTGGCCCTCATTCTCGAAAGGGCAGCCAAGCTCAAGTTTCCGAACATCGTCGTGTTCGACATGCACGGAGAATACGCTCCGCTCGCAGACAAGAGTGAAGGCGGCTTCGCGCAGCGGTTTCGCATTGCTGGCCCTAGTGACCTGACCGCCCCAAAAAATGATGCGCTATTCCTGCCATACTGGCTGCTGAACCGAGACGAGATGCTATCTATGATCTTGGATCGCAGCGATCAGAACGCTCCCAATCAGGCCTCTCGCTTTACCCTCCACGTTCGCGAGTTAAAGGGCGCAACATTGGACGCATCGGGCAAGGCCAAAGTCAAAGAGACTTTCACGGTCGATTCTCCGATCCCATACGCGATCTCAGATCTGGTAGATCGCTTGAAAACCGACAACACTGCCAAGGGCGTTGGTGCAAAGGGGGCCCCTATCAAGGGAGATTGGGAGGACAAGCTGACCCGCTTCATATCACGGCTTGAGGCGAAGCTCGATGATCGTCGCTATGGCTTCATGTTCTCGCCGCCGCTTGAGGCGCTCGATTACGACTGGCTTGCTAAACAGATCGTAAAACTCCTACGCGCGGACTCCGGCAATGGGATCAAGATCGTCGATTTCTCAGAGGTTCCGGCCGATGTGCTCCCGGTCGTCACGGGTACACTGGCTCGCCTGCTCTACGATGTTCAGTTCTGGATGAGCGCGGAGGCTCGCACGCCAATTACGCTCCTGTGCGACGAGGCGCATCTCTATCTCCCTGTAAAGGACGATGCAGACACGGTCCAAAGACAAGCGCTGTGGTCATTCGAACGCATCGCGAAGGAAGGACGCAAATACGGTTTCTCTCTGCTCGTTGTGAGTCAGAGACCTTCAGACGTTAGTCGGACGATACTCTCCCAATGCAACAATTTCTTGGCGCTTCGGCTGACAAACGACAGTGATCAAAACGTCATTAAGAGGCTCATGCCGGACTCTCTTGTCGGCCTTACGGCGATGCTTCCGCTGCTCGATACAGGCGAAGCCCTTCTATTGGGCGACGCCGTCTTGCTACCGACCCGAATCAAACTCGATCAGCCCGCAGTAAAACCTAACAGCGCGACACGAGACTTCTGGAAGGAGTGGGGTTCGCTCATGCCTGATGAGAAGCTGCTTGAAGCAGCGGTCGAGTGCTTGCGGAGCCAGACGCGAGTGAGCTAAGTATTCTATTAACTGCGGGAGCGGTGTGCGCTTTCGCAGACCGCTTTACCGAAGAGGACAGACCGCTAGCGGCCTATTTCGGTTACTTGCTTAAGCCTGCATCTGTGATCACTCCTAGCGTAGAGTGATCGTCAGGATGTGGCTCATAAAAAGGCATATCGCACCTCGCCTTCCTCACCCCCTCGGCGTCAGATGCACCCCCGCCAGCGTACAGCGCACCGAACCCCCCGCGCGTTCGATGGTGGGGATGTCGAGGGCGACGCAAATGGCGCTTTGCTCGATGAGGGCGCGCTGCTCGGGCGTCAGGGCTGCCAGCGCCGTGGTCGAGAGGGCGAGGAGGCGGCCGTCCTTGCCCTGCAATTCGATTGCGTTGCCGGCAAAGTTCTCGATCTGGCGGTTGCTCAGCGCCAGCACGTCGCGGCCGGAGCGTTCGAGGCGGGCGACGATCTCGGCCTTGCGGGCGCGGTCGGCGATCATGTCGAGGCCGATCAGCACGAAGTCGGTGGCGATGCACATCAGGACATTGGTGTGGTAGATCGCGGCGCCCTTGTCGTCGCGGGCGTCGAAGGCCATCGGCTCGAAGTTGAAATGGGTGCAGAAGCGCTCGAGGGCGATCGGGTCGGTGCGGTCGGAGCGCACGGCGTAGGCGACGCGGTCGATGTGGTCGAGCACCATGGCGCCGGTGCCTTCCAGGAACAGGCCGTCGGGCTCCAGGCCCGAATAGTCGATGACCTCCTGCACGCGGTAATCGGTCTTCAGCATCTCGATGACGTCGGCCCGGCGCTCGCGCCGCCGGCTCGGCGCCTTCATCGGATAGAGGGCGACATGGCCGCCGGCATGGGTGGAGAACCAGTTGTTGGGAAACACCGAATCCGGGGTTGTCCGGCTTTCGTCCTCGAAGAGGTGCACGGTGACGCCGTGGGCCGCCAGGGTCTCGGCCGCCCTGGTGATCTCGGCATGAGCCAGCGGGGCGAGATCTTCGCCGCCATTGCCCGCGACCTGGAAATGATTGTCGGCGGCCGTCTCGGTGTTGACGGTGAAATGGTGCGGGCGAACCATCACCACGGCGGAGGGGGCCTGGACGGAGAAGGCGGGGCGCTTGGACATGGGGGCTCCGGGGGCTATCGCGTTGGTTCGGGTGGTGCGGTGGGATAGGGGGCAGGTTGGGTTTTGGGGCGATTGCGCATGGGGCTGTGCTGCCCCTCACCCTTACCCTCTCCCCGCAAGGGCGGGGCGAGGGGACTTCGGCGGCGTGCTCGTGCAGGAACGGTCTCATCTCGCCCAACCGTCGGGCGAGACGGGAGGCCGGAGAATGAAGCCGCGACGCTTGCGCCTCCTCGCCCCGTTCTTGCGGGGAGAGGATAGAGGTGAGGGGCAGCGCGACCTTCGTTGGACAAACGCTGGACCATGACGGCCCGCAGCGCAGCGGACGACCGTCTATCTCTGCCCGCCCCCTCAGCGGGCGCGCTGCAGCATGCCGAAGAGGTCGCGTGGATCGTCGGGGTCGGCGATCATGTCGAGTTCCTGGTAGAAATCGGTGCCGACGATCTGGTTGCGCAGATAGCGCAGGGCCGAGAAGTCCTCGATGGCGAAGCCGACGCTGTCGAACAGGGTGATCTGGCGCTCGTCGCGCCGGCCCGGCACCTGGCCGGTGACGACCTGCCAGAGCTCGGTGATCGGGTAGGAGCGATCCATCTGCTGGATCTCGCCCTCGATCCAGGTCTGCGGCGGATATTCCACGAAGCAGTCGGCGCGCAGGAGGATGTCCTTGTGCAGCTCGGTCTTGCCGGGGCAGTCGCCGCCGATGGCGTTGATGTGGATGCCGGGGCCGACCATGTTGTCGGTGAGGATGGTGGCGAACTGCTTGTCGGCGGTGCAGGTGGTGACGATGGCGGCGCCTTCGATCGCCTGCTGCGAGGAGGTGCAGGGGATGACGGTGAGGCCGCTGCCCTGAAGGTTGCGGGCGGTCTTCTCGGTGGCCCGGGGATCGATGTCGTAGAGCCTGACGGTGTCGATGCCGCACACCGCCTTCATGGCCAGGGCCTGGAACTCGGCCTGGGCGCCATTGCCGATCATCGCCATCACCTTCCCATCCTTGGGCGCGAGGTGACGGGCGGCCATGGCCGAGGTCGCGGCGGTGCGCAGCGCCGTCAGCAGCGTCATCTCGGTGAGCAGCACGGGATAGCCGGTGGCGACATCGGCGAGCAGGCCGAAGGCGGTGACGGTCTGCAGGCCCTCGGCGGTGTTCTTGGGGTGGCCGTTGACATATTTGAAGCCGTAGATGGTGCCATCGGAGGTCGGCATCAGCTCGATCACGCCGTCACGCGAATGGCTGGCGACGCGCGGGGTCTTGTCGAAGCTCTCCCAGCGGCCGAAATCTTCCTCGATCAGGTCGGTGAGTTCGGCCAGCACCCGCTCGATGCCGAGATGGTGGACGAGGCGCATCATGTTCTCGACGCTGACGAAAGGCACCATCGCCTTCTGCGAGGGCAGGGGAGCGGTCATCGAAAAATCCCTGAACGGTCATTGTTGGCCTTAGCCTAGGCCGTCCGGATGTTCACCGAAATCGCAATCCTGTGCTAGAATTGTCAGTTCATTGAACAGATTGCCAGGTCGGATTGTAAAAAATGTCAGTGACGGGGCGGGATGCCGAAACGGTCAAATATATTCCCGATGCGCTCGACCGCGGCATCATCGCGCATCTGCGCAGCGATGGCCGGGCCTCGCTCTCCAAGCTGGCCGATGCCCTGGGCGTGGCTCGCGGCACGGTGCAGAATCGGCTCGACCGCCTGATCGAGACCGGCACGCTGCTCGGCTTCACCGCCCGCGTCCGCGAGGATTACGACATGAACGCCGTGCATGCGGTGATGATGATCGAGGTGGTCGGCAAGTCGACCACGCAGGTCATCCGCAAGCTGCGCGGCCTGCCGGAGGTGCACACGCTGCACACCACCAACGGCAATTGGGACCTGGTCGCCAATATCCGCGCCGCGAGTCTGGCCGAATTCGACCGCGTGCTGCGCGAGGTCCGGCTGATCGACGGGGTCTCGAACAGCGAGACGAGCCTGCTGCTGAGCAGTGTGTGAGGGATGGCTGCGGGCTGTCGTGGTTGCCGCGGTACCCCGACAGAACGAGGCGCACCCAGCCTTCCCCACTTCGTGGAGAAGGCAGGTCGCGTGATACTCGGCGAGGTTGCGCTCCCTGACGGCGGGAGATGACAGGGCCGATCCACCCGCCATGCGGGTGCCGCGAGGTTCACACCGGCTTGTGATTGATTGAGCTCTTGCTCCCGCCGTCCTAGGCTGATTGTCTGGAACGACTCCAAGGAGGGGATATGCCCTTCCGACTCGCGGGAGACTGCCATGGCCTATACCATCAAGATCAACGGAACCGCCCACACCATCGATGCCGATGGCGACACGCCGCTTTTATGGGTGCTGCGTGACATTCTGGGCATGACGGGCACCAAGTTCGGCTGCGGTGCCGCCTTGTGCGGCGCCTGCACCGTGCATGTCGACGGCACGGCGACGCGCTCCTGCATCACGCCGCTGGAAAGCGTCGGCGAGAGCGCCGTCACCACCATCGAGGCGATCGGGCAGACCCCGCAGGGCAAGGCCTTGCAGAAGGCCTGGCTCGATCTCGAAGTGGTGCAGTGCGGCTATTGCCAGTCCGGCCAGCTGATGTCGGCCGCGGCCCTGCTCGCCGCCACGCCCAAGCCGAGCGACGAGGACATCGATGCCGCCATGTCCGGCAATGTCTGCCGCTGCGGCACCTATCAGCGTATCCGCGCCGCCATCCATCACGCCGCTGCTTGAGGGAGGAAGGGATCATGCCCGACGGTACCGATACACGTTCACACCTCGATCGCCGCGCCTTCCTGAAGGCGGGAGCCGCCATTGGCGGCGGCTTCGTTCTCACCCTCGCTCTGCCGCCGCTGGCCGGATCGCCGGTCGCCGCAGCGGAGGCCAAGGATTTCGCGCCCAACGCCTTCATCCGCATCGATCGCCAGGGCCTGGTGACGCTGGTGATGCCGATGGTCGAGATGGGCCAGGGCGTCTACACCGCCCAGGCCATGCTGCTGGCCGAGGAGCTGGAGGTCGGCCTCCACCAGGTCAAGCTCGAACATGCCCCGCCCGACGACAAGCTCTACGGCAATGCCCTGCTCGGCAGCCAGGCGACGGGCGGCTCGACCACCATACGCGCCTTCTGGCAGCCTTTGCGGCAGGCCGGCGCGGCCGCCCGCACCATGCTGGTCGCCGCCGCCGCCAAGCGCTGGAACGTCGATGCCTCCAAGCTGACGGCCCGCGACGGCGCCGTGCTCAATCCGGCCAGCAATGCCACGCTCGGCTATGGCGAGCTCGCCGACGAGGCCACGACCATGCCGGTGCCCGCCCCCGAGAGCCTCAAGCTCAAGGACCCCAAGGACTTCAAGCTCCTGGGCACCCCGGCCAAGCGGCTGGATACGCCGGACAAGGTGGTCGGCAAGGCCGAGTTCGGCATCGACGTCAAGCTGCCGGGCATGAAGGTTGCCGCCATCGCCATTTCGCCGGTGTTCGGCGGCAAGCCCAAATCCGTGGACGACAAGGCGGTGCTGGCCGTCAAGGGCGTCAGGCAGGTGGTCAAGACCGACGACGCCGTCGCCGTGGTCGCCGACCATATGGGCGCGGCCAAGAAGGGCCTCGCCGCCGCCAACATCAGCTGGGACGATGGGCCGAACGCCAAGGTCGACAGCGCCCAGATCGTCAGCCAGCTCACGGAGGCCTCCAAGCAGCCGGGGGCGGTGGCGCGCAACGAGGGCGACACCGCCAAAGCGCTCGCCGGCGCGGCCACGAAGCTCGAAGCCATCTACCAGGTGCCCTTCCTCGCCCATGCCGCTATGGAGCCGATGAACTGCACCGTGCATGTGCGCAAGGATGGCTGCGAGGTCTGGGTCGGCACGCAGGTGCCCACCATGGCCCAGGCGATCGCCGCCGAGATCACCGGCCTGCCCAAGGACAAGGTCAAGGTCTACAACCACCTGATCGGCGGCGGCTTCGGGCGCCGGCTGGAGGCGGACGGCGTGGCGCGCGCCGTCAAGGTGGCCCAGCAGGTGGACGGGCCGGTGAAGGTGATCTGGAGCCGCGAGGAGGATATCCAGCACGACATGTACCGGCCCTATTATTTCGACCGGATGTCGGCCGGGCTCGACGCTTCAGGCAAGCCGGTGGCCTGGACCCATCGCATTTCCGGTTCCTCGATCCTGGCGCGCTACTTCCCGCCGGCCTTCAAGGACGGCATCGATTCCGATGCGGTGGAGGCGGCCGCCGAGCCGCCCTATGCCCTGCCCAACATCCATGTCGACTATGTCCGGGTCGAGCCGCCGGGCATCCCGACCTCCTGGTGGCGCGGCGTCGGGCCGACGCACAACGTCTTCGTGGTCGAGAGCTTCATGGACGAGCTGGCCGCCGCCGCCAAGGCAGATCCGGTCGCCTATCGCAAGGAACTGCTCGCCCATAATCCGCGGGCGCTCGGCGTGCTGACGCTGGCGGCCGAGAAGGCGGGCTGGGGCCAGCCTCTGCCCAAGGGGCGCGGGCGCGGCATCAGCGTGCAGTTCGCCTTCGGTAGCTTCATGTCGATGGTGGCCGAGGTGGAGACGGCGCCTGACGGCACGCTCAAGGTGCATCGCCTCACCTGCGCCGTCGATTGCGGCCTGCAGGTCAATCCGGACACCATCGCCGCGCAGGTCGAGGGCGGCGCGATCTTCGGCCTCACGGCGGCGCTGCACGGCGCCATCACCCTGAAGGACGGCCGGGTGGAGCAGGGCAATTTCGACACCTATCTGCCCATGCGCATCGACGAGGTGCCGGTGGTGGAAACCCATCTGGTCAAGAGCGCCGAGGCCCCCGGCGGCATCGGGGAGACGGCGACGGTCGCGGTCGGCCCGGCCGTCGCCAACGCCGTCTTCGCCGCCACCGGCAAGCGCGTGCGCACTTTGCCGATCGACACGGATGCGCTGAAGACCGGGTGAGGACCCACAGGCGTTCGCGCCAGGGGAAGGGCGCGACGCTGGCCGCCCCTTCTCCCCGTCCTCACGGGGAGAAGGTAAGGATGAGGGGCAGCGCGACCTCTTATATTGAACACTTTGCGTAGCCCCTCACCCCTACCCTCTCCCCGTAAACGGGGCGAGGGGGCGCGTACGTGGCGTTAGTTCGGCAGGTCCGTCATCTCGCCCGGCCCTTGAGTCGATACCTACAGGGTTACCCCACCGCCGATCCCCAGCGTCGCCGTCAGCTCACGGGCGGCCGCGGCGCCGGCGCGGTTGGCGCCGATGGTCGAGGCCGAGGGGCCGTAGCCGACCAGATGGATCCGCGGATCGCGGGCGACCTCGGTCGCCAGGCGGCCGGTCATCACGATGCCGCCATCGTCCTCGCGGATCTGCAGCGGCGCCAGGTGGTCGAGCGAGGAGCGAAAGCCGGTGCACCACAGGATGACGTCGACCTTTTCTTCGCTGCCGTCGGCCCAGCGCACGCCCTCGGGCGTGATCGTGCTGAACATCGGCCGGCGCGCCAGCACGCCCCGCTCGCGTGCGGCCCGCAGGGCCGGGGTGAGGGGCAGGCCGGTGACCGAGACGATCGAGCCGGGCACGAGGCCGCGCCGCACCCGGTCCTCGACGAGGGCAACGGCGGCCCGCCCGTCCTCGGGCGTGAATGGTCTGTCGCGGAACTCAGGCTCGCGGCGGGTTACCCAGATCGTCTGCGTCACGCGCGAGATCTCGTCGAGGATCTGCACGGCCGAGATGCCGCCGCCGACCACGAGGACGCGCTGGCCGGCGAACGCCTCGGCGTTCCGATAGTCGCGGGTGTGGAGTTGCCGGCCCCCGAAACTCTCCCGGCCGGGATAGTCGGGAACATAGGGCGTCTCCCAGGTGCCGGTCGCGTTGATGAGGCCGCGCGCCGAAAAGGTCTCCCTATCAGTCTCGACCCGGAAGCGCCCGCCGCGCTCGCACACCACCTTGACCGTCACCGGCCGATAGATCGGCAGCTCGAATTTGCGCTCATAGGCCTGGTAATAGCGCGGCACCGCCTCCGCCGCCGGCACCTCGGTGAGGCCGGGATCGATGACGTCGGCAAAGGCCATGCCGGGCAAATCGTGCACGCGGTTGACGGTGCTCAGCGTCAAGGACGGCCAGCGATATTGCCAGGCACCGCCGGGCGCGGGCGCCTTGTCGACCACCAGGAAACCGCGCCCCGCCGGCAGGCCGAGCTCGTGCAAATGATAGGCGCTCGACAGCCCGGCCTGGCCGGCGCCGATCACGACGATGTCCACCTTGTAGGCGAGGTGGACGTCCCGCGCGGTTGCCGGATCGGTGGGGGGCGGAGCGGTCTTCGCTCCCTCTTCATCATGCTCAGCCATGCTGCGAGAGTGGCGGCCGGGTTGCCGGAATTCAAGGGGGCGGCGACGGCGCCATCGCGCGATTGCATCACGCTGTCCGCAACCGTATAAAGCAAGTACATGCTTTGAATATAGACTGCAGAGGGTCATGTCGACGCCGGAGCTGGAAAATTCGAGCCTGCAGGGACGGTCCGGGCCCGATCGCCTGCTGTTCCTCCTGAAGACGAAGGGGCAGCAGACGGCGGCCGAGCTCGGCAAGGCGATCGGCACGACCGGCGAGAACGCCCGGCAGCAATTGATCAAGCTCGCCGCCGAAGGCCTGGTCGAGACCGAATCGGTGGCTCGGGGCGTCGGCCGGCCCTCGCAGTTCTGGCGGCTGACGGCGCAGGGGCATGGCCGCTTTCCCGACGCCCATGCCGAGCTGACCGTCGGCCTGCTGCGCAACATCCGTGACCTGCTCGGGCCCGAAGCGCTCGAGCGCCTGATCGCGGCGCGCGAGGAGGAGATGCGCGCGGCCTACCGCGCCGAGCTCGGCCGGGTGGAGGGAACCGAGGCCCGCATCGCCGCGCTTGCCGGGATTCGCACCCGCGAAGGCTATATGGCCGAGCAGCGCCCCGCCGAGGATGGCGAGGGCTGGCTCCTCATCGAGAACCACTGCCCGATCTGTGCGGCGGCCACGGCCTGCCAGGGCTTCTGCCGTTCGGAACTGGCGATTTTCCGCGAAATGCTCGGGCCACGTTGCTCGGTTGAGCGAACCGAGCATATTGTCCACGGCGCCCGGCGCTGCGCCTACCGCATCCGGGAAGAAGCGCCGTAGCGGGCGGGCGCCGGCGCATTTTGTGATTTGACGGAATCAGCGGGAACCGCAAGGTCGCGTCAGAACAAGGCGTTGGGGTGAGAGCGTTCCGTCGTGAACGCGCTTGCCGCCGGCGTCGGAAAGGCGGTGTGCCGGCTCGGCGAACGAGGCCGGTCGCAAGCATCCGCCAGCAAAGGGGAGGATTGCCCGATGAGCGCCATGGCGGAGCGGGACGGGCAGGCGATCGAGGCGTCGACGGTGCGTGCCGTATCCTGGCGCCTGCTGCCGTTCCTGATGCTGGCCTATCTCCTGGCCTATCTCGACCGCGTCAATCTCGGCTTTGCCGCCCTGACCATGAACGACGAGCTGAAATTCTCGCCCCTGGTGTTCAGCTGGGGCGCCGGCATCTTCTTCATCGGCTATTTTCTGTTCGAAGTGCCGAGCAACGTCATCCTGCACAAGGTCGGTGCCAGCCGCTGGATCGCCCGCATCATGGTGACCTGGGGCATCGTCTCGGCGCTGATGGCACTGGTCGCCGGTCCCGTCAGCTTCTATGTGCTGCGCTTCCTGCTCGGCGTGGCCGAGGCCGGCTTCTTTCCCGGCATCATCCTCTATCTGACCTACTGGTATCCGGCCAAATACCGCGCCCGCATCCTCGCCGCCTTTGCCGTGGCGGTGCCGGTATCGACCGTAATCGGCGCCCCGATTTCAGGCTATCTGCTTGGCCTGGACGGCGTCGGCGGTCTCAAGGGCTGGCAATGGCTGTTCATTCTGGAGGGCCTGCCGGCAGCCCTGCTCGGCATCGTGACCTGGTTCTATCTCACCGACCGTCCGGCGTCGGCGGCCTGGCTGAGCCCCGAGCAGAAGCGCTGGCTTTCCGATCGCCTGGCGCGCGAGGAGGGCGCGAGGAAGGCCGCACACCATATGAGCCTGCGTCAGGCGCTGGCCTCGCCCAGGGTCCTGGTGCTGAGCCTGGTCTATTTCGGCTTCGTCGGGGCGCTCTATGGCATGCAGTTCTGGCTGCCGCAGATCGTGAAGGCCTTCGGCCTCAGCAACATCCAGACCGGCTTCGTCACCGCGATACCCTATGTGTTCGGCTCGGTCGCCATGGTGCTGTGGGCGCAGCATTCGGACCGCACCCGCGAAAGGGTCTGGCATGTCGCGCTGCCGTTGTTCCTGATCGCGCTATCCCTGGCCGCGGCCAGCGCGTTGAGCGATCCCGTGCTGACGATGATCGCCCTGACGGTGGCGGCCATCGGCGTGTTCTGCACCTTCTCGCTGTTCTGGACCCTGCCGACCGCCTTCCTGAGCGGCGCATCGGCGGCGGGCGGCATCGCCCTGATCAATTCGATCGGCAATCTCGCCGGCTTCGGCGGACCCTATCTGATCGGCTGGTTCAAGGACCAGACGGGAGGCACCGCCATGGGGCTTCTGGCCCTGTCGCTGCTGCCGCTGGTCTCGGCCCTGCTGGTCCTGGGCCTGGGGCATGATTCCAAGACGGAATTCGCTGCTGCCGAATGACGGCTGCGCGACCGGCGGGCGGGGCTGGACCCCATCCGCCTGTCGCGTTTTCAGTCTAGGTGTGCAGTGGTTGCCGCTCCCCTCAAGGTGCCTTCTTGCCGCTGGCGTCGAACTGCTTGAGATAGGCGATGACATTGGCGATGTCGTCGGGCTTCGACAGGCCGACAAAGGCCATCTTGTTGCCGGGCACCTTCTGTTTTGGGCTCTTAAGATATTCTGAGAGAGTGTCCTCTGCCCAGGTCAGGCCGGCACTCTTCATTGCTGGTGAATAGGTATAAGTTTCTACCGATCCGGATTTACGGCCGATTATTCCATTCAACTCAGGGCCTACGGCATTCTTGGCTGTCTCTCCAACCTGGTGGCAAACTTTACACTTGATGAATACTTTTTCGCCGAGCGCTGCATCTTGTGCGAGTGCAGCGCTCGATATCAGGATAGAGGCAAGAATTCCGACGGCGACCTGTCGCATTTTCTCTCCCTTTCGGCCATTCATCCGAAGTCATCGAAGATTAAGCTTAATTTCTGCTTATTTTGTTCTTCACATGTCGTGTTGTGTTGTGAATCAGTCTAGGCGCAACGTAAAGTGACTGGACAGCATGAAGAATGATGATCACACTCCTTGTCAAGAATAGATATTATCTGCACAAGGAGGATGCGTGCTTGATGTCCGGCGATTTCGGCTCGCTCCCGGTTCGGCAGCGGCAGCCTTTTCAGAAACAATTTGATGGGGTTGGTCGCGTCGTGGCGGGTTTCGACGGCGGTTTGCCGCAATGATGAAACGGCGACAATTTCTCGCGCTTGCGGGCGCCGGTCTGGGGGGAGGACTTCTTGGCTCTGCCGGAACGGCCTGGGCGCAACTGCCGCCGTTGCGCGTGGGTGTTCTATCCTTCGGTACGGTCGAGTGGGAGCTCGCTGCCATCCGGGCACTCGGCCTGGACGAGGCGGCGGGCTTGAGGATCGATCCCTTGAAGCTCGCCTCCAACGATGCGGCGCGCATCGCCTTTCTCGGGGATGCCGTCGACAGCATCGTCTCGGATCTGCTCTGGGCGGCGCGCATGCGCGGCGAGGGACGTGACATCGTGTTCCTGCCCTTCTCGGCCTCGGAGGGGGCGGTGATGCGGGCGCCGGGATCGACGATCGCCACGGTCGCCGACCTTGCCGGCAAGCGCATCGGCGTGGCCGGCGGGGCGCTCGACAAGAGCTGGATCCTGCTGCAGGCCTATGCCCGGCACCAGGCCGGCATCGACCTGGCCAAGGTGGCCGAGCCGGTGTTCGGGGCGCCTCCCTTGCTGAGCATGAAGCTGGAACAGGGCGAACTCGATGCGGCACTGCTCTATTGGAATTTCTGCGCGCGTCTCGAAGCCAAGGGCTTCAAGCGCCTGATCGGCGCCGACGAGGTCGCGCGCTCCTTCGGCGTCGAGGGGCCGATCTCCTTCATCGGCTATGTCTTCAAACGGGGCGACGAGCAACATGACAAGCGCATCGCCGCCTTTGCCGCCGCCTCCAGGCAGGCCAAGCAGGCCCTGGCGAGCCAGGAGGCGATCTGGGCGCAGCTCCGACCCCTGATGCAGGCCGATGACGAGGCGACCTATAACGTGCTCAGGCGTACCTTCCTTGCCGGCATTCCCAACCGGGCGATCGCCGATGAACGGGCCGATGCTGCCAAGCTCTACGCCAAGCTGGCCGAACTCGGCGGCGAGAAGCTGGTCGGCAAGACCGCCACCCTTCCGGAGGGGCTCTATTGGGCCGGACACTGACAGATTGGAGCAGTGGACGCCTAGCCGGCCTCACGGCCCGGTTGGTCTCGCTGCTTGCCCTGCTGGCGATCTGGGAGGTCGCGGCCAGGCTGGCCAACGGCCCGCTGCTGCCCTCGCCCGCGGCGGTGCTCGCCTTCATCGTCGCGGAGACCCGGCGCGGCGACATGGTCGCCAATATCGGCATCACGCTGTGGCGGGTTGCCGGCGCCTTCGGCGTGGCGATGCTGATCGGCAGCGTCATCGGCATCGTCCTCGGCCGCTGGCACCGGGCCAACGCAGCCTTCGATGTCTGGCTCCTGGTGCTGCTCAACATGCCGGCCCTGGTGATCGCCGTGCTGTGCTACATCTGGCTCGGCCTGACGGAAGCTGCGGCAGTGACGGCGGTCGCCCTCAACAAGGTCCCCAATGTCATCGTGGTGCTGCGTGAGGGCACGCGGGCCCTCGATCGCGATCTCGAGGAGATGGCCCATGTCTATCGCTTTCCGGCCGGAACCTGGCTGCGCCATGTCCTGATGCCGCAGCTGGCGCCCTACATCGCTGCGGCCGCGCGTTCGGGCCTGGCCCTGGTCTGGAAGATCGTGCTGGTGGTCGAATTGCTCGGCCGCTCGTCGGGGGTCGGCTACGCGATTTCACTTTATTTCCAGCTTTCGGATGTCACGGCGGTGCTGGGTTATGCTCTCGCTTTCACCTGCGTCATGCTCGCTATCGAATTCCTCCTGCTGCAGCCCCTTGAGAAGCATGCCCGACGCTGGCGCCCCGCTCTTGCTTGACCTCAGCATCGCCAGCAAGATCTATCGCGATGATCGCGGCAGGGCCGTGGAAGCCGTCAGGGGGCTCGACCTTTCGCTGGCCGTGGGCGAATTCACCTGCCTGATCGGGCCTTCAGGCTGCGGCAAGACCACGGCCCTGAAGATCCTGCTCGGGCTCGATCGTGATTTCGAGGGCAGGGTGGAGCCCGACATCACGGCGCTGACGGTCGGGGTGACCTTCCAGGAGCCGCGCTTGCTGCCTTGGCGGACGGTGGAACAGAATGTCCGCATCGCCTTGCCGCCGTCGCAGCGCCGGCGTGACCTCGACGCTCTGTTCGGGCGGCTCGGCCTCTCCGAGTGGCGCGCACATTATCCGCATGCGCTGTCGCTCGGCCTGCAGCGGCGCGTCGCGCTGGCTCGCGCCCTGGCGCTGGAGCCGCAATTGCTGGTGCTGGACGAGCCCTTCGTATCGCTCGACGACAAGGCCGCGCTGGAATTGCGCGCCTGCCTGCTGGCAGAAGTCGCCGACCATCGCATCACGGTTCTGATGGTAACCCACAATGTGCGCGAGGCGATCGGCCTGGCCGATCGGCTGCTGTTTCTGAGCCCCCGTCCCACCCGCATCCTCCATGAGGTCGCGATCGTGGAAGCGCGCCAGGACCGGCATTCGACCTGGATCGAAACGCGGCACCGGGAATTTGCCGAGCGCTTCGGCTTGTAAGGCCGGTGGCCGAGGAAGGAGCTTGCAGGATGCAACGGCTCGTGATGCTGGCCCGGCTTTGGATGACGGCCTGCCTTGTCCTGCTTCCCGGCTTCGCTTCGGCTGAGACGCTACCGACGCCCTTGCCGATGACGGAAATAGCCGAGGGCGTCTTCGTTTTTGCCGCCCCGCATGAACTGGCCGCGCCGGGCAATGCCGATGCTATCGGCAATGCCGGCTTCGTCATTGGCAATGAGGCGGTCGCGGTCATCGATACGGGTGGTTCGCGGCAGGCCGGTCTTGCCCTGTTGGCGGCCATCCGCGCCCGTACCGACAAGCCGATTCGCTATGTCATCGACACCCATGTCCATCCCGACCATCTGCTCGGCAATGCCGCCTTCCGCCTGCCGGGCGTGACGATCGTCGGCCATGCCAACCTGCCCGAGGCCCTGTCCGCGCGTGCCGGGACCTATCTGTCGGCGACGCGCCGGCTGATCGGGGAGGCTGCCTTCGCCGGCACCGAGGCGATCGCTCCCACCTTGCTCGTCAAGGACCGGCTCGATCTCGATCTCGGCGGCCGCCGCCTCCTGCTGGAGGCCTGGCCGACGGCCCATACCAACACCGATCTCACCGTGCTGGACGAGAAGACGAACACCTGGTTCCTGGGAGACCTGCTCTTTGCCGGCCACGTCCCGGCGCTTGACGGCAGCCTCATGGGCTGGATTGCCGTGATCGACACCCTGCGCTCGCGTCCGGCCGCCCGTGTCGTGCCGGGCCATGGTCCGGCCGCGATGCCCTGGCCGGCGGCGGCCGATCCGATGCGGCGCTATCTCACGCGCCTGCGCGACGACGTGCGCGCGATGATCGCCGAAGGACGGACATTGCGTGAGGCGGCGGAACGGGCCGGGCAATCCGAGCGCGACAACTGGCAGCTGTTTGACGAGTTCAATCCACGCAATGCCACAAGTGCCTTTCACGAACTCGAATGGGAATAGCCAGTACCCAGCCGAAGAACCGTATAGTACCGCCGTGGTTTTGCGGTGCACTCAATAAATGATGCGACGCACCATAATAAGGTAAAAATAAATCTAGTGTCATGTCAGTCAAATCTTGCATGAACTGAACACGTTGCATAAGGTAACGCATCTTCGACTTCCAACGGCACCGTGATGGGGATCGCAGTGTCGATTCGAAAGCCAGCGGCTTATGCCTATGGCTACGAGGCGGATCCGCCGGCTGTGACACGCTGTCGAAGAGACGAGGTATCCCCAAGGCTAGAAGAACGACATCAAGTTCGGCATGTGGTCCGGCGGGACGGCATGCGTGTGGCCACTCGGAGGAAGCCCAATGAAAATATTGATAGCGTGGCTGGGCGTGGTCTGCTCGCTGTTATTCGGCGCGCAGGCCTACGCCAATGACGAAGTACAAAAGCTGACGCAGGACCCCAATCAGTGGGTGCTGCAGACCGGCGATTATGCGAATACTCGATATTCGAAACTTGACCAGATTACTGCGGAAAACGTCAAGAAGCTCCAGGTTTCCTGGACATTCTCGACAGGCGTCCTGCGCGGCCATGAAGGCTCCCCGCTGGTCGTCGGCGACATCATGTATGTCCATACGCCGTTTCCCAACACGGTCTATGCCCTCGATCTCAACAATGAAGGCAAGATCATCTGGCGTTACGATCCCAAGCAGGATCCGAACGTCATTCCCGTGATGTGCTGCGACACGGTCAATCGCGGCCTGGCCTATGCAGACGGCAAGGTGTTCCTGCACCAGGCCGACACCACCGTCGTGGCGCTCGACGCCAAGACCGGCAAGGTGGTCTGGTCCGTCGTTAACGGCGACCCGAAAAAGGGCGAGACCAACACCGCGACCGTCATGCCCGTCAAGGACAAGGTCCTTGTCGGCATTTCCGGTGGTGAATTCGGCGTGCGCTGCCATGTCACCGCCTATGACCTGAAGACCGGCAAGCAAGCCTGGCGCGCCTATTCCATGGGCCCGGACGAGGAAATGCTGGTCGATCCGGAAAAGACCACCGAACTCGGCAAGCCGATCGGCAAGGATTCCAGCATCAAGACCTGGCAAGGCGACCAATGGAAGACCGGCGGTGGCTGCACCTGGGGCTGGTATTCCTATGATCCCAAGCTGAACCTGGTCTATTACGGTTCCGGCAACCCCTCGACCTGGAACCCCAAGCAGCGCCCGGGCGACAACAAGTGGTCGATGACCATCTTCGCCCGCGATGCCGACACCGGTATGGCCAAGTGGGTCTATCAGATGACCCCCCATGACGAATGGGACTATGACGGCGTCAACGAAGTCCCGCTGGTCGATCTCAAGATCGACGGCAAGGAGCACAAGGCCCTGGTCCATCTGGACCGCAACGGCTTCGGCTACACCCTCGACCGCGAGACGGGCGAGCTCCTGGTTGCCGAGAAGTATGACCCGGTCGTGAACTGGGCCACCAAGGTCGACATGGACAAGAACAGCAAGACCTATGGTCGTCCGCTGGTCGTGGCCAAATATTCGACCGAGCAGAATGGCGAAGACGTCAACACCAAGGGCGTATGCCCCGCGGCTCTCGGCTCCAAGGACCAGCAGCCGATGGCCTATTCGCCCAAGACCGGCCTGTTCTACGTGCCGACCAACCATGTCTGCATGGACTACGAGCCGTTCAAGGTGAGCTACACCCCGGGCCAGCCCTATGTCGGCGCTACCTTGTCGATGTATCCGGCCCCCAACAGCCATGGCGGCATGGGCAACTTCATTGCCTGGGATGCTGCCAAGGGCAAGATCGTCTGGTCGCTGCCCGAGCAGTTCTCGGTGTGGTCCGGACCGCTCGCGACCGCCGGTGGCGTCGTGTTCTACGGCACGCTGGAAGGCTATCTGAAGGCGATCGACGCCAAGACGGGTAAGGAACTCTACAAGTTCAAGACCCCCTCCGGCATCATCGGCAACGTGATGACCTACACCCACAAGGGCAAGCAATATATCGCCGTGCTCTCGGGTGTCGGTGGCTGGGCCGGCATCGGCCTGGCGGCAGGCCTGACCGATCCGAATGCGGGTCTGGGTGCCGTTGGCGGCTATGCAGCCCTCAACAACTACACGGCGCTCGGCGGACAGCTGACGGTGTTCGCGCTGCCATGAGCACGTGATGCAGCAGCCAGGGCAAGGCGCGTTCCGCCGTGAATGCGCGTTTGCCCTGGCATGCTGTCTCAGGTGTCTTTGCGCCCCTTGTCGATATCGGCAAATTGCAAACACTTTGGCCGATCATCCCGTCGGGGCTGGGGAGACGTCGTCTTTCCCAGCCCCCTCGCCAGACAAAAACGAAGACTTCCGGCTTTCGGTGCCCTTCGGCCCGCGAAATGGTGGTCTGTGCCCTGAGTGGGAGACAAACGATTGCTTGTTCAAGCCAATCCAACGAAATCACGAGCCGGGAACCGCCCCGCCCCCCTGCATCGCAACGCGCTCTTCGGCCTGACGGCGTTGGCGCTGGGCCTCTTCGCAGCGACCTCGGCCTTCGCCGACCCGGCCAAGCCGGCCAGCAGTGAAGACGGCAAGTATAGCGATGCCGAGGGTGCACCGACCTATAACATCACTGCAGATGGCAATGTGGATTGGTATACCTTCTCCGGCTATCGGCGCTACCATTCCGAATGCACGGTCTGCCACGGCCCCGACGGGGCAGGCTCGACCTATGCGCCGGCGCTCACCGATTCCCTGAAGAAGATGAATTATGAGCAGTTCACCACTGTCGTGGTCCAGGGTCGCAAGGATGTGAGCACGTCGAGCCAGAAGGTGATGCCGACTTTTGGCACGAACCGGAACGTGATGTGCTATCTTGATGACATCTATGTTTATCTGCGGGCGCGCAGCGATGGTGCCCTCGCACGTGTCCGTCCCGAAAAACACGACCCCAAGCCGCAGAGTGCCAAGGATGCCGAAACGGCCTGCATGGCAAACTGAGTCCAGCCTGCTTCTTGTTCCCGGCCTTGTCCTGGCCGGGATGGTGCTCGGTTTGAATCCCGCCAATGCCCAGCAGGTGCCGGAACTCGTCGACAAGGCCAATCTGCGCGTCTGCTCGGACCCTGCCAACATGCCGTTCTCGAACCGCCGCCAGGAAGGGTTCGAGAACCGCATCGCCGAGATCGTCGCCAAGGAGTTGCAGCGGCCGGTGCGCTATTACTGGCTGCAGCAAGGCATGGGCTTCGTGCGCAACACGCTGGGCACCGGCCTGTGCGACGTGATCATCGGGGCCGCCTCGGGCTCCGATCTCACCCAGCACACCAATCCCTACTATGCGTCGACCTATGTCCTCGTGGTCAAGGCGGACGGGCCGCTGGCCGGCGTCACCAAGCTGGAGGATCCCGCCCTCAAGGGCCGTCGATTCGGCATCATCGCCGGCACCCCGCCGGGCGACCACCTGCAGCGTCTTGGCTTGATCGCCAACGCCAGGAGCTATGGGCTGACGCTGGATCAGCAGGACAATGCGGCGGGCAAGGAAGCCATCGACGATCTCGTCGCCGGAAACACCGACGGTGCGCTGCTTTGGGGGCCGATCGCCGGCTATTACGCCGGCAAGGCGGCCAAGCCTCTCAAGGTCATTCCGCTCGTACAGGAAAGCGAGCGCCCGCTCCTGGCCTATCGCATCACCTTCGGCATCCGGGCCAACGAGACGCAATGGAAGCACACGCTCAACGCTGCCATCCGCAAGCATAGCAAGGAGATCGCGCAGGTGCTGTCCGACTATGGGGTGCCGCAGGTTTCCGTCGACAGTCTGCCGGCCGAGCGGCCCAATCTCGCCGCGGGCCAGGTGCAGGAATAAGGCGATGATCAGGCCGATCGCGCGCAGTGCTGTCTTTCTGGTCCTGGCCCTTGCGACACTGCCCGCCCATGCCGGTTCCCCGCCCGAGCCGAGCGGCTATCGTCTCGACGACTACAGGGCACCGACACCGGCGACGCTCGCCGGAGCCACGGTCCTGGATACGGCGCGGGCCGAGGCACTCTGGAAGCAGCGAGGGGCCATCTTCGTCGATGTCCTGCCGCATCCCCCGAAGCCTGCCGAGCTTCCTGCCGGTACGCTATGGCGCGATCCGCCGCATGAAACCATTGTCGGCGCGGTATGGCTGCCGGAAGTCGGGCGCGGTGCGCTGGCGGCGGCGACGGAGGATTATTTCAAGCGTAGCCTCGCCGAGTTGACCCATGGCCGCCGTGAGGAGGCGCTGGTGTTCTTCTGCAAGAAGGACTGCTGGATGTCGTGGAACGCCGCCAAGCGGGCGCTCGGCTATGGCTATGGCCGGGTCTATTGGTATGCCGACGGCGTCGATGGCTGGAAGGGCGCAGGCCTGGCCCTGGAGACGGTCAAGCCGCGGCCGTGAACGGCTGTCTTCGTGCCGCCGGCATCAGAAAGGGAGATGGACGATGACCTTTCTTGAAAAACGGGCAGGATCGTGCCCTTCGCGCCGCCGCTTCCTGGGTGGGACGGGGCTGGTCGCGCTCATGCTCCTCGCCATCCCGGGCTGGGCCGAGGCCGGTGACACACCGAGCGAGGCGAGCTGGGAGTCGATCCGCCCGGATCTCTTCGGCGAAAAGACCATCGATGCCGAGCCGGTCTTGCGATTGAGTGCGCCGGTCAGGGCCGAGGATGCGGCGCTGGTGCCGATCGAAGTGCATGTCGACCTGCCGGCGGATGACAGCCGCACGATCAGGGCGATCACCCTGGTGGTGGACGAGAATCCCTCGCCGCTGGTCGCTGCCTTCAAACTCGGCGAGGGGCGCAGGCAGTTCAGCCTGTCGACGCGCATCCGCGTCAACTCCTATTCCTATGTCCGGGCGGTCGGTGAGACCAGCGACGGCAGGCTGCACATGACCAAGGCTTTCGTGAAAGCGGCCGGCGGCTGCTCGGCTCCGGCCGGCAAGGATCCTGTGGAGGCCAAGGCCAATCTGGGCAAGATGCGCTTTCGCGACTTCTCCGGGACGGGCAGCAAGGAAGCCCAGATTCAGATCCGCCACCCCAATTATTCCGGCATGCAGATGGATCAGGTGACGCGGCTCTACACGCCGGCCTGGTTCGTGCAGACCCTGGCGGTCACCCAGGGGCAGAGACCGATCTTCTCCATGGAGGGCGGCATCTCGCTCAGCGAGGATCCGACCTTCCGCTTCAGCTATGACAAGGACGGCCAGCCGATCTCCGTCGATGCCAAGGACACGGAAGGGAACGAGTTCAAGCGCGCCTTTCCCGCGGATGGAGGCAGTTGAGGAACTCTTTGACGTGCCTCCTCGGATCGATCACATAGCGTGTCGTGCGCAACATTGCCGCTGAAACACCGCGATGTGATCAGGCCATGACCGAAAGCCCGGAAACGCAGGATACCGTCGAAATCGGTCTCGATGCCAACGAGGCCGTCGTCCTGTTCGAACTGCTGTCGCGCTGGTGCGATCCAAAAACAGATGCCACGCCGGCAGGCACCTGTTTCCAGAGTACAGCCGAATGTGCCGTCCTTCTCGGGCTTCTCGGCCATCTCGAAAAGCAATTGGCTACGCCCTTCAAGCCCGATTACAGGGAGATCGTCGCGCAGGCCCGGCAGCGTCTGGAACCGCTGTGGGATGGCGCGACCCTGAACGGCTGAGTGCCTGGAAATCCTATTTGAAGCAGCGGATCTCGGCTTCGGCCTGGGTGCGCCGGAGATTGGCGACGACATCGTCGAACTGCTTGGTGCTGCGGAAGATGGCGGACTGCTGGCCGACACCCTGGCGCATGGACAGGATGGTTTCGGCCCTCTCATAGCCGTCATAGGGCAGGATGGAGGCAATCACGTCGATCGAGCAGGCGCACCGTTCCATGGCTTCCCGCGTCTCGCCATTGGCGGCCATGCAACCGATCACATAGTCGACTCGCGCCTTGGTCGGATAGTCGTTCTCGACCTCAGCGGCGAACGCGGGAGCGGCCGTGGCTGCCAGCATCAGCAATGCCAGAAGCGTGTCAGTCAGGCTTGGCCTCATAGGAAATTCCTTCGTCGAGCAGCGGGCTGTTCTTTCCTGGCGCCGAGACTTCGATGCGGGCGATCTCGCCGGGCAGGTCCCTGGCCACCAGGAATTCGTAGCGCAGCGTGTCCAACCCGTTGAGCCGGGCCTTGTTCGGGTCGTCGCTGAAGGGCTGGATCGAGACGCGCCAGCCGGGAAGGGAGCGGCCCTCGAAGGGGATTTCAGCCGGCTTCACCTCGGCCTTGTCGCGCAGGGCCGTACGGATGGCCGTTTTGAAATAGCGCGGATTGGCCTGGTAGGCCTCGGCGAGCACGCCGATATGATGCTCGAGGAAGAGGCTCAGCACCGGATTGCCGCTCATGTTCTCGAACGGCCCGGCGGCGCGTCGGTGCGCACCGCTGAAGAGCTGGACCTGCACCGTGCGGGTCTGCTCCGTCTCGCCCTTGTCGAGGGTGAGGCGGATGGTGTCGTCGAAGGAGGCACCGTAGAGTTTGTCGTCGGCGCTCTTGCGGTGGTAGGCGTAGGTGAGCACCTGGTTGACGGCGGTCTTGTCGAGCTGGGGTTCTTCGAACAGTAGGGTGGCGGCGTCCGGCGTCGCCGCGGCCGCATGGGCAGCACCGGCGAGGACCAGGAGGGCCGGGGCGGACAGCCATGCTCTTCCCGGCTTGCGACGTGCACGATCATTCATGCCGGCTGTCCTTCCATCGGTCGGGGAGCGGCCGTCATGACGCGGTAGTCATAGGCCGGCGGTGAGGAAACGGCCGATTCGCTGGCGGCCAGGGCCTGCATGCGGTCGTGCCAGGGCGATTTGTGGCAGGCTGGATCGGTCACGCCGGCATCGCCGGTCAGGGCCAGGGCCTGGCAGCGGCAGCCGCCCCAGTCGCGTTCCCGGCGCTCGCAGCTGCGGCAGGGATCCGGCATCCAGTCGGTGCCACGATAGGCATTGAAGGCCGGCGAGTTCAGCCACGCCTCTGCCAGCGTATGCTCACGCACCGACCAGAATTCGAGGTGGGGGATGGTTTCGGCAGCATGGCAGGGCAGGATCTTGCCCGATGGCGTGACGTTGAAGGTCCGCCGCGCCCAGCCGCCGTTGCAGGGCTTGGGATAGGCTGAATAATAGTCGGGCACGACGAGGTCGATGACGATGCGGCCTTTCAGCCTTTCGCGTGCCTCCTCCACCAAAGCGATCGAGGCATCGGCCTCGGCGCGCGTCGGCATCAAGGCGGCGCGGTTGCGCTGCGCCCAGCCGTAATACTGGGTGTGGGCGATTTCGACGCGCTTGGCCTGCATCTCGACGGCAAGATCGATGATGTCGCCAACCTCGCCGATATTGGCGCGATGGATCACGGCATTCACCGTCAGCGGCAGGCCGAGCGCCACCACATGTCGGGCGAAGTCGCGCTTCCTGGCATGGGCTCCGGCCAGGCCGCCGATATGTTCCGCCGTTTGCGCGGTTGCAGCCTGGATCGACAGCTGCACATGGTCGAGACCGGCCTCGGCGAGGGCCTCGAGCCGGGCATCGGCCGCGCCGACACCGGCCGTGATCAAATTGGTGTAGAGGCCGAGTTCGGCACAATGGGCGGTCAGCTCGACGATGTCGGGCCGGGCCGTCGGCTCGCCGCCGGACAGATGCACATGCAGGACGCCGAGGGCGGCGGCCTCCGAGAACACGCGCTTCCAGGTCGCTGTGTCCATTTCCTGCGCGCGGTGGTCGAGTTCGAGCGGGTTGGAGCAATAGGGGCAGCGCAACGGGCAGCGATGGGTGAGCTCGGCCAGCAGGCCGATCGGATTGGGGATGCGGGCGTGGTTCGTCATCGCTCGATCACCCGCTTGGTGAGGAGATCGTCGAGCATGGCGATGACATCGCCCTCGATCACCTCGCGCTTTTCGCCATAGCGTTCGGCGAGCAGATCGCAGATCGCGCCGACGCTGCGTTGGCCGTCGACCAGTTCCACCACGCTGGCGGCCACCGCATCGAGGCCGAAGGCACGCTCGGGCGCCAGCAGCATGTGCTTGTTGCGGACGCTGTCGAAGCGGAGCCTGACCCCGCGCGGCAGGCTGGGGACGTCCTCGGCGGAGAGCGTGCTCATGATGCCAGCTCCATGCCTGGAATCCAGGCGCCGGGCGGCGGCAGGCCGGGTGTCACATAGGCGTGATGCAGGCCGTCGAGCTGCGCCCACAGCACGTCACATTTGAAGGCGAGGGCGGCGAGGACGGATTGCTGCAGGGCGATGCTGGTGGCGTGGCGCTTGACATAATCGAGCGCGAAATCGGCATCGCGGGGGGCCTGCGACAGGCGCTTGTCGAAATAGGCGAGGGCCTGAGGGGAGATGAAATCATAGCTCGCCAGCATGCCGGCAAGGCGTTCGGAAATGATGGTGGGCGCGAACAGCTCGGTGAGGGAGGAGGCGATCGCCTCCAGGAGCGAGCGGTCGCGCACGAAATCGACATAGGCTTGCACGGCATAGCGGGTCACCGGCAGCAGGCCGCGGGTGGAGACGACGTAATCGCGCGGGAAATCCAGGCTGTCGGTCAGCTTGAGCCAACGCTCCAGCCCGCCATCGCCATCACCGGTGCCGTCATGATCGACGATGCGCTGGCGCCAGATCCGCCGCAGCCCCGGGTCCTGCATGCGGGCGAGGATAGTGGCGTCCTTCACCGGGATCATGGCCTGGTAGAAATAACGGTTGAGGGCCCAGGCCCTGACCTGGTCGCGGCTCAGCCGGCCGCCATGCAAGGCGGCATGGAAGGGATGGAGATTGTGGTAGCGCCGATGGCCGATATCGCGCAAGGCAGCTTCCAGCGCGGCGGGGGAAAGGAGCGTTGTCATAGCGAAAATACCATGCCGTCATGGGCGACCTGCCAACCCGCCGTCTCGACCGCCTGCCTTTGAGGCGAATCCTCCACCAGGACCGGATTGGTATTGTTGAGATGGATGAAGACCCGCTGTTCCACGGGCAGGCCGGCGAGGGCGGCCATCGATCCGTCGGGGCCGGCAATCGGCATATGACCCATGCGCCGCCCCGTCTTGGTGCCCAAGCCGTGCCGGATCATCTCGTCGTCCTCCCACAGCGTACCGTCGAACAACAACAGATCGGCACCGGCAATGGTTTCGCGCAGCCAGGGCGGCACGTCGGCGCAGCCCGGAATATAGGCGATCCGCCTGCCGCCGCCGGCCAGGATCACGCCCACCGTCGCTTCGCTCTCCTCGCCCAGACGCATCGGTTCGTTCTCGCGCCAGAGCGGCAGTTTTCCCGGAACCGGTACCAGGGTCACGGTCAGGCCCGGCAGGGCCTCAAAGCTCTGGCCCGGCCTTACCGCCTTTCGGTCGACGAGGTCGCGCGCCAGCACGTCGAAGATCCGGTTGCCGGCGAGGCTATCCAGCGTCTCGGCCGTGCCATAGAGCGTGAAAGCCTGGCGCTCGCGCAGGCCCAGCAGGCCGGCAACATGGTCGACATCACCGTTGGTCAAAAGCACCGCAGCAATCGGCGAGTGGCGCGCGGACCCCTTGTGATGCGATGGATCCCCGGGCTGGAGCGCAGGCACAGCCTGGAGTTGCTGGCGGATGTCAGGCGAGGCATTGAGCAAGAGCCAATCCTCCCCGTTTACCGAAACCGCGATACTCGACTGGGTGCGCGGCCGGACCCTAGGATCCCCGGCCCACGCCAGACGGCAGACCGGGCAAGCACAGTTCCATTGCGGAACCCCACCCCCGGCCGCCGCCCCGAGAACGATGGTATGCAAGCTTGCCTGCACGACCCCGATTCCGTTGCTGTCGCCGGTTCAACTTAGAATTCCGGCGGCAGGTCCTCATCGGACATATAGCCCGTCACTTCCATTCCAACGCAGAACTCGATGATTTCAGGTTTGGTCCAGCGCATTTCAATTCCTCCGTTGCTTGGTTTGTGAGCTTTTTCATAAGGAATTTATAAGTATTAATCTTGGATGATACCAAGATCATTACCAACAACACTATCCACGTCTTCCATCAATACCGCAAGTGAAAACGATTGGGTTTTGTGACGCACCGTTTTTGAGGCACAAGGAATCATGGGGACCCGCCGGTGCGGATCCACCGCGTGCAACATCGTGGCAGCCGCTGCTCAGCGTCCGGACCGATTGCCTGCCATGTCGAGCATGAAGCCGCGGCCGCGAACCGTACCGATCAGCGGTCCGCCGACGCGGGTGATGTCGGCGAATTTGGTTCTGAGATAGCCGACATAGACATCGACGACATTGAGCGAGACGCCCCCCTGCGTGGCCCAGAGGCGGTCGAAGATCTCGCCGCGCGAGACGGGATGGTTGGCGCTCTGCATCAGCAGGGCGAGCAATTCAGCCTCCCGCTGCGTCAGGCGCACATGCACGGTGCCGTAATGGGCCTGGCGCGTCTCGTGATCGAGCACGAGGCGCCCGACGATCAGGCGCTCATGTTCATCCGAGGTGCCGGACCGATGCAGGAGGTGGGTGCGAAGCCGCGCCACCAATTCATCGAACTGAAAAGGCTTGACGATGTAGTCGTCCGCGCCGGCGGTGAGGCCGTCGACCCGATCCTGCACTTCGTCCTTGGCGCTGACGAACAGGATCGGTCCCGTATAGCCGGTCTCGCGCAAGGCCCGGCAGACATCGAGCCCCGAACCGTCGGGCAGGATCATGTCCAGCACCACCGCGCAGGGGTTGATGTCCCGGGCAGTGTCGAGGGCCTGGTCCGCCCGTTCCACCGTGGTGACGTCGAATCCCTCGACCTTGAGGCCCCTGCTGAGCATCGAGCCAATGTCGGCATCATCTTCGACGAGCAATACATTCATGATGCAAATCCTGTGTGCGTATTCCCTTCGGCAGCTCGAGGCAGCGTGATCGCCACCCGCGTACCGCGCTCGGTGTTTGGATCCGATGCTATAACGATGCTGCCGTGATGTCGCGCGATAACCCACTGGGCCAAGGCCAGGCCGATGCCGAAGCCTGAAGAGGCAGCGCCGTTGCGGCTGACGAAACGCTCGAACACCTGCTCCCGTGCCTCGGCGGGAATGCCGCAGCCATTGTCGCTGACGAAGATGCCGGCGGCGTCCGGGCTATCTTCCAGGCGCACCTCGATGCGTGTGGCGCCCTTGGCATGGCGGATGGCATTGTCGATCAGCCCCTCGATCACCTGGCGGATCCAATCGCCGTCGGCGACGATGTCGCCGGGCGATTCGGGCAGGACGAGCGCAATTTCGAGCTGGTGGCGCCTGGCCACAGGCGCGTAGCTCTCCACGGTGTCCGCCAGCAGGCGCGCCAGGTCGATGCGGCGGAAATCGAGGGTGATCTCGCCGCTTTCCGAGCGCGCGACGCGCAGCATGTCCTCGACGCGCCGATGCAGGCGGAAGGCGCGCTGACGGATGGTGGTGAAAGTGGTGCGGGTTTCCTCGGGGCTGATCGAGGGCGCTCGCAGGGCGATGTCGCATTCGCCCAGCACCACGGTGAGCGGGGTGCGCAGCTCATGGCTGACATCGGCAAAGAAGCGCCGGCGCGAACGGTCGATGCCGGCCAGCCTCTCATTGGCGGTGGTGAGATCGGCCGTGCGCTCGGCCACGATGCGTTCGAGTGCCGCCCTGTCCAGCGACAATTTATGTTCGCGTCTGGCCAGCGAGGCCGCCATGCGGTTGAAGCGCGCCACCAGCAGGCCGAGTTCGTCGCGCGCCCCGACGGCGAGCCTGGTATCGAGCTTGCCGCGACCGATGGCGATGGCGGCGTCGTCGATGGCGCTGATTCGGCGCAGCAGCGGCCGGATGATGCGCTGGTGCAGCAGGATCGCGATCAGAATGGCCAGGATCGCCGCGGCGATGGCCGCGATGGTCAGGCGCTGGGAAGTGCGGGCGATGTCCTCGCGCGCCAGCTTGACGGCCTGCCGCTCGGCCTCGACCAAGGCGGACAAGCGCGGACCAGCGCTGAGGCCGAAGCCGTTGAGGGCACCGCGGATGGTATCGCCGCGGGCCGCACTATCCGATTGCTCGAGCCCGGCGGTGATGGACGCGTCCAGGCCGGCGATATCCGCGCGCAGCAGTGCCAGCATGCGCTCCGGCGTCTCGACGCGGCCGGGGATGGTTTCGCCCTGCCAGGGGTCGGCGCCGGCCGCCGTCAGCACGGTGTCGATCTGGTTCTTCAGGGCAGTCAGGCGCAGGCGGCTGGAGGCTGCGGTCTGGGCGCTGTCGATGGCGGCAAAGGCGTAGTCGGTCAGACGTCCGGAGGCTTCGGCCAGCAGGTCGAGCCGGCGCTGCGACACGGTGAGACGCTCGACCGCGAAATCGGAAGTCCGCACCGCGAACAGCAGGCCGGCCGCCGCCAGCAGGGTCAGCATGGCGGCGCCGGCGATCAGAAAGGAGAGAGAGCCTCGAATCGATCCCATGCCGCCACGAACCACAATTGTTCCGACCATTGTAGTCGGTAGACGATGCACACTTGCCCAGCTGAGGCGCCGACGCAAGGCTGCGGCACCTTGGGCAAAGCGCGTTTTGGACGGAAACGCTTATTTGCTCCGGCTTCCTGCCAGCGCGTCCCCGTTGTTCCTGCCGGATGTCGCAAATCGCAAAACGCTGTTGGGAGTGCCGTTTTCAGATGTCGGTGGGCAGGTCCCGCTTGGTGACGCAGCGCCAGTTGCGTATTTTCCATTGCCGGTGCGTGGATTGCCACTGGGCGATGGTTTCCTGTGCATGCAGCAAGCAGGCCATGCTGTCCCGCGTATCCATAGACCAGCTGATACGCTCCTCGCGGCAGGAGTCGGGCGCGCTCATCAGGCAGACGGTCAGGAGAATCCACATGGGGTGCCTCTTGCTGCAGCAAGCGATATTAGCCTGTTCCGGTTTGCAGCTCCAATCAAGCTGCACTTGTGAGCTACCTCCCAGGCGGTAGCCGCGCACCCTCGGAATGCTGCCTGCCCGTTCATGCCGCGGGCATCAGGATCTCGCCCTTGCCGAGCGTGGCTAGGTCGCCGGCCAGGCGCTCGGCCTGCTGGGGGATGAGCTCGGCCGATTGGGGGCGGATGCGTGCTACGGCGCGGCGCAGCAATTCGCCAACCACGAGGCGATGCGGGCCGGTTGCTACGAAGCTCGGCAGCAGGGCGCCATGCGAGGTAGCGATGATGGTGCCTCGTCGCATGCCATAGCCGGGATTGTCACCGACTTCCGGGGCTATGATGGTGCCGGCTATCAGGCCCGAGCCCGCATAGTCGCCCGCTCGCCCGCCGACGAGGATCAGCCCTCGCCGCATGCGTTCGCCCAACCTGTCGCCCGCATCGCCCTCGATGACGAGGGTCGCGCCGTCGAGGCCATGCATTGCGCCGTGGATGGCGCCGCCCGCCCGTTCGTCCGCGTGGCCGGCGATACGGACGAGCCCACCCCTTGCCGCACTGGCCGCAAACGGACCGGCATTCCCGGTGACCTCGATCGTGCCGCCGCGCATCGCCTGGCCCAGCCGCTGGCCGACGTCGCCGTCCACCACGAGGCGGCCGGATTCCAGCCCAGCGCCCGCGAGGTCGAACCGAGGCGAGCCGCCCTCGAAGCGGATCTCCTCGCGTTTGCCGTCCTCGACCGTGAAGATATCGGCCACGACGACACCGAAGCGCGAAGTGCCGATCGGGAGTCTTTCGATGTCCGAAAGCGACAAAGCACCGATGCGATGCGGCACCAGGCCCGAAAGGTCGAGGCGTTCGGGCGGGGCTTCGCGCAGGCGAAAAGTGAGGGCGCTCATGCCAGCAACTCGCGCAGATGAAAGTGATATTTGCCGAGCTTGCCGCCGTAATTGCCGGCGGTGACACGCAGGAGACCGTGCCGCGGTCCCGCTTCGACGGCCGCGTGGAGACCCTGTCTCATCGAGGCGCGCACGGCCTCGGCCGAAAATCCGTCGATGACGATCTCGAGCACCGCTCCGACCTCGGGCGCCAGGGCCGACCGGGCCCGGCCCTTCAATGTCGGGCAGTAGGAATCGTTGGTCGAGGCGATCATGCCCTTGGTGCGCCCGCCGACCTTGGAACCGGAGCGCACGATACCGCCCGGAAAAGGCAGGATCGCATCGGGCACGGCTGCTGCGGCGCGGGCCGCGGCTTCGGCCACCGCCAGGGTGCCGGCCTGGTCGCGGCCTAGAAACAGGAGATTGCCGCCACCGACGGCACCCTCGACCAGGCCGGTATCGTGCTCGCAGACGAACTCGCCATCCATCACCGGCACGCGCCAATAGCGATGGCCCCCGATTCGCTTGGCCGTTTCATAGCCGTCGCCGAAATAGCGGATATTGGCGCCTAGCTTGAGGCGCCGCTTGCCGTCGGAACCGGCATAGCAGGCCGAGCCGGGACTGGTCAGCACACACTGGCCGACACGACGCGCCAGCTGCTTGCCGAGTCCGTCGGCATCGAAGCCGAACAGGAGGACGCGCAGGCCCGGCCTGCCGTCCGGCGTCTCCTCCGGCGAGAGGCTGCGGTCGATGCCGGCCTCGACGCCGCAGCCGATCACCGACGTGGCAAAGCCCGTCAGGCTCGCGGCCGCGATCTCGGCCCAGTGCGGGGTATCGGCCGTCAGCACGATCGCGGTCGCGGCCATGCCGAAGGCCTCGGCGAAAGTATCGTCGATGGCGATGCCGTTGAGCATCAGGTCGGAGCTGGGCGTCAGATCAGAGTTGGGCGTCAGATCAGACATGGCTCGACCTCGAAAACATCTCTTTCGCCAAAGGCCTCCTGGGGCACGGCAAAGCTCTCCAGGCCGGCACCGAAGCGGTCCTCGAGATACCGGTCGGCATGGCGCGTCATGGCCGGATCGAAGCCCGGCGCCAGGGTCAGGGTGCGGCCGGCTCGCCATCCCAGCGGCTCGCCCTGGCGCAGCACGACCGCTCCGTCCTTCAGGACCAGCTCGGCCGAGGCGAACATGGCGGTGCGGTCGGCATCCTCGCGGTAGATGGCCACGTCTGCGCGGGCGCCCGGCTTGAGATGGCCGCGATCGGCCAGTCCCAGCAGGCGTGCCGGCGCGGCGCGGGTCATGATCGCGATTTCTGCCAGGGTATATTCACGCTCGATCGCGGCAAGACCGCTGCGCTCGCGCACGATGTCCGGCAGGCTCGCCAAAGTGCGATCCCGTTCCGCCTTGTCCATGAGCAGATGGATCAGGCGGGGATAGGCGGTGAACGGACCGCCATTGGGATGGTCGGTCGTCAGCAGCACCCGCCAGGGGTCCGGCGAAAGCAGGAAGAGTTCGAGGCCGATGGCAAATTGCAGCGCGTTGATGCCGGAGTTGCGTCTGTAGCGATAGGGCACGATGCCGCCACCCTCGGCATCGCCGTCGACCAGGATCCACTTGCGTGGCCGGCCGGCCTTGCGGCTGGAGAATTGCCGGAGAATGTCGAGGGAGATCGTGCAGGTCTGGCCGAACACCACCTGGCCGACATCGATGGTTGCGTTGGGGTTCGCCGCCAGGGCCGCGCAGACCTCGGCGGCGGCCGAGACGATCCCGCCGCTCTCGTGCCGGCCATAGCTGTAGAACTGGGCATGGGCGAAATGGACGGGGCGTCCCTCCGCTGCCTTGATGGTCGCGATCAGCGTATCGACGGCACCGGGCAGGCCGAGATTGTTGCAATGGACATGGAGGGGATGCGGCACGCCGATGGCCGTGGTCGCATCGAGCAGGGCCGTGAGGATCTGGCGCGAGGTCAGGCCATAGCTCGGCACCTCGTCGTCGAGCCCGAAGGTGCGGACATTCTGCTTGAACGCCGCTGCCCCGCCGGCATTGATGACCTTCACCCCGAGCCCGCGCGAGGTCGCCAGCGTCAAGGCCGTGAGGTCGCGCACCGCCTGGGCGCCTTCCTTGCGCCGGAGCAGGGAGAGCAGCTGGTCGTCATTGCCGAGCACGCTGAGCGCGCCGCGATCGATCAGGGGAATGTCGTCGAGCTCGAGATGGGTCGCCAGGGCGGCGCTCGGCGCCAGCGCCGGCTCGATCACCGTGGTATAGCCCATGCGCGTGTAGAGGCGACCGGTCTCGAAACCCGACCAGCGCGCGGTCGAGAAGGGCAGGGCCGGGTCGCCGGCGGTTTCGCTGACATGGAGTTCGGGCAGCAGCAGGCGCGCCAGGGTCACGTTGCCGCCGGCAATATGGGAATGGACGTCGATACCGCCGGCCATCACCACGCAGCCGCGCGCGTCGATCACCGTGTCTGCGACGGCCTGCACCGGCTTTTCGACGATGCGCTCGTCCTGGATCCACAGATCCGCCTTGCCGTCCCGACCGGAGACGGGATCGATGATGCGGCCGCCCGCGATGCGCGTCAGCATGATCCCGGTCCCTTCTCGCCGATTGCGGTGTGAATGGCGTCGAGGATCTCGGCGGCATCGGTGTTTCGAGGAGAAGGGCCGCTCCCGATGGTTGTGAGCGTGCCGCGACGTTCGTCGAAGCAGACGGCCGTACCGGACTCGCCCGGAACGGCGACCTCGATCACGATGCCGGCCTGCGCCTCGTCGGGGCGCCCGGCGAGCACGATGGCGGGAATGCCGGCCGGCGGCGTCTCGCCATGGGCCTGGGCACAGAGCCACAGCGCCGCATCGGCTTCCCCGCTGGCCACCAGGCGGCGAGCGTCGAAGCGCCAGGGATCGTGCTCGGGATAGCCGCGTCCCAGCCCGACACGCGGCGCATCGCCGGTCGTCCAGCTGCCGACCGCCAGGGCCAACCGCGCCGCGGCGGGCACGCCGAGCGGCAGGCTGGAGAAGCGGGTCTCGTCATTGAGGTCCTTGACCAGACCCTGCAGCATGCCGACGGCCGGTTCGCCCAATTCCTGGGGATCGTAGACCGCGACCCCGAAATGGGCGGCCTTGATCTTGCCGGCAAGGCCGTTGAGTTCTGCCGTTTCCGGGCTTGGCGCCAGTCGGCCGGCCGCGAGGGCGCGCAGCAGCGCAAGCTGCCCGGCGAGGGCGTCAGGGGCCGCTTCCAGCCGGAGGACGTCGCGTTCGGCTACGCCGGCCAGGGGAGCGGGGGCCGCCACGAGCTCGGCAAACAAGGGGTTGGTGGCGACCCGGCGCCCGACCACCAGCAGCCGGTCGGCGCGGGCACGCGCCTCGGCCCAGGTGGTGGTCATCGCGCCACGGGCGGCAAGGGCGCCGAGATCGGCATAGAGCGCATCCGAGCCCTCGCAGTCGATCGCAGCGCCGATATGGAAGGCAAGCCGGTAGGCTGCGCGCACCGCCGCCACATCGCCGGACAGCCCGCCGACGATGGGCAGGCGCGCCCCGCCCAGCATGCGCGCCGCAGCGGCGATGGCCTCGTGCTGATCAACCGGTTGGCCTTCGATCCAGGCGCGCATCCGTGTGCCGTCTCCTGCCTTTCATTTTCGCTATAGCTAACAACCACCTCAGCGTTCGGCCAAGTACCTCGATGCTCTCTGGCAAATTTATAAGAATAATATGGATTATTTCTAAGAAATCGCTGCGTTGCCAACGATGTTTATTTGTTATGATATTTTCCTATTGGGGAGGCCGCGCCGATGTACCAGCAGAAGGGAACGACCTTACCCGGATTCGAGTCCGCCTCCCTGGCAAGTCCCGCTTCGATCCGGGTAAGGGCGAGTGCGCGCCTGCATCTCGGTTTTCTCGATCTCCATGGCGGTCTCGGTCGCCGTTTCGGCAGCCTGGGGCTGGCCGTGAGCAGCCCTGCCGTGGATCTCGTCGTATCGGATGCCGAACGCCTGATCGCCGAGGGGGAGGAAGCCGAACGCGTGCTGCGCTACGCGGAAGCGGCGGCACACCATCTCCAGGTCGAGCCGCGCGGCCATTTTCGGCTGCGGCGCAGCATCACGCCCCATGCCGGCCTCGGCTCTGGGACGCAGATCGCCCTGGCGGTCGCGGCGGGCCTTGCCAGACTGCGGGGGCGGCCCTTTCAGGCGCGCGACGCCGCAGAGGCGCTCGACAGGGGCAATCGTTCTTCCGCCGGCCTGGCCGCGTTCGAAAAAGGCGGCCTGGTTCTCGATGGCGGACGCGGCGAGGATGATCGCGCGCCTCCGATTCTGGCCCGCCTGCCCTTTCCCGAGGATTGGCGGGTGCTGCTGGTCTTCGACACCTCATCCCACGGCCTGCATGGCGAGGCCGAGGTCAGCGCCTTCCGGCAGTTGCCGCCCTTTCCCGAGGCGGCCGCAGCACATCTGTGCCGTCTTGCCCTGATGCGCATCCTGCCGGCCGCGGCCGGCAGGGATGTCGAGGCTTTCGGTGCCGGCGTGGCCGAGCTGCAGCGCGTGGTGGGTGATCACTTTGCGTCGGCGCAGGGCGGTCGCTTCACCAGTCCGATCGTCACCAAGGTGCTGGCCGCCTGCGAGCAGCGGGGCTTTGGCGGCATCGGGCAAAGTTCCTGGGGCCCCACCGGTTTCGTGATTATCGGTTCCGACAGCGAGGCACGCCGGCTGGTCGCCGAACTGAAGGCCGACGGGTTGCCGCCAGGCATTCGCCTGGAGGTCGTCCGCGGACGCAACCAGGGTGCTCAGGTGCGGATCAACCGTGACCATGCGCTCAAGAGGAGGCTCGCGTTCTGATGGCCCGATCGATCCTGCATATGCTCTCGCCGCTCAAGCATATGAGTCCCTTCGACGTCAACATGGCGGTCGATGCCGGTTTCGATGTCGTCATTCCTTATACGGGTGTGACGTTGGAGGAAATCCGGCCGCTGGTGCAGGACGCCATCTTCTCGCGGGCGCCGGGCGATGGCAGCCGCACCTCGATCTTCATCGGAGGCAAGAACGGCGGCCTTGCGCTCGACATGCTCGATGCCGCACAGAAGGCCTTCGTGCCGCCTTTCGCCCTCAATCTGTTCACCGATCCGGCCGGCTCCTTCACCACGGGCGCGGCCATGGTCGCCAAGGTCAGGGCCGTGCTGAGGGACAAGCATGGCGGCGAACTGGCCGGCCGCAAGGTCGTGATCTTCGGCGGCACCGGTGTCGTCGCCTATTGCGCCGGCGTACTGGTTGCGCTCGAGGGCAGCCACGCCGTGCTGGCGGGCCATGACGGCACCAAGCGAGTGAGCGACATTGCCGCCGGCATCAAGCAGCGCTTCGGCGTCGATATCGGGTATGCCGATGGCAGCACGCCCGAGGCACGCCGGGCGGCAGTCGCCGGTGCCGATATCGTCCTGTCCAGCGGGCCCGCCGGTGTGAACATCCTTTCCGCGGCCGATCTCGAGTCCGTGCCGGGCCTGCTGGTCGCCGCCGATGTCAACGCCGTCCCGCCGGCAGGGGTGGAGGGCGTCGGCGTGATGGCCAATGGCGAGCCTTTTGGACATGGCAAGGCGCTGGCGGTCGGTGCGCTTGCGATCGGAAACGTCAAATACAAGACCGAACTCGGCCTGTTCCGTCGCCTTCTGGCAACCGAGAAGCCGATCAGCCTGGATTTTCGCGATGCGTACAAGCTTGCCCTCGAGATCGCAGGGTGAGGGCGCCAGCGTCCTGATCGCCGCCCAGTCGGGCCGCGGCCTTGCCGCTGCAGCCAGGCGCGCGGGGTACAGGCCGCTGGTCGTCGACCTCTTCGGTGACAGCGATACCAGAGCCCTGGCCGCGGGCTATCGCCAGGTCAAGGGTCGGTTCGGCGTGGGTGTCGCCGGCCTTGCCGTCCTCGACGCGTTGGACCAATTGGCGCTTGCCAGTGCCGGGCCGCCTCTCGGCGTCGTTCTCGGCAGCGGCTTTGAAGCCAGCCCCGCCTTGATCCAGGCCATCGATGAGCGCTTCGGCCTGATCGGTGCCAGTGCCGACACGGTGGCCAGCCTGAAGAATCCGATAGGCTTTGCGCGCCTGCTGGCGGAACTCGGCATCGGCCACCCACAGGTCCGGCTGGAGCCGGTCGCCTCGTCCTCGGGCTGGCTGTCCAAGCGTCGCGGCGGTTCGGGCGGAAGTCATATCCGCAAGGCCCGCCCCAACAGGGTGGTGCGCGGGAGCTATCTGCAGCGGGCGGTCGAGGGGGAGCCGGTTTCCGTCGCCTTCCTCGCCGATGGCCACCGGGCTCAGATGATCGCCCGCACGCGTCAATGGGTTTCGCCCGGCCGGGGGGCGGCATGGCGCTATGGCGGCGCCATCGAGCCGGGCGGGCCGCTTGCGATCGATCCTGAGATTGAGATGGCGATCGGCCGGATCGTGGCGGCCACCCGGTTGCGAGGCCTCGCCAGCGCCGACCTGATGGTGACGCCGGATCGCTGGTGGCTGCTGGAGATCAATCCGCGGCCGGGCGCTACGCTCGATTGCCTCGACCGGCGGAAGACGCCGCTGTTCGAGCGCCATTGCCGTGCAAGCCGAGGCGAATTGGGCGCGTTCGAGGCCCCCCCGAAGGCGGCCGCCGGCACGATGATCGTCTATGCCGACAGGCCTGTCGCCAGGGTGCCCGACATCGCATGGCCGGCTTTCGTGGCGGACCGGCCGGAGCGCGCCAGCGCGATCAAGGCCGGGGCGCCGATCTGCACCGTCGCCGCCACAGGCGGGGAAGCTGTTGAGGTTCGACGTCTGCTCGACCAGCGTGGTGCGGACATCATCCGTCTCGTTCAAGAGGAGAGAATTCCCGCGTGACGATTTTTCTGCAGCCCCCAAGCGTCAATGCCCTGGCCAGACCGTTGGTCGACAGCCTCGTCGCCGATGCGGCGGGCCTGCGGCTGACCGTCAGCGCGGGCCCGGGCGGATGTCGCTTCATCGATGCCGGTGCCGGCGTTCCCGGCTCCATCGAAGCGGGCCGCCGGGTTGCTGAGATCTGCCTGGCGGGGCTCGGCCGTGTATCGATCGCGCCCACGGGGCCGGTGGAGCGCTGGCCCTTCTCCGTCAATGTGCAGACGACCAATCCCGTCCTGGCGTGTCTCGGCTGCCAATATGCCGGCTGGAGCCTGCGCGCCGGAAGCGGCAAGGAGGCCTATTTCGCGCTTGGCTCGGGGCCGGGACGCGCTGCCGCGCGGGTGGAGCCTCTCTTCGTGGAACTGGGCTACAGCGACGAGGCCGACAGTGCCGTCCTGATCCTGGAAACCGCCTCGCCGCCACCGGAGACCGTGGTGCGCAACGTTGCGGAAGCGACGCGGCTGGCGCCCGAAGCCCTCACCTTCATCTATGCGCCGACCCAGAGCCTGGCCGGGGCGACCCAGGTCGTCAGCCGCGTGCTCGAGGTCGCGCTGCACAAGGCGCACAGCCTCGGTTTTCCGCTTGCCGATATCGTCGATGGCTTGGGCACGGCGCCCTTGGCGCCGCCGACGCCGGATTTCGTACGCGCCATGGGCCGCACCAACGATGCGATCATCTATGGCGGGCGTGTCCACCTGTTCGTGGCCGGCACCGCCCAGGCCGCCAAATCGCTGGCTGAAGCCCTGCCGAGTCCCACCTCCCGCGACCACGGCAAGCCCTTCGCCGAGATTTTCAGCCGTTTCAAGGGAGACTTCTATGCCATCGATCCGCATCTGTTCAGCCCGGCGGAGGTCATCGTCACCGCACTCGAGAACGGCGAGACCTTCCGCGGCGGCCATCTGATGCCGGACCTGGTGGATGCCTCCTTCTCGTAGCATCGAACGCCGAGCTCACAGGACCCCAACCTCGCAGGAACCCTTGGTAGGACATCTCGAATTGAACCCGGTCGAACACCCTGTGGGACGCGGATTGCGCATCGGTCTCGCAGCCGACAATGGCGAATGGCATCGCGGGCGCCTGCTTGGCGCCCTGCGCGCCTGCGGCATCGAGCCGGTGCTGTTTTCCCTGGCTGATGTGGCCATGGTCACCGGCGGGGGCGAGCCGTTGCGCATTCCCGGCTTCGAGGGAGAATTGCCGGATGGGGTGCTGCTGCGCACCATATCGGGCGGCACCTTCGAGGCGACCACCCTGCGGCTCGGCGTGCTGCATGCCCTGGTCGCCGCGGGCGTGGTGGTGTGGAACGACCCCCGCGCCATCGAGCGCTGCGTCGACAAATCGATGACCAGCCTGCTGATCGCCAGGGCCGGCCTGCCGACGCCGGATACCTTCGTGGTGTCGAGCCGGGAGGCGGCGATGGACATCGTGCGGCGCGAGGCCAAGCCGGGCGTGCCGTTGGTTCTCAAGCCCCTGTTCGGCTCCCAGGGCGAGGGCCTGCGCCTGATCGGCATACCGGACGATCTTCCCCAACTCGAGGAGGTGGCGCGGGTTTATTATCTGCAGCGTTTCGTGCGCCGGAACGTCGAGGGCTGGCGGGACTATCGCGTCTTCGTCTGCGACGGTCGCGTGGTGGCAGCCATGGCGCGCGAGGGCGATGGCTGGATCACCAATGTCCACCAGGGAGGGCGCCCATCGCCCTGGCGGATGCCGGAGGAGGCTGCGGACCTTGCCCTGAGGGCGGCGCAGGCAGTCGATGTATCCTATTGCGGGGTCGACCTCATCGAGGATGATCGCGGCCGCTTCCTGCTCCTCGAGGTCAACAGCATGCCGTCCTGGTCCGGCCTGCAGAGCATCGTCGACGTCGATATCAGCGAGGCCGTCGTCCGTGCCTTCCTGAAGGCCGTCTACGCCGCCCACCGTCCGGCAATGGTGGCCGTGTCATGAACTATCACCGCCCCAGCCTCGATCTTGCCGGTGCCTACCGGGACGCCTGCCTCGCCGAACTCCGGGCCCTGAAGCCCGGCAATGTGCATGTCTTCGCCGATATCGGCGAGACCAAGGTCGCCGATTTCGAGGCGAGCGCGGTGGCCTCCGCACCCTGGATCGGCCAACCGGGCGCCAGCGTCGGGGCTCGTATCCTCGCTGCCATCCGGGCGACGCGCGAGACCATAGGCTGGAACACCAATCTGGGTATCGTGCTGCTTTGTGCGCCGCTTGCTGCGGCCGCCGAGGCGGGGGGAGACTTGCGTGCGGCGCTTGCCTCGATCTTGTCGGGACTCGACAGGATCGATGCGCGCGATGCTTTCGAGGCGATCCGCCTGGCTTCGCCCGGCGGGCTGGGAAGCGCCGATCGCCACGATGTCCACGAAGCGCCGACCGTGACCTTGCGCGAAGCGATGGCTGAGGCGGCGGCGCGCGACCGCATTGCCCGGGCCTATCTCACCGATTTCGAGGATGTCTTCGAGACGGGCCTGCCGGCGCTCCGGCAGGCACAAGCGGCGGGCCTCGATGAGCCTTGGTGTACCACGTCGGTGCACATGGCGTTCCTGTCGCGTTTTGCCGATACGCATATCGAGCGCCGCCGCGGCCGCGAGCAGGCCGAAGCCGTGCGGGCGCGCGCCGCCGAAATCATCGAGGCGGGTCCACCAGGCCCGGCCTCGCTCGCAACCTTGCTGGCATTCGATGCCGAACTGAAGAAAGGAGATCTCAACCCCGGAACTTCCGCCGACTTCACCGTGGCGACATTGTTTGCCGCCGCGATCATGCGCCTTCCGGCCGCGGGCACCTGAACGGATGCTTGCTGGTGACGGAATGCGCGATTACGCTCATAAAGCTATCTGGCCAACCGGTTCGGCGCCGTGTCGAACGCTGCAAACAAGGATAGATGGCTCGGCCGCCGCTCCAAGGGATCGGGGCCTTTGTTCTCGCAGGGAGGACTATCGAATATGGCAAAGATCAACAAGGTTCTGATCGGCGAATCCCTTGTCGGCGACGGCAATGAAGTCGCTCATATCGACCTGATCATGGGTCCTCGCGGCTCGGCCGCGGAGACGGCGTTCTGCAACGCCCTCACCAACAACAAGGACGGCTTCACCTCGCTTCTGGCGGTGATCGCCCCAAACCTGCAATGCAAGCCCAACACCTTGCTGTTCAACAAGGTGACGATCAAGGGCGCCAAGCAGGCGGTGCAGATGTTCGGTCCGGCCCAGCACGCCGTGGCGCGTGCGGTGCAGGACAGCGTCGCCGACGGTACCATTCCCGCCGACGAGGCCGACGACATCTTCATCAGCGTGGGCGTCTTCATCCACTGGCTGGCGGACGACGACGCCAAGATCCAGAAATACAACTACGAAGCGACCAAGCAGGCGATCGAACGCGCCGTCAATGGCTGGCCGAGCGCGGCCGAAGCCACCAGCAAGCGCGAGCAGGTCAAGCACCCCTTCGCCGCATAGATCGGGGACAGCCCTGGGCAGGAGCCGCCTGCTGCGCCCATGCCTGCAGGCCTGCTTCAGCGGCTGGCTGCCATCTTTCTCGGACGCTGAAACTTCGCCGGAGGAACCCAGTTTCTCCGGCGAAACCTAGATCGTCGTTGTTTCGCTGCGCGTAACCGCTCACCTCTGGCGGCAAGGTCGAGCCGCCCCTCACCGTACCTCTCCCCGTAAGAACGGGGCGAGGGGGCACAAGTGTTGCGATTTGTCCCAAAACCTCTCATCTCGCCCAACGGGTTGCGCGAGATGAGGCGCTTTCAGTCAAAAGTGCTCGGTCGAAGTCTCCTCGCCCCGTTCTTACGGGGAGAGGTACGGTGAGGGGCCGCACCACGGTGAGCGATATCGCTGTGCTCGCAATGACGGGTCACCTATGATGCCGGTTGGTTTTTTACAGGCGCCCGTCATGCAGGGCAGAAGCGACGAGAATGCCGGACACGCCGATTTCGGCGAGGGCGGCAAGATCGCCCTTGTCCCGCAGGCCACCGGCGGCATACAGCCTGCAACGGGCAGGAGCCTGCCGACGAAGCGTGGACAGCCTTTCGAGATCAGGGCCGCTGCCCATGCCCACGCGCCCCAGCGTCATGACGATCACCCGTTCCGGCCAGATCGAGGGCGTGGCGAGGATCGCGTCCGGGCCGACATAGTCGTCGCCGCGAAAATCCAGCGACAGTACGGCTTGACCGGCCAGGTCCCGCACGAGCCTGTCGTCGCTCTGGCTCTCCGAGCCTAGCACCGGAAGGCCGAGCCCTTCCTCCAGGAAGGCTTCCGCTTGCGAGCGGGTGGCAATGCCGGCATCGACCCACAGGCGTACCGCCGGAAAGGCGGCGGCGAGACGCCGGAGACTTGTGGTATCGCGCCCGCGTCCCTCGATACCATCGAGATCGGCGACGTAGAGTTGGGGGGACGGGGCGACCTTGAGCAGGCCGGTGGCGACGTCGACCGGATCAGCCGTGGGGCTGAGCGGCGTGACGATCGGCTGGTAATGAGCCCGGTCTCCGGCCTTGGCCCGCACCACCGATCCGTGGCGGAGATCGATGACCGGCACGATCTCGACGCCGCGGCTTGCGCCCGGAGCGGCATGGGCTTTGTCCTGTCGATCCGGTGCGGGCATGATGACGACTCGAAAGCGGCGTTGCCCCTTTGTGGCACGGCGCCTTGAATGGTGGAAGCAACAGGCCGTGAAAGTGATCGGTATGGATTCGACTGCGTATGATGATCCGGGGCTCGCCACGAACGACCTGGTGCTGGGCTGGGATCTCGGGGGCGTGCATGTCAAGGTTGCCGCCGTGGCACAGGGCCGGCTCAAGGCGGTGAGGCAGGAGCCCTACCAGATCAGGCAGGGGCTTGCAGTGCTCGACGGAGCCTTCGCCGCCCTGCCGGCCTGGGCGCGCGAGGCGCGCCACCATGCGGTGACCATGACCGGTGAGCTCAGCGCTCTGTTCGACGATCGCGCCGCCGGCGTCGCGGCGCTGACCGACTGGGCCACCCGGCATTGCCAGGGCGAGATCGCCATCTATGGCGGACGGGCGGGTTTCCTGCCTCCCCATCGCGCGGCTGCCCATGCAGTGGATGTCGCCTCGGCCAACTGGCATGCGACCGCGGCCTTCGTTGCTTCCCGCCTGCCGAATGCCCTGCTGGTCGACATCGGCTCAACCACCTCCGATCTCATCCCGATCGAGGAAGGCAGGATCACGGGCGTCGGCTACACGGATGCTGAAAGACTGGCATCGGGCGAACTCGTCTATGCCGGCGTCGTGCGCACGCCTTTGATGTCGCTCGCCGAAAGACTGCCCTTCCAGGGGCAGGACGTCACGCTGGTCGCCGAGCATTTCGCCACCATTGCCGATGTCCATCGCCTGCTCGGCACCTTGCCCGAGGAGGCCGACCAGCACGACACGGCCGATGGCCGCGACAAGAGCCTCGCCTCCACGCGGACAAGGCTCGCACGCGTCGTCGGCCAGGACGCGGGCGACGCGCCCGATCATGTCTGGAACGAGCTGGCGGCTCATTTCGCCGAACTGCAACTGCGCCGCCTGCACGATGCCGCCGCACGCATCCTGTCGCGCCGCAAAGGCACGGCGCGCCCGCCGGTGGTGGGCTGCGGCGTCGGCCGCTTCGTGGTGCAGGCGTTGGCGGCCCGCATAGGCCTCACCTATCACGATCTTGCCGATCTGGTGCCGAGCGCCGAGGGGGCGGAGAGCTACTGGGCCTCCTCCTGCGCGCCGGCAGTGTCGCTCGCACTGCTCGCGGCCGATCGGGTTTCGGATGCAGCTCGGGGCTGAAGCACGTTGTCATCCCCGGCGAGCCACATCGTGGCGAGGGAAGGGGATCCCGGGGCCATAATTGGAGTTTTTCAGCCCCTGGATTCTCTTCCCCTCGCTATGCTCGGCCGGGAATGACAGAACTGTTTTGGGTCCGGAGGACGCGTCTCAGCCGGATGAGCCAGCCGGTGTCGGCCCGGCCAGGATCTTTTCCTCGATCCACTGCCAGGCTTCCAGCTCCGCCTCGCCGGCCGTCTTGCCGATGGCGATGCGAAGGTAGTCCATCTCGGTGCGGATCTTGTCGGAGCTGAGCATGTGCAACCTCGTCGACAGGATGGCCGCTTCCAGCACGGCCGCCTGGGCGCGATTATAGCCGAGGAAGGGCTGATGCAGACCCCGATGTACGACGCGGCAGCGAAAACGGGGCCTGACCTCGTCGGGAATCACGGCTTCGACCGCAAGCTCCATATGGGCGAAGGCCTCGGCCAGCCTGACGCCCTCGATCCGCTCGCACGGGAGGGTCGCCCAGCCGCGCCGCCCGGTGACACAGCCGGCGATCACCCTGACGTCGACCGGGGCCGCGGCGGCAAGGAAGGGATGGCGTTCCAGATTGGCGATGGTCGGCGAGGGGCGGAAGGGTGCGACCACATAGTGCTCGCCTTCCTCGATCAGGCCGAAGGGCACCAGATGGGCGCTGCCGTCGGCATTGAGCGTGGTGACGATGGTTTCGAGAATGCGCGGCATCATTCGTTCCTCTACGCGACAACCCACCTTCGTGGCGCGCCAATTCTTTACCCTCCCCCTCCAGGGGAGGGTGGAGAATCGGCTCTCCTCATTTTTTTGTTTCCTTGCGGCCGGCCAGCGTATGGCCGGGCGCCTTGAAGCCGGTGGCGTCTTCGCTTGGCCTGTCCGCGGCGCAGCCGAAATCGAGCGGCTCATCCTGGGCATAGCGCTTGCCGAGCCGCCAGGCGGTCTCCGCCTTGGCCAGTTCCGTGCCGAGATAGAAGGCATGGGCGGCATCGCCGGCGACATCGAGCTCGGGATAGAAGGCCAGGGCATCCGTGCCGCGGGCATGGATGGCGCGATTATAGGCGTGGATGCCGTCATCGCTGACCTCGATGCGGAAATTGGCATCGCGCACTGCCTGCGCATTCTGCTCCACCTGTTCCGGCGAACTCACCACCGGCCGCTTGTCATGGAGAGCGAGCAGGGCCGAGCCATAGCCTTTGGGCAGGGAGCCATCGGCCTTGGCTGCGAACATCAGCCGGCGCGCGGCGTCGTGCTCCTGCAGCGTGCGGCGGGTGTGGGCGCTGACCTGCACCACCAGCACCTGGCGGATGGCGAGTTCCGAACAGATCCCCATCAAGAGGGTGGTGAGGCCCAGGCTGTCGGCTTCGGTCAGCTCCGTAAGATTGCCGGTTCCCATCAATATTTCGGCCTGCGGTTTCAGGTGCCGGAACTCGACATAGCGTGCGAGCGAGGCGGCAAAGCCGAAATGGATGGGATCGAGCACGGGATCGGCGATATAGGGTCGGCCCTCCTGCTCCATGCGCTCGACCGCCCGTAGCAGCGAGGCGAGATCGCTGGGCTCGACCGGCACCAGCACCGGGACCGCCTGCGTCCCCAGGGCGAGATCGAGCGTATGTTCGTTGAGGCTCAGCAGGAAATCGGCGCCGGCCTCTGCGCCTCGCCTGAGTTCGGCGGGCGCGGCGCTGTCGACGCTGACCTTGAAGCCGTGATGCTTGAGCAGCCTGATGCTGTCTTCGAGATGCGGGAAGGGCGTGTCGGGCAGTGCGCCGAGGTCGATGACATCAGCGCCCTTGGCAGCCATGGCGCGGGCGCGTTCCAGCACTTGCTCGGGCGAAAGCTGGGAGGCGTCGACGATCTCGGAAAAGATGGTGACGTCGTGGCGCGAGAGATCGGGCGGATGGCCGCCCCGGCCGAGAAAGGCGGGCAGGTCTGCGATCTCGTCGGGGCCGCGCTGCACGGGAATGCCGAAATGGCCGGAAAGGGCTTCGAGGTCGGCCCGGCAACGGCCGGGCAACAAGACGCGCGTGATGCCCTCGGGCAGGGTGACGCGCCGGCGGATGATCTCCTCCGTCATCAGGGCAGCGACCTTGACGCCGGCATCGAGGATCAGCCAGTCGAAGGAAACCGGGCCCAGAGCCGTCATCGTGCGTTCGAGCCTCACGCGGCTGAGATGGCCGGTGATCAGGGCGAGATGGTCACGCATTTCAGCCTTTCCAGCACCGCCTGGCGCAGGCTCTCATAGGTCTCGACCACCGTCGTCGCCTCGAATTCCTTGAGCTTTTCGACATTGTCGAGGTCGATGCGCCTTGGATAGACCTTGACCATGCCGGAGGGGGCCTGCGTCTCCATCTCCGGTGCCGTGTCGCAGGCAAACACGATCGAGGGGATGCGGCATTTGCCGGCCTGCGCATAGACATTGGTGGCGAGCGTGTCGGAGATGCCGAACACGCATTTGGCCACGGTGTTCGAGGTCGCCGGCGCCACCACCAGCGTATGGTAGTCGCCGTGATAGAAGGCACCGACCGGGGCGGCGCTGGCCGTGGTGTCCTTGATCAGCCGCGTGCCCTTGGGCAACGCCTCGAACTGCTTGCGATACATGCGGATCACCTCGGCTGCGGCGCGGGTGACGAAGAGGTCGCAATCCCCCACTTCACGAATCAGCTCCAGGCATTCGGTGAAGTAATGCCCGGAGCCGGTGAGGGCCCAGGCCAGGCGTGGTTGTGCAGGACGCCGGCTCATGAAGCCTCGCAGGGAACGGGAAACAGCGCGGCAAGCCTGTCGTCGCTGGAAGGACCCGCTACCACGATGGAACCGGCGAACCGGGCCGCGTAGCGGGGAAAATGGGTGTCGACGATATCGGCCGCCGCCAAGGCGGCGGGGGTCGATTCGGCGGGGACGTCGACAGACTTGACCAGAATGAGCCTGTCGGCCCTCAGTTCGGCGGCCAGCCAGGCCGCCAGGCTGTCCGACGTCACCGCCCAGCTCTCGGCAATATCGGGATGTCCGGCACGCAGTTCGGCGGGATGCCAGATCGGGAGCCTGCCCTCCCCCAGAGCTGTCGTGACGTCAGCCCTGCTTCCCACCGCTGTCAGGCGCGGATGGCGGGTGGCCAGCACTTCGGCCAGGTGCGTCATGGCGTCGAGGGCGAGGCGATGGGCGAGGATGTCGTCGAAGGGCATGGCCGCCTGGACCTGGCGCACCGCATCGGCAAAGGGGCCACCGCCGGCGACCAGTACCAGCGGTGTCTCGATTTCGCTGGCGAGTTGTCCGAGCAGCCGCTCGAGGCGGGCCGAGCCGCACAGGCTGCCGCCGATCTTGACCACGGTCAGGCTCATGCAGCCTGCTCGCCGTGCCGGACTGCCTGAAGGCGGCGAGCCGCGCGGCCGATGGCCTGCGGGTCGAGCTGGCCGCGGCGATTGCCGGCCAGGCAGAGCCCGCCGCGGAAACCGAGATAGTCGGGGCCGAGGGCGGCGAGCGGGGCGATGTCCTCGATGCGCAGGGAGCCGGCAAGCCCTGACATCAGGCCGAGCTGGCGACAGCCCGCGACAAAGGAGCCGAGCTGGTCCATCGTCAGCAGGTCGGGCAGGCGGATCCCCCTTTTTTGGCTCGTATCCAGCATGGCACCGACAAAACCGGCTTCATGCAGCGCGGCCGTGAGGGACAGCGGCGGGTTCTCGTCGGCGAACAGGACCGCGATGAAGCGGCCATGCCCGGCAAGCCGCCGGCCGAGCGCAGCGACGCTGGCAGGCTGGGCCATCGTCCGGCCGAGGCCGAGCTTGACGAAGGTGACGCCGGTGGTGGCGATCGCCAGGGCACTGTCGGCAAGGCGCTCGACATCGTCGTCGTCGCCGGCAACGGCACTGGTGATGGTGTCCTCGGGCAGGCCGGCCTGAATGCTGCGGATAGTGGCAAGCGGCAGGGCGCCCAGGGCGCCGGCCTCCGGATCCTTGGCATCGATGAGATCGGCCCCCTGCGCAAGGGCGAGCCCAGCTTCGGCGCTGTCGACGACACTGACAAGCAAACGGGTCACGATGCGCTCTTCCTCTTTATGTCCCACAATGCCCTCATGGGCGTTCGGCGGCAACCATGCGATTTTTCACCGCGCCTGCCGCGCCTCTTCCTGCAACTGGCCCAGAACGAAGTCCGTGGCGTGCTGCCAGGCCTCATTCGTGTCGCCGCGGAAGCTGATCTGCCGGAAGAAGATGCGCTTGCCGTCCTTGGCGTCGAAAACGCCAACCCAGATCGCCGAGATCAGGGTGCTGGTCTTGTGCACGGCTCCGGTCAGGATGAAATCCGCACCGGCCTTGCGTGCTTCTCCCAGCAGGCAGTCCTGGTCGTTGCCGGCACAGGCGATGATTCCCGGCGTGGCCGGAACGATTCGGTAGAAGCCGCCCGCCTGCAGCCGGTCGGTCAGGCGGGTCGACATCGCCTTCAGCCGGTCGGCATGGGCTTCCTTCTGGTCGGATGCCTCGCCGGACGTGTCGAGATAGCCGAAGGGCAGGGCGAGCAGGGCCTTACCGGCCTCGCTGGCGCGGGCCGGCACGGGGTGCACAAGGGCCGCTGCCAGCAGGACAAGCATTGCCACGCCCGTCTGCCGCAGCTGGCCGCGATGTCTTCCGATCCAATACTTCAGGCTGCGCCGGTGCGTTCCTGCAATCAGGGACATCCATTCAAGCACAGTGGTCCCTTCGTAACTAAGAATATTCTATGAAAGCATGTCAGTTCACGTTCTAGTAAAAATTGCCATGAACATGAAGGCCAGTACAGACTGTATTCGGCTTATAAATTCCTTAGGTATATTAAGTTGACGTTCTTCAATTGCAATGCGTAAGCTTGCTGATGTTCAGGCACGCAGAGGCCTGCGCGTTCGGGAGCGAAATGTGTTACCGGCTGCGAGTTCAAAAAGCCTGTCCAGCCTGATGGCAGCCTTGCTGTGCGCCTTTGTGGCCATGCTGTCCTGCGGCACGGCAAGGGCGGCCGAACCGCTTGAGGTCCGCATCGGGGTCATTACCCACAAGGCACCGCCGCCCGCGCTCTACGAGCTCGATCCCACGCCGGAAGACGAGGCCGCGGCCGGTGCGGGGCTTGCCATCGACGACAACAACACCACAGGCCGCTTTTCCGGTCAGCGCTATGTGCTGGATCAGGTCGTGCTGGACAAGGACCAGTCGCCGGTGGAATCGGCCGTCAAATTGGCCGATGCGGGGGCGAAATTCCTGGTCGTCGCCCTGACGGCGGACGAACTCCTCGCCGTCGCCGATGCCCTCAAGGGACGGCCGGTGGTGGTGTTCAACGCTGCCGCGCAGGACGACCGGCTGCGCGGCGCCGATTGCCGCGCCAATGTGTTCCACGTTCCGCCGAGCCGCGCCATGCTGACCGATGCGCTGGTGCAGTATCTGGCGACCAAGCGTTGGATGAAGCTCTTCCTCACCTACGGGCCTACCGCGGCGGACAAGCTCTATGCCGACGCGCTCAAGCAGTCGGCCAAGAAGTTCGGGCTTACCCTCGTCGCCGAGAAGGCCTGGGAATTCGGTCCGCTCGCCCGCGCCCGCAGCGACAGCATCACCCAGTCGGATGCCTTGGTGTTCAGCCGCGGCGTCGACTACGACATCATGCTGGTGGCCGATGAGGAGGCCGATTTCGGCGACTATCTCAGCTATCGCACCTGGGACCCCAAGGTCATCGCCGGTACGCAGGGCCTGATCGCGACCTCCTGGCACCGCGCCCAGGATGCCTGGGGGTCGGCGCAATTGCAGAGCCGCTTCTTCAAGCGGGCCAAGCGGACCATGCGGCCGATCGACTATCAGGCCTGGGTCGCGGTACGTGCGGTGGGGGAAGCCGTGACGCGGACCAAGTCGGCAGATCCGGCGGCGATCTCGACCTTCCTCGTCGATCCGAAATTCCAGCTGGCCGCCTTCAAGGGCGTACCGGTGAATTTTCGCGGTTGGGACCACCAGCTGCGCCAGCCGGTGCTGATTGCCCAGCCGATGGCGATCGTTTCGGTGTCGCCGCAGCCCGGTTACCTGCATCAGCGCAGCGTGCTCGATACGCTCGGCGCCGATCAGCCCGAAAGCCAATGTCATTTGCCGTGAACGCGCTGCGGGGATGCCCGCCTGGAGAGGAACCGGATCATGCCGCATTTCGCCAAGGCTGCTTTTTTGGGGCTGGCGGCCGCTTGCCTGGCCGGCACGGCGCAGGCCTACACGGTCTATGTCTCCAATGAGAAGGGCAATTCGATCTCCGTGATCGATTCCGAGACCCAGACCGTCAAGCAGACCGTGCCGACGGGCCGGCGCCCGCGCGGCATCACCATCTCCAATGACGGAAAATCCCTCTATCTGTGCGCCAGTGACGACGATGGCGTCGAGGTGATCGACACGGCGACGATGAAGGTGGCCCGCACCTTGCAGTCGGGGCCCGATCCCGAACTCTTCATCCTGCACCCTTCCGGCAACCCCCTCTACATCGCCAATGAGGACGATGCCCAGGTGACGGTGGTCGACGTGCAGCAAAACAAGGTGCTGGCCACCGTGCCCGTCGGCGTCGAGCCGGAGGGCATGGGCATCAGCCCTGACGGCAAGATGCTGGTGAACACCTCCGAGACCACCAACATGGCCCATTTCATCGACACCACCAGCTTCCAGGTGATCGATAGCGTGCTGGTGGATTCACGTCCGCGCTTTGCCGAATTCAACAAGGACAATTCCAAGGTCTGGGTGAGCTCCGAGGTTGGCGGCACCGTCAGCGTGATCGAGCCGGCCACCCGCAAGATCCTCAAGAAGATCGAATTCCAGGTCCCGGGCGTCACCGCCGAGACGATCCAGCCCGTTGGCGTGCGCGTCACCAAGGATGGCAAGACGGCCTTCGTGGCGCTCGGGCCCGCCAACCGCGTCGCGGTGATCAATGGCGAGACCCTGGAGGTCGAGAAATATCTGCTGGTGGGCCAGCGCGTCTGGCAGCTCGCCTTCACGCCGGACGAAAAATATCTCTACGCCACCAACGGCAATTCCAACGACGTGTCGGTGATCGATGTCGCCAGCCAGAAGGTGATCAAGACCATTCCGGTCGGCGAGGCCCCCTGGGGCGTGGTGGTTTCGCCGAACTGACGCGACACGACGATTCAATCAGCAAGATCTGGGGAGGAAGAACATGCGTATCGCGACTCTTGTCGGCGCCGTGGCGGTATTGGGCCTTGCTTGCAGCCCGGCCCTCGCGGAAAAAAACTCCAATCGCGTCGAGGGCAAGGGCACGCCGGCCAAAGCCTGGGCCCTGATCGGCGATTTCTGCGGTATCAAGACTTGGCATCCGGCCATCGCTTCCTGCGAGCTTTCGGAAAAGGACGGCGCCAAGATCCGCACACTCACCACCAAGGACGGCGCCAAATTCGTCGAAAAGCTGGTCAAATGGGACGACAAGGACACGTCCTACACCTATGCGATTCTCGAGAGCCCCCTGCCGATCGAGAATTACGTCTCCACCCTGAAGGTGGAAGAGGACGACGAACCGGGCAAGATCGCCATCACCTGGTCGTCCACCTTCGACCCCAAGGGCGTCTCGGGAGATGCTGCGCGCAAGGCTGTGGCAGATATCTATCTGGCCGGTCTGCTCCAGCTCAAGGCCAAGCTCAAGGGCAAGTGATGGTTGTGAAATACCGTTCATTTTGGGCCTGGCGAGCCGATCAGGTGCGGTGAAATGGTTACAGGATGGTGCTGCCCGTCACCCTTACCCTCTCCCCGCAAGCGGGGCGAGGGGACCTCGGCGTCGCGTTTTGTCCCGCAAGCTCAACGTCTCACGTTGATGCGCGGCGCTTGGCGCTCCCTCGCCCCGCTCTTGCGGGGAGAGGGTAAGGGTGAGGGGCAGCGCAAACCCCTGCCAGCAACTCTTCGTTCTGCCGTCCGCCGGGCCTGGTGTATCCTGCCGCATCCTCGGCGTGACAGGGATCAACCATGACGGTTCGTTCGGACAAGCCGGCGCTCTCGGTCTCGGCCGTCGGTCATCGTTTTGGCAAACGCGAAGCGTTGACCGACGTTTCGCTCGAGGTGCAGGCCGGGCGCTTCGTCGCCCTGCTGGGGCCGAACGGCGCCGGCAAGACGACCCTGTTCTCGATCGTGACGCGGCTCTATCAGAACCGTTCCGGCCGCGTCGAGGTCTATGGGCATGATCTCAATCTCACGCCGTCGCGGGCACTTGCCGAGCTCGGCGTCGTCTTCCAGGCCCGCACGCTCGATGCCGACCTGACGGTACGCCAGAACCTTGCCTATCACGCGGCCTTGCACGGCCTCGGCGGGAAGGCGGTCCGCGAGCATATTCTTACGCTTCTGCGACGCGTGGGCCTTGCCGAGCGGGCCGACGAGAAGGTTCGCACGCTTTCCGGTGGCCAGGCCCGGCGCGTGGAGATCGCACGCGCGCTGGTGCACAGGCCCCGCCTCCTGCTCCTGGACGAGCCGACCGTCGGCCTCGACCTTGCAGCCCGGGCCGACATCGTCGCCACGGTGCGGCGCCTGGTCGATGAGGAGGGCATCGCAGTGCTGTGGGCCACCCATATCTTCGAGGAAATCGCCGACAACGACGACGTCTATGTCCTGCACCAGGGCCGCATCGTCGCCGAGGGCAAGGCGGCCATGCTCGCTGCTCGCAGCGGCGCCAGCCTGGCCGAGACCTTCCGCCGCCTGACTGACAGGGAGGCCGCCTGATGTCGGATACGGCACTCACCTCGCGGCTGAGCTTTTCGGGTTATCTGGTCTGCCTGGGCGGCATCGCGCATCGGGAGATGCTGCGTTTCGTCAACCAGAAGGAACGTTTCCTGTCGGCGCTGGTGCGCCCGCTGATCTGGCTCTTCATCTTCGCTGCCGGCTTTCGCAATGTGCTGGGGGTCTCGATCCAGCCGCCCTACGAGACCTATGTGCTCTACGAGACCTATGTCGTGCCGGGCCTGGCGGTGATGATCCAGCTCTTCTACGGCATGCAGTCCTCGCTTTCGATGGTCTATGACCGCGAGGTCGGCTCGATGCGGGTGCTGCTCACCAGCCCCTTCCCGCGCTGGTCTTTGCTGGCCGCCAAGCTGACGGCGAGCGTGCTGGTGTCGGTCCTGCAGGTCTATGTCTTCCTGGCGATCGCAGCCTGGTGGGATGTCGACGCGCCGGTGCAGGGCTATGTCCTGGCCCTGCCGGCGCTGGTGCTGACCGGCCTGATGCTCGGCTCGATCGGCCTCTTCCTGTCCTCGCTGATCCGCCAGCTCGAAAATTTCGCCAGCGTGATGAACTTCGTGATCTTCCCGATGTTCTTCGCCTCCTCGGCGCTCTACCCGCTCTGGCGCATCCGGGAGGCGAGCGAGGGTCTTTATCTGACCTGCCTCGCCAACCCGTTCACCCATGGGGTCGAGCTGGTGCGCTTTGCCCTTTATGGCCGGCTCGAGCCGGTCGCGCTTGCGGTGGTGGTGGGCACCACGGTGCTGTTCTTCGCCGCCGCGCTCATCGCCTATGACCCGTCCCGCGGCCTGATGGTGCGCCGCGGCGGCCCCAAAGGAGAAGCATCATGAGATCTGGCAGGCCCCCGAAATCTGGCAGGTCCGTGGTGCGGACCCTTCGGCCGGCCATCCTGGTGGTGATGCTGGCGGGTGGCGTGGATTGGGTTCACACCGTGCAGGCCCAGCAGCCCCAGCCCGATCCGGACTGGCCCTGCATCCAGCGCAAGGTCGGCACGCTGAGCGCCGGCGTGGTCTGGAGCGGGCCGGATATCGCGACGGCCGGCGACTGGACCAAGGATTTCGACACGGCGGCGATGGCCCAGAAGCTCGCCTCGCGCCGGACGCCGATCGAGGAGGTCGATGGTCTGCTCGACGGTTTCGTACAGCAGACCGGGGCGGAGAAGGACGCCCGCCTGACGCGCCTGTTCGCCGGTGTGCTCGAACTGGTCAATGAGGAGCGCGACAAGATCCTGGGCGGCATCGGCCGCTATGCGCGCGGCCAGAACAAGCTCGCCGATCGCATCCGCGACGAGAGCGACAAGATCGGTGCCGCCAAGGATTCCCCCAGCGCGGTGGGCAGCAAGGAAACGGATGATCTCGAAACCCAGCTCAAATGGGACAAGCGCATCTTCGAGGAGCGCGGCCGCTCCCTGACCTATGTCTGTGAGACGCCGGTCCTGCTGGAGCGTCGATTGTTCGACATCGCCCGGCGCATCCAGCAGCGCTTGTGACAGGGGCGGTCGGTCGCTTCCGTCTTCAGCCTTGGAAGCACGAAAGGAGCGCCCAAAGGATGGTCCCCTTGTTATGGGGCCTTTTTTTGTATATACAAAAAGATTGACAAAGAAAGATTTGTAGCTACAAAAAGCTATGGAGCTCGTCTGGGACGAACCAAAGCGTGCTGCCAAACCTTGTAAAGCATGGGTTGGATTTCGCTCATGTCGAGGAAGGATTCGACTTCGGGACGGCAATCGCGCTTGAGACATCGCCGAGCAGGAACGGTCGCAGGCGCATTCGCATGATTGGCGAAATGAACGGTATCCTATTGGTCGCCATGATCGTTTCCCCACTGGGGTCGGAGGCATTGTCGATCATCAGCCTCCGCACCGCGAGCAAGAAGGAATGTGAGCTCTATGGCTGGTAGGAAGGCATCAGATTACATTCCAAACTCCGTCTTTACGAGGGAAGACTGGAGCGAGGTGTCTGACAATCCGACATGGAAGAAGGCGGACTTTGCCAAGGCAAGGCCGGCTGGCGAGGTCCTGCCGACGGAGATGATGGATGCGCTGAAGAAGCGATATCGCGGGCAACGTGGCCGACAAAGGGCGCCGACGAAGATGCTCGTTTCGCTGCGCCTTGATCAGGATATTATCGATCGGTTCAAGGCGGATGGGCCTGGTTGGCAGTCACGGATCAACGAGGCGCTGCGCAAGGCGCTGGCGGCATGAGATAACTGCCGACAGTGGAGGCTATCTCCTTCACCATGACGAGGACTCTTCGGCGAGGCGGCAGCTTGAAAGGCATCTGAGTAATCTGATGCTCTCGCGCCGCTCGCAGCACCCGGCCATCTCGCCATTGTGAAGACCGCCGGCCGGCAGATCATGTAGTCTGCCCCCAGGATCCACTGGGATGGAGGGACGATCGATGACCCGGATGACGGCCAAGGATTTCCCTCAGGAACTGCTTGAACTCTACGACTTCTATGCGCATGGCAAGATCTCCAAACGGGAGTTCCTCGATCGCGCCGGCAAGTTTGCCGTGGGTGGCCTGACGGCAGCGGCCATTCTTGCCTCTCTCAGCCCCAATTACGCCTATGCGCAGCAGGTGCAGTTCACCGATCCAGACATCGTGGCCGAGTACATCACTTTTTCCTCGCCCAAGGGGAATGGCGAGGTGCGCAGCTATTTCGTGCGCCCGGCCAAGGCGACGGGTCCCGTTCCCGGTGTGGTCGTCGTCCACGAGAACAGGGGCCTCAACCCCTATATCGAAGATGTGGCGCGGCGTGTCGCCAAAGCAGGGTTTGTCGCCCTCGCACCCGATGGCTTGAGTTCGGTCGGTGGTTACCCCGGCAATGACGACAAGGGGCGGGACCTGCAGGCCAAGGTCGATCCCGAAAAGCTGATGAACGATTTCTTTGCGGCAACCGAGTTCCTGATGAAGCACAAGTCGGGGACCGGCAAGGTCGGCATGACCGGCTTTTGCTATGGCGGCGGCGTCGCCAATGCCACGGCCGTGGCCTATCCCGAGCTCGCGGCCGCGGTGCCCTTCTATGGGCGCCAGCCCAAGGCCGAGGACGTGGCGCGCATCAAGGCGCCGCTGCTGATCCATTATGCGGAACTCGATACCCGCATCAACGAGGGCTGGCCGGCTTATGAAGCTGCGCTCAAGGCCGGCGGCAAGACCTATGAGGCCCATGTCTATCCCGGCGTGAACCACGGCTTCCACAACGATTCCACCCCGCGTTACGACGAGGCGGCGGCCAAGCTCGCCTGGGACCGGACAATCGCCTGGTTCGGGCGCTATCTGGCCTGAGGCACTCGGGCCCGATCCGGTTTTCAACGTGTCGCTGTGCGACCTGCCGTTCCCTGCCAAAGTGCAGGATGCGCCGGTTGCCTATGATGGCGGGACGGCCTCATCCGGGCGCTGACGGCTGCCATGTGGCGGCCGGCAAGTTAATCTGACATTTCACGATTTTTTTGCTACGGAATGAAAATTCCATAGAAGGGTGGTTGTCTTACTATTTGAACAGGCACGACCTATATACGACGGAATATGTTGGATGCTGGGTCCGGCATCGATATTTTGGCCGCCGTCCTGCCCAAGAGGCAGGCACCAGGATAGTGTAGGATATTGGGCGTTTTACGATGCGGAATCCGCCGAAGCCGGACCCCGAATTGCTGCGGACCTGCTATCTTTCCGGGCAGATGACCGAGGCTCAATGGCAGGAGCATGTCGCCAATGGCGATGTCGAGGAGCTTGCCGGCGCCGCGGACGACAGTGCCTCGATTTCGCCCCTGGAAGCCGCAATGATCCTCGGCAGGGAGGCCATGCAGTTGCGGGCCCGGCAATTCATGGACAAGCACCCGGAACTCTCGGTTACCGATCTCATGGTCGAGTTCGCTTTGCTCGAGGCGGAGCTGCTGATCGCGTCGAGAAACCGAGCGGCATAGCCAGGCGTCATCGAGGAGGGTCGACGGGCCGGCTTCGTCGATCAGATCCGCCGCACTGGGCGCGTCAGGATGTGCCGCTGCCGGTCTGCGGCCAGTCCTCTTCCGGGACATCCCAGATATCGCCATTCTCCACGCCGTCGATCCCGTATTTCGTCAGGTAGCTGCTGAGCAGGTCCCCGAAATCGTCGGCGCGCTTTTGCTGCTTGCCTTCCTCGATCAGGCCCGGAAGTAGCAGGGCCAGCGCGCCGACGCCGGCCGCGGCTAAGCCAAGGCCACCCGCGGCCAGGGCCGGGATCAAGCGCGCCACATTGGGCGCAAACAGGGCAAGGCCCCCCTCGACGGTGGAAGCCAGGCCGGCCATGGCGCCCAGCGAGCCGGAGGCGATGCTGATGCCGCCGCTGACCGTATCGCCCTTGCGGATCGATTGGACGCCGTCGAAAATCGCATAGGCGCCGGCGGCCATGCCGGCGATGCCGCCGGCTCCCTTCGCGGCGTTTTCGAGTTTCTTCAGGTTGGACTCCAGCTCCTTGTAGAATTTGGACTTGTCCTGCAGGGCCTGGCTTTCCGGAGAAACGTCTTCGAGAAGCGAGCCGACATGGTCGAGAAGGTCGCCGCTGAGCTTGCTCTTCACGTCCTTCAGATAATTCAGATAGGCCTTGGAGCCGCCTTCCGTGAGGATCGTCGCGGTCTGGATCGAACCGGTGGTGATGTCGGCGATCTGGCGGCTGCTGAGCCGGCCGGATCCGCTGGCCCCCTTGGCGATGGTGACGCCAGCCAGGAAGAGGCCGCTGACGCCATGCAGCACGCCTCTGTCGGAAGCCGCCTTGATCGACGAATCCGGGCTGAAGAGCTTGAGCTCGTTGATCGATTTCGCGCCCTGTCGCAACAGATCCCAGTCTCCCCTGAAGGAAGCCAGGATCTGGTCTGGCCTTGCGACCGTCCCGTCCTTGTTGATCAGGAATTCGGGATTATCCTTGCCGATCTGCTCGATGAGGCTCTTGACCTTGGCCTCGTCGAGCCGGTCGCCGCCATCGACGCCGAACGCCTTCTTCAGATCGTCGAAGGATGCCCCGTCGAAGGCCTTGTCCTGCGCGATCTTGGTGAAGTTCTCGTTCAGCTTGGCGTCGAACCTGCCGGTGAAGTCGGAATCGAGGGCGGCGTTGTAGAGCGCAACTTCCATGCTGAAGGCGCTGGCTGCCTTCTCGAACGAATTGTCCCTGATAAGGTCTTTCAGGCGATCGCCCGATGCCAGCGACTTCTCATAGAAATCCTGTAGCTCGCCATTATGCTTGGAACTCTTGACGGCGTCCTGGATTTCGGCGGCGTTCTTGAGCCCGAGGGCGCCCTGGAACAGCCGTGCGGTTTCAAAGAACTCGGCAAGAACCGCCTGCTGGTCGGCCTTGCCGTCCTTCGTCTTCGTGTCCCACAGGCTGTCGAGCGCCTTACCGGACTTGATCTCCTCGCCATAGGTCTTTTGCAGGGCGTCCTTGAGACCCTTGTTTTCGTCCAGCAGCTCGGTCATCTGCTTGGCGCTGTTCTCGTCCAGATATTTGACGACGTCCGGATCGTTTTCGAGCGTCTTGATGTGGTCGTTGACGTCCTGAAGCAGCTTCTGCGGATCGGGATGACTGCGCACGCGGTTGGCGATGCTGACGATGGAATAGTCGTCCTTCCACATGCCGGCCTTGGCGCCGTCGGTGATCAGCTTCTGCGCCTTCAGCAATTCCTGGAGGGCGGCCGCCTTTTCGGGTGTGCCGTATTTTTCGGGGTGCTCGAACAGGTCCTGGTTCAGCGTCTTGGTGTCGATGCCGGCGACGACATTGCCATCGGCGATCGTGGACAGCAGGGCGATGGCCGAACCGGCATCCTTGGGCGCCTGCTTTTCCAGCCAGCTGGTTACGTCGTCCTTGCTCAGCTTGCCGTCGGCCTTTAGCCGTGTCGGGTCCTTCGCCGTCTCCAGCCGGTCGAAGGCGCCCGGCTGCGACCAGAAATTGAGCGCCTCCTTGAAGTCCCCGCTGATCTGCGGGTTCTTGCGCATGTAGTCCTTCAGCGCGTCGGCCGTCAAAGTCTCGCCCGAGCCGGTCTTGCCTTTGATCGCATCGTAATTCTCGGCGAGGATGGCGGTATATTTGGCGATCGTCTTGGAGGCTTCGTCGGCGCCGGGATTCTTTTCCAGGAAGTCCTTGTAGCTGGCGATGTCTTCGGGTTTTTCCACTGCCTGGAGAGCGGAGAAGCCATATTTGCCGAAATCCTGGAGCCGGCCGGCCTCCGTGCCATGCCTGGCTTCCCCGCTCTTGGTGAAGCCGTCGATGCTGGTGTTGGACACGTCGCTTCCCGACAGCGGCTTGCCATTCTCGTCATACATCGTGACGCGATCGAGAACCTGGCTGGCCCGGTAGGCGGCGTTGGCGTCATGCTCGAAATCGCCGACCCGTTCCTTCAGCATGTCCTTGACGCCGCTCTGGTTGCCCAGATTTTTGAGCAAGGGGGAATCGTCGATGATCTCCTGCGCCGAGCGCTTGTCGTCGGCCGGCAGTTCCCATTGGATGCCGATTTTCTCGGCCTGTTCCCGGGCTGCCTTGTCGTCATCGGCGGAAGCGACGTGCTGGAGTTCGCCTTTCAGGTTGGAGAAGCCATATTTGCCGAAGTCCTGCAGCCGGCCGGCCTCCGTGCCGTGCCGGGCGTCGCCGTCCTTGGTGAAGCCGTCGACACGGCCATTGCCCATATTGCTGCCGGCGATCCGGTTGCCGTTCTCATCGAATTTCTCGACATGTTCGAGCACCTGGGCGGCTCTGAACGCGGCGTCGGCATCCGTTTCGATATCGCCGCCGACCCTGTCTTCCAGCATGTCCTTGACGCCGCTTTGATTGCCCAGATCGCGCAGCAGCGGGGTGTCCTTGATGATATCCTGAGCCGAGCGGTGATCGTTCTCCGGCCGCTTCCAAAGTATACCCGCGTCCTTGGCAGCTTTCTGGGCCTGATCCCATGCCTTGACAGCCGATGGGTCGATCGAGGCGGAGTTTATTTTAACGACAGGCAAACTATTATTAAATGAATTGATTTTCATCACGACGAACAAACCTTTCCTGTCTCAGGGACATTACAGTCCGATACGGTTAAGGTTGTCGGATCTAAGCGGTCCTTCATGAATTGCATGTGACAGGTCGGACAATATCGCGACTGCATGCGGCATCGGGCGACCGCTGGCAGCATCCGCGGGCCATGGCCGATTTTTTGATTTCAGGGGTTGTCCGGGGATATGCCGCGTGATTGCGAGCGCGCATCATCGCTTGTGATGCGTCAGCCGTCGGTGAGGCCACAAACGCCGTGTCGATCCCCCTCAGCGCCGGGCCTGCCACCCCAGCCGGCTCTCGATGCGCCGGGCACTGGCCTTGACCAGGGCGATCAGATCAGGGTCCTTCTGCTCGAGCTTCCTGTCCGGCACCACGATCGAGATCGTGGCGCGGCAGGCGCCCTGGCTGTCGCGGATCGGGGCGGCGATGCAGGCAACCGCGAAGTCGGAATCGCCGGCCTGGATGGAAAGGCCCTGTTCCAGGGCTTCGGCCGCTATCCTGGCCAGCACATTGTTGTCCGTCTCGGCCCGGCCGGTCGGCGAGGCGACCGCCGAGCGCGCGAAGATTTCGCGCCGCTCCGCTTCCGGCAGATGGCCGACCAATATGCGGCCGGATGCCGTCCAGTTCAGCGGGCTGCGCGTGCCGACGCGCGAGGTGACCTGGAAATGGTCCTTGCCCTCTTCCATGGCCAGCACGACCATGTGGTCGCCGTCCCGCCCACAGATCTGGATGGTCTCGCCCGAACTCTGGGCGAGCTCATGCATCTCCTGCTCCGCCACGTTGAGGAGGTCGAGCGTGCGCGCATAGGTCAGGCCATAGTGATAGAGGCGGGGCCCGAGCCAGAGCAGGCCGCCATCCTGGCGGTCGAGCATCTCCTTCTCCACCAGGTCGTCGACGATGACATAGATCGTCGACAGGGGCGCGCCGATGTCGCGCGCGATCTCATAGGCGGTGGCGGGACGCTCGACCTTCTGCAGATAGTCGAGAATCTGCAGGGCACGGTCGATGCCGCTGGTGCGCGAGCGGCGCCGGGTGGCACCGCCTTCGTTGGCGTCGTCACGCTCGAGGGCTGTCGTGGACATGGGATTCGGAGCTTTCCATCATGCATCATTCTATGCCGCGGTCGCGGCAATGAACAAGCAGGGCTCAGTCCGGCCATTGCAGAATGGCGGCCTCCTTGGCCAGCAGGCGATCCTCGAAGGGGGTGGCGATCGGCAGGTTGGACTTGCGGGCTTGTTCGAGTTCCTCGGCGAGGCGGGCCGCTACGATGTCTTCCTCGTCCGGGTGCAGGTTGCAGGGATCGAGGAAGAAGTAGCCGTGCTCGACCTCGTGATCGCGCACGATCACCGGACGATCCCCAGCGGCCAGACGGTCGGCCAGGTCCCAGGCGGTGATGCGGGCCTCCTGCGGGTCGATGAAGACCTGGAGCCGATCGAGCGGATTGTTGGTCGGATCGGGGACGATCACTGCCTTCACGCCCTGCTTGCCGTCGAGAACCGCCAGCCAGCAATCGAGGGCCTTGCGCTCGCGGGCGCGGATGCCGTCATGATCGCGCGTCTTCCAGGCCTGCAGGGCGGCCAGTGTGCCGACGATGCCTTCCTTGCCCACCTTCATGCCGCGGCCGATGCCCCGGTTCTGCAGATAGACATTGCGCACCAGTTCCTTGGGGCCGGCCACGATGCCGGAGGTCGGACCGCCCAGGAATTTGTGGCCGGAATAGAGGACGAGGTCGGCGCCATCGGCGAGGAAACCCTGAAGGTCATATTCGGAGGCGGCATCGACGATGACGGGAATGCCGCGCTCATGGGCGACCTTGGCGAAGACCCTGAGCGGGATCTGCGCATAGTCGACCACGTGGTGGGAGACCACATAGACGGCGGCGGCGGTGCGATCGGTGATGGCGCCGGCCAGATGGTAGGCCGAGGCGCTGGTGGCCTGGCCGATCGGCACGACCTTGGCGCCGGTGAGGCGGATCGCCTGCTCGACAGGGGCGCCGTAGCTGACCATGTGGCCGGACTGGATGATCACCTCGTTCTTCAGGCCCGTCGCATCGGGCAGGCGTTCGATGGCGGCAAGATCGCTGCCGGTCATGGCGGCGGCGACGGCGAGGCTGATCGCGGCCGAGCATGAGGCGGTGATGAAGCCCGCCTCCGCGCCGGTCAGGTTGGCGATCACCGCGCTCGCCTTGCGATGCAGGTCGCCGAGTTCGACGAATTCGCTGAGGATCGCCGAGACCGCTTCCACGGCAGGCGGCACCACGATGGAGGCACCGAGCGAGGTCATGGTCCCGGATACGTTGATGACGGGCCTGAGGCCAAGGCGGCTGCGGATATCGTTGGTGGACATGGGAGGGTGCTCCGAAGGGCGATGAAGGATTGACGCCAATGCGTATTGGCATCGATTCTTTCTGGGACCGCTGGCTTCCAGCCGGCTCTTCTTCTCCATCCGGCGGGGGGGTGTCCAAGAGCCGGCTGGAAGCCAGCGGTCCCAGGAAACGATAGGCTGCCGTCAGTCGATGGCCACGATGGCTTCGATCTCGACGGTGATCTGGCCGGGCAGCGAGCCCTGGCCGACCGCTGAACGGGCATGGACGCCGCCGTCGCCGAAGACTTCGATGAACAGGTCCGAACAGCCATTGATCACGGCCGGATGCTGGGCGAAATCGGGCGCCGCATTGACCATGCCGAAGAGCTTGACCACCCGCCGTACCCGGGAGAGATCGCCGAGCGCGTCCTGCATGACGGCGATCAGGTTGATGCCGGTCAGGCGGGCGTGCTGATAGGCTTCCTCGACCGAGACTCCGGCACCAACCTTGCCGGTGTGCGAGCGGCCGTCGGCATGGTTCGGACCCTGGCCGGACAGGAACAGCAATTTGCCCTCCTGCACATGGGTGACGAAATTGGCGATGGGCGCGGGCGCAACGGGAAGCTTGATTCCGAGGGCTGCCAGCCGCTCATAGGGCGAGGCGTGCGGGCGTGGAACCGTCCCGGAAATGGTCATTGAAAAACACTCCAATTATGCAAATAGCCCGGTCTTCATGCGAAGAGCTCGGCTTGACGGATGCAGGCGACATAGTGGCCACCGCCGATAGGCTCGACCGGCGGTATGGTGGTCGAGCAGGCCGGCGCGGCGGCGGGGCAACGGGTCCGGAACACGCAGCCGGAGGGCGGCGCGATGGGGCTGGGAATGTCGCCCTGCAGCGGCACGCGCGTGCGCCGGCGGGTGGGGTCGGGCACCGGCGCAGTCGCCAGCAGCGCCTTGGTATAGGGGTGGCGCGGGGCGGCATAGACCTGCCGGCTCGGGCCCCGCTCCATGACGCGGCCGAGATACATCACCACCACCTCGTCGCACAGATACTCGACGACGGAGAGATCGTGGGCGATGAACAGCATGGTCAGGCTCAGCTTCTTCTTGAGATCGCCGAGCAGATTGAGGACCTGGGCTTGCACCGAGACGTCGAGGGCCGAGACGGGCTCATCGGCGACGATGAATTCGGGTTCGACCGCAATGGCCCTGGCGATGCCGATGCGCTGGCGCTGGCCTCCGGAGAATTCATGCGGAAAGCGCGTGGCATAGTCGGGCGACAGGCCGACCAGGCTGAGCAGTTCGGCGACGCGTTCGGCGCGCGCCTTGCCGCGCGGGTAGTCGCAGGTGTCGAGCGCCTCGCCGATGATGGCCGAGATGCGCATGCGCGGATTGAGGCTGGAGAAGGGATCCTGGAAGACGATCTGCAGCCGGCGTCGATAGGCCAGCATTTCCCTGGCGCTGAGGCCGAACAGGTCGACGCCGTCGAAGATCGCCTTGCCGGAGGTCGGCTCGACCAGGCGCAGCACCGAGCGCCCGGCGGTGGTCTTGCCCGAGCCGGATTCGCCGACCAGGCCCACCGTGGCGCCGCGACGGACATCGAAGCTGACATCCTCGACGGCATGCACGATACGCCCGTTGCGGGCTGGGAAATGCTTGGTGAGGTTCTGCACGCTGAGCAGAGGCGTGTCGGCCGCGGCCTGGGGGGAGGGGGCTGTCGTCATAGCTCGGCGCTCCGGATGCAACGCGAGAAGCTGGCCGCTCCCGTCGCGACCAGTTCAGGGACCGCGGCGCTGCAGGCCTCGAGCGCCAGGGAGCAGCGCGGCCCGAAGGCGCAGCCGGGGGGCAAAGCGGTGATCGGCGGTACATTGCCGGGAATGGAATGGAGCGCCTGGCGCTCGCCGCTGGCGTCGATGTCGCGCGTTGCGTCCGGGGTGCAGGCGAGCAGGCCCCTGGTATAGGGGTGGCGCTGATGGGCGAAGAGATCGATGACGGGCGCCTTTTCGACCACCCGGCCGCCATACATCACCACAACATTATGGGCGATCTCGGCGACCACGCCGAGATTATGGGTGATGAACAGGATGGACATGCCGAATTCAGCCTGCAGCCGGCGCAGCAGATCGAGGATCTGGGCCTGGATGGTGACGTCGAGGGCCGTGGTCGGCTCGTCGGCGATCAGCAAGGACGGATTGCAGGACAGCGCCATGGCGATCATCACGCGCTGGCGCATGCCGCCGGACATCTGGTGGGGGTAGTCGTCGAGGCGGGAGGCGGCATCGGGGATCTCGACATGCTTGAGCATGGCGAGCGCCCGGCGGCGGGCCTCCTGGCGGTTGACCGGCTCGTGCAGGGCGATCATCTCGCCGATCTGGTCGCCCACCGTGTAGAGTGGGTTGAGGCTGGTCATCGGCTCCTGGAAGATCATGGCGATCTCCCGGCCGCGCATGCGGCGGAACTGGCGGGGCGTGAAGGCGGCAAGGTCGTGCACGCTGCCGGCACGGTCGCGGAACAGGATCTTGCCGCCGGCGATGATGCCGGGCCTGGAGAGCAGGCCCATGATCGATAGGCTGGTGACGGATTTGCCTGAACCGGATTCGCCCACCACGGCGAGCGTCTCGCCGCGCTTGAGGTCGAAGGTCACGCCATCCACCGCCTTGGCGGTGAAGCGCTTGTTGACGAACCAGATGCGCAGGTCCTGGACGGAGAGGATGGTATCGGCCGCGATCGAGCCTGTCATGACTGCCACCCGCAATGAGGGCAGGCGTGCTTGCCAGTCGTCGGCGCCTGGGCCGGGACATAGCGCTCCGCGGCAATCACCTCGGCGCCCAGCACGACCTGGCGCGGCTCGAACACCCGGGTGAGCCGGCTGAGCGCGCCCTGCGAGTCCTTGACGGTGATGTCGGCGTCGACGACGTCGAACAGCGTGAATTCGGCCGGCCGGCCCTTGTCCAGCAACCCGTCCGCCTTGAGGCCGATGGCTCGGCGCGGCGCGGTGGTTACGGCGGCGACCACCTCCTCCAGCTTCATGCCGAGCGAGAGGAGCTTCGACATGGTGGTGGCCATGTCCCACACCGCCCCGTCGAGCGAGCGATTGTGCAGGTCGGTGGAGATGGTCCGGGGCGGCAGGCCACGCGCCAGGGCCGCCTTGGCGACGTCGAAGGAGAAGGAAGCGCCGCCATGGCCGACATCGAGCACGATGCCGCGTGCCGCCGCGTCCTCGGCGAGGCGATAGAGGTCCTCGTCCTCCAGGATCGAGCTGCCGGCCTTGCCGTTGAAGCAGTGGGTGACGATATCGCCCTCGGTCAGCAGGCCGAGGACGTCATCATAGAGCGGCGGCGGCTCGCCGACATGCACCATCAAGGGCAGCTTGAGGATGCGGCCGAGTTTCTTGGCGAGCTTGACGGGCGTGAGGTCCCAGCCGCCGGTGATGACATGGCTGGCGCGCACCTTCAGGCCGACGATGACGTCGCGGTTCTTCTCCACCGTGGCGATGATGCGCTCGAAATCGATGGAGCGGATGTCCATGAGTTCGCTGACACGGTTGCAGGCGACCAGGCCGATCGAGCCGAGATTGAGGAAGGCGTAGACGTTCTCCCGTGCCGGCTCGATGATGAATTCGCGCAGGCCATGGAAATTGGCCTCTCCGGCCGAGCCGGCATCGACCATGGTGGTGACGCCGCGCGCGGCGCCGCATTGTTCGGGCCTGAGCGAGATGTCGGTGCCGCCATACCAGACATGAACGTGAAGGTCGGTCCAGCCCGGCGACAGGAAGCGGCCGCCGGCATCGAGGATACTGATATCGTCGCCGGCCGTGATCGAGGTCGCGGCGTCGGCGATGCGGCCCTCACGGTCGACCAGGATGTCGAGGGGCGTGCCGGACGGGGCGGCGGTGAAGCCGATGGTCCTGGCCCCCTTGATGAGCAGCGGCCGGTCGGCCTGAGGGAAACGGTTGCCGATCATGGCTCAGATATCCTTTGCCAGGCGCGGATCGAGGAGATCGCGCAGGCCGTCGCCGACCAGTTGCAGCGACAGCACGGTGACGACGATGGCGGCTCCGGGGAACCACATCAGCCAGCCCGCCTTGTCCATGAATTGACGCCCGACGCTGATCATGGTGCCCCAGGTCGGCGTGTCGGGCGAAATGCCGACGCCGAGGAAGGACAGCCCGGCTTCGGCGAGGATGGCATTGGCGAAGATGAAGGTGCCCTGCACCAGCAGCGGCGAGGTGACGTTGCGCAGGACATGGCGCAGCAGGATCTTCCAGGTCGGTACGCCCAGCGCACGAGCGGCCTCGACATAGGGCAGTTCCCGGATAACCAAAGTGGAGGCGCGCACCACGCGGGCGAGGCGCGGGGCATAGACGATGCCGAGCGCGATGATGACGTTGATGGCGGAGGCACCGAGGGCGGCGACCAGCGCGATCGCCAGCAGGATGTCGGGGAAGGCCATCATCGCGTCGATCACGCGCGAGAGGGGGGTATCGGCCTCGCGGAAGAAGCCCGCGGTCAGGCCGAGCGCGATGCCGATCAGCGAGGCCAGCACCACCACGGCAAGGCCGACGGACAGGGAGGTCTGGGCCGCATAGAGCATGCGGGTGAAGATGTCGCGGCCGAGATCATCGGTGCCGAACAGATGGAGGAGGCTCGGCCCCTTCAGGCGATTGGCGACCGAGAGCTTGGTCGGCGAAAAAGGCGCGATCAGCGGCGCGAGGATCGCGGCCAGGGCGATGATGGCGAGAACGGCAAGACCGATGAAGGAGGTCGGCCGTCTGATCAGGCGCGACAGCAGGCCGGGTGCCGCCTGATAGGAGGGGGAGATGGCAGCCATTAGTAGCGCACCCTCGGATCGATGAGCAGATAGAGCATGTCGATGCAGAAATTGACGAGGACGTAGAGCCCGGCGATCACCAGCAGCGCCCCCTGGATCACCGGGTAGTCGCGCCGGAGCACGGCCGAGACCACGAGATTGCCGATGCCCGGCACGCCGAACACGGTTTCGGTCACCACGGCGCCGGAGATCAGCAGGGCCGCAGTCAGGCCGATGACGGTGAGGATGGGGATAAGCGCGTTCTTGAAGGCATGCCTGATCACCACGCGCCATTCGCTCATGCCCTTGGAGCGGGCGGTGCGGACATAGTCGTCCGAGAGCACGTCGAGCATCGAGGCACGGGTGAAACGCGTGATCAGGGCCGATGAGACCACGCCCAGCGCCACCGCCGGCAGCACCAGATGATTGAGGCGTTCGCCGAAGGACGCACCCGGCCCGCCATAGCCGGAGGTGTCGAACCAACCGAGCTTCACCGCGAAGATCTGCATGAGGACGAGGCCGAGCCAGAAGCTCGGCACGCTGGCGGCGAACATGGCGAGCGTGGTCGCCGCCTGATCGAACAGCGAGCCACGCCAATAGGCCGAGAGAATACCGACCGGCAGGGCGATGGCGCTGGCGATCAGCAGCGAGAACAGCGTGAGGAAGAAGGTCGGCTCGGCGCGGGCGGCGAGAGCCTGCGTCACCGGCTGGTTGAGGAAGATCGACTGGCCGAAATCACCCTGGACGAGACCGAGGACGTAATAGGCGAACTGGGTGATGATCGGGCCGTCCAGGCCGAGCTTGGTGCGCAAGGCAGCGATGTCGGCTTCGGACGCGTCGGGTCCCAGCATCATGGCGGCCGGATCGCCCGGCGTGACCCGGACGATGATGAACACGATCGTCACGACGAGGGCCATCACGATGATCATGCCGAGGAGGCGGTGGAGAATCGTGCGCAGCATCTGGGATCCTGGCGTTGTTCGAGGCCGGAGAGCGTGACGAGGCGATCTGAGCGGGATCGCGGGCACCGCCGGTGTCGGCTGGTGCCCGCTCTCAAGCCTCCCCGGGAGAGAAAAGGAGGCTATGTCAGCCCAGAGGCACTGGTCGTTCTTGGGGCCGCAGGGGGCCTTACTTGCCTTCCAGATAGGCGTTCCAGAAATAGGGCCAGGGGGCCGGCGTGACGCCCTTCAGGTTGGGGGCCTGGGCGGCGAGGGCATTGAAATTGCCGACCTTGTAGGCCGGAGCCTCGTCGTAGAAGGCTTTCTGGACGGCCGGCCACAAGGCCAGCCGCTTGGCGGGATCGGACTCGGCGTTGAAGGCGCCCAGTGCCTCATGCTTCTTGTCCGAGACCCACCAGCCGGGTGAGGTGTCCGACATGAAGCCGGTCAGCGACGGCTCGGGCAGGAAGGGGCTGTGGGTGATGTAGATGTCCCACAATTTCGGGTCGGTGCGGTTCTTGGTCAGCGTCGCCCACTCGACCACGTCGAGTTCGACCTTGAAGCCGGCCGCCTTGAGATATTCGGCGGCGACCTGCGCCAGCTTGTAGTGGAACTCATATTGGCGGCTGGTCAGGATGCGCAGAGGCTTGGAGCCGTCATAGCCCGCCTCCTTCAGCAAGGCGGTGGCGGCTTCGACGTCACCCTCCGGCTTGTAGGGCTGCGTTCCCTCTTCGGTGTGCCACTGATAGTCCTTGGGATAGAGGGCGCCGTCGACCGAGAAGAATTCCTCCGAGCCGAAGGCGGCCAGCATCATGTCCTGTGGGGAGAGCGCCGCCTGGATTGCCTTGCGGATGCGGATGTCGGAGGCGAGGCCCTCCTTGTTGTTCATGAAGAGGACAGGCCAGCCGAAGGGCTTCAGCAGGACCGGGGCGGTCTTGCCCTTGGAGATCTTGTCGAAAGCCTCGACAGGCAGGGAGTCGACATAGGCGAACTGGCCTGATGCGGCACCCTCGACGCGGGTATTGGGATCGGGCACCGGCACGAAGCGGATCTCGTCGAGATATTGCTTGCGCGCGCCGCCATAGCCGTTGGGCTCGCCCGGGCGGGACGCATACTCGTCGAAGCGCGCGAGTTGGATGAACTGGTCGGGCTTGCGCTCCTTGAGCTTGTAGGGGCCGGTGCCGATGAAGCTCGTCAGGGGATCCTGCCCGGCATTCTTGGCCGGAATGATGATCGCGGCGGCATTGTTGAAGGCAAGCAAAGCGAGCAGTGGTGCGTAGGGCTTCTTGAGCGTGATCTTGACGGTATGATCGTCGATCGCGTCGATGGCAGCGATCATCTCGGCCGTCTGCTTGCCGCGCGTGGCGATCTTCGTCCACCGCTGCAACGAGGCGACGACATCGGCGGCGGTCATCACCGAGCCGTCATGGAACTTGATGCCGGTGCGCAGGGGGATGGTGTAGGTCAGCCCGTCGGCCGAGATCTTCGGCATTTCGGCGGCCAGCAGCGGAGTGACGCCCCAATCCTTGTCGAAGGTGAACAGCGTTTCGAAAATATGCTGGGAAACGATGCCGACGAGGTCGGCGGTCGAAGCCATCGGGTCAAGCGTGGGGGGCTCACCGACGGTAGCAACGTCGATGACGCCGCCCTTGGTGGGTTCGGCCCAGGCCGGACCGGCGGCCGGAAGCAATGTCAGTGCAAGCAGGGCAGTCAGTCGGGCCAAGCGTCCCATAGTGCATCCCCTTGTTACATTACTATGTAATCTATAACTTATTTATGTATCACTATGCCCTCGATGCCGGGTTTGGTCAAGCCGGTTCGTTTAGCGAGCCTCTGCAGGGGGCGATTCAGGCATTGGCCAAGCGATGGAGCACAATGTCGGCGCTGCGGTCGGAATTGAGGATGATGGCGTCCTCCAGGCAGCGAACGCTGAACAGCCAGGGCAGTTCCCATGGCGCCGCCCGCCAGGCGTCATGCGTCTCGCGGCTGGCCGGATGGGCGAGGAAGAGATCGCGATCGCAGGGCTCCAGACCGAGATCGAGCGTCCCGAAAGACGAGGACAGGCGCAGGCCCGGGCCGTCGGCATGGTGATGGAAACGGGCCTCCAGCCCGCTCGACTCGTCGCGATAGCGCCCCGCCGGCAGGACGCTCCGGTCCGGCGGAACGGTGTCGACAAGCCTGAACCGGCGGCGGCGGCCGAACTTTTCGGTCTCGATGCTGCCGTCCGCCTGGATCAGGAGATCGTAGGGGGCCAGCCCCGCCCGGGGCCGAAAGCGGCCCTGCGCCACCTCCTCGAGTTCCGACGCCCCCATGCTGGAGACCAGGCTGGGCGTGCTGCCCTCGCTAGCGATACGGATGAGGGCGCTGGTGCCGTCTTCGCGATAGGTGCCCGCGCGGGCGGTGAGCAACGCGATCGCCGAGGGCGACAGGGCCGGCCCGCCTTCCAGGCCGAGGACGATGTCGGCGATGCGCCGGGTCAGGGCATAGGGTGAGAAATCGTCGTGATTGGCGAGGAGGACGATGCCGAGGTCACGTTCGGGAATGCGGATCGATTCCGAGCGCGAGCCGGCGATCCAGCCGCTATGGCCGACGCAGCGCAGGCCGCGGTGCCGGCTGGTGACGAGACCGAGGCCATAGGGGGAGGCGATGCCGTTGATCAGTGCGCCGGGAGCCTCCATGCGGGCGATCATCGTGGTGTCGCCGACCTTGGGTCGGCGTAGATTGGCCTGCCAGGCCAGCATGTCCTGAAGCGTCGAGACCAGCCCGCCCTCGCCGCCGATGGCGATGCCCCAGGCCGCCTTGAGCCAGCATCCGCCGGGGCCGCGGCGGTGATGGGTGGCGAGGCGCGGATAGATCTCGTCGTCGCGGGCCATCAGCCTGGTGTCGTGCATGCCGAGGGGGCCGGTGATGCGCTCGCGCAGGAGATCGTCGAAGGAGAGGCCCGAGACCTGTTCGAGGATTTCCGACAGCAGCAGGAAATTGGAGTTGGAGTAAAGGAGGTCCGTATCGGGCGGGAAGTTGAGGCCCTTCTGGCGGGCGACGATGGCGCGTGCGGTGGCGCGCGAGGACGGGGCCAGGATCGGAATGCCGGCCAGGATCATGGTGTCGAGGATGTCGCGCAGGCCACTGGTGTTGGCCGCCAGGTGCCTCAAGGTGATCGGCTGGTCATAGGCCGGCAGCCAGGGGCAATGCTCGCGCACGTCGTCGCCGAGCGAGAGCTTGCCTTCCGCTTCCAGCATCAGGGCCAGCAGCACGGTGAACTGCTTGCTCTGGGACGCGATGCGCACGACCGAGGTCGGCGACAGCTCGATGCCATGGGCAAGGTCGGCCATGCCGGCGCAGCGCTGGTAGACGACGTCGTCCCCGAGCGTCACCGCGACCACGAAGCCCGGCGAGGTTTTGCTGGCGAAGGGTGCGAAGAGAGCGTCGATCTCGGCGATGGCGGTCGAAGCGAGGGCTGGGGTGGTCATGGCATGTGACTTTCGAAAAATCGGGAGTGTCAGAAATTCCGTGTGCGGGCGGGCTGTTGAACACTACGTCGCATGGCCTTTCTGGGGTGGTGCCGCCCCTCACCCTTACCCTCTCCCCGTAAGGACGGGGCGAGGGGGCAGAGGCGTCGTGATCGCTTCTCAACCCTTTCATCTCGCCCCCCGGTCGGGCCAGATAGTGCGTGTTCAGTGTGAGGCGCTCGGTCGAAGTCCCCCTCGCCCCGTCCTTACGGGGAGAGGGTAAGGGTGAAGGGCAGCGCAACCGAGACGACAGGACGCGAGCGACCCCGCGACGATCATTGCTCGAGATAGACGTTCCAGAAGGCCGGCCAGGGCGAAGGCTCGAACCCCTTGAGCTTGGGAGACTTGGCCGAGAGGGCGCTGAAGTCGCCGATCTTGACGATCGGGGCCTCCGCCATGATCAGTTCCTGCACGCGCTGCCAGTGCTTGACCCGCTCGGCCGGATCTGAGGTTGCGTTGAGGGCCTCGACTGCCGCCCGGCTGTCGGGCGTGTCCCACCAGCCGACTGAGGCCGGCGCCAGGATGTTGATCAAAGCGGGTTCGGGCAGGAAGGGGCTGTGGGTGATGAAGATATCCCAGGAGGCCGGATTCTGGATCTGCTGCACCAATGTTGCCCAGTCGACGACATCCATCTTCACCTTGAAGCCGGCGAGCTTGAGATATTCGGCGGCGACCTGCGCCATCTTGTAGTGGAACTCGTATTGGCGGCTGGTGAGGATGCGCAGCGGTACCTCCTCGCCGAGACCCGCCTTCTTGAGCTCGGCCTTGGCCTTTTCGACGTCGGCGACATCATAATTGCCTTCGACGCCCGCATCCGTGCGCCAGGGATAGCCTTCCGGATACATGGCGCCGTCGACGGCATAGAATTTGGTGTCGCCGAAGGCGGCCGCCAGCATGTCGCTCTCGCTGAGCGCGAGCTGCACCGCCTTGCGCACACGCATGTCGGCAAGGACGCCCTGCTTGGCGTTCATGCGGATCATCGGCCAGCCGAAATGTTCGAGCAGCACCGGCTTCGACTTGCCGGCCTTGATCTTGTCGAACTGTTCGACGGGCAGCGAATCCGCATAGGCGAACTGGCCGGAGACCGCGCCCTCGATCCGGGTATTGGGATCGGGAACCGGCACGAAGCGGATCTCGTCGAGATATTGCTTGCGCGCCCCGCCATAGCCATCAGGCTCGCCGTCCCGCGAGCGATAGCCCTCGAAGCGCACGAGCTGGATATATTGATCGGGCTTGCGCTCCTTGAGCTTGTAGGGGCCGGTACCGATGACCTGCCTGAGCGGCACGTCCTGGTCCTCGGACGGCAGGATCACCGCGGCCGAATTGTTGAAGGCAAGCAAAGCGGGAAGTGGCGAATAGGGCTGCTTGAGTGTGATGCGCACCGTCAACGGGTTGACAGCCGCGATCTCGGCGACATTGGGGGCGACCTGCTGGCCGCGGGAGGCCACGGTCAGCCAGCGCTTGAGCGAGGCGACGACATCGGCCGAATCCATCGCGCTGCCGTCATGAAAGGTGATGCCCTGGCGCAGCTTGATGTCATAGATCTTGCCGTCCGGGCTTACCGTGGGCAGCGCCTCGGCCAGCAGCGGTGCGACGTTCCAGTTGCGGTCGAAGGTGAACAGGGTCTCGAAAATGTGCTGGCCGACCATGCCGACGATGTCGGTGGCGCTCGCCATCGGGTCGAGCGTCGGCGGTTCGCCGATGGTGGCGACATCGATGACAGCACCTTTCTCCGGCGCGGCCATCGCCGGGCTGATCGCCGGCAACAAAAGTACAGCCAGGGCTGCGGCCAGACTGAGGGCGCGCTTCATGGATCCTCCCCAAAATGATATTATAATGGAATATATATCTTATTTAGGGACTATGGTCGCATCCCCTTTCGGTGTCGTCAAGATGGTACCGGCTGCTTGCCGTCGGAGCGTATTTTGCGATGTGGCGCGATGTGAGAGCTGGTCCCGAAGGGGATAGCGGGTTTGCGCAACCTTGTGAGTAAACAGCTTGGGCGAACAAGAATCGGAAGGATTTGGCCAAGCACGACGTTAGGGTAGGGCAGCGTTTCCGCCCAAACGCGCTTTGGCCTAGTCTGAACGCCGGATGACATCCGGTTGGACAGGGAGGCCCATGGTTGAGAGGAAAAGCGGCATGATTGCGCTCGCGGATATTCGCCAGACGCTCCGGGGGCTTTATTTCGGTTCGAGCCGGAAAGCCGTCAGTTTCCAGATCCTGCGCTTCGTCATCGATGTCGGCATTCTCGTCTTCTTCATCGCCGGGCCGAGCATGAAGAACGAGGCCTGGCATGCCGCCATCAATGCCATCGTCGCGGCGATCATCGTGCTCGAACTCGCGGCCAGCGCCCTCGTCGCGCCGAACCTGAAGAAGTGGGTGCTGCGGCCGATGACCTGGATCGACCTGGCCATTCTCGCCACTTTCGTGGTGCCCGCCTTCTTCTCCAACCTGTTCCTGCGCGTGCTGCGCATCTGGTCGCTGAGCAAGAGCAATCTGTTCACGCTGGCGCTGCGCAAGTCGGGCTACCGGCAGATGGAAGACACGCTGCGCGCCGTGATCGATCTCACGGTGTTCCTGTTCCTGGTCTCCAGCTTCGTCTACACCATGTTTTACGCCAACGGCTTCGATGGCTATATCCAGGCCCTGTACTTCACGGTTGCTACGGTGACGACGACGGGCTTCGGCGACATCACCTTGCCCGGCAATCTCGGCAAGCTCACCTCCATCGTCGCCATGATCATCGGCGTGTCGCTGTTCGTCCGCCTCGCCCAGGCCATCGTGCGGCCGCACAAGGTAAATTTCAGCTGCCCCCAATGCGGGCTCTCCCGGCATGAGACGGATGCGGTGCACTGCAAGGCCTGCGGCCATGTCCTGAACATCCCGGATGACGGGGAGTAGGGGCGGTCAATCCTGCCCGGCCTCCAGGAGGGCCATGATCCCGGCGGCCAGCGCGGGCTCGATATCCATGTTTCCGATCATCGCCACCAGATTTTGACGCTCGACGGCACCGGCACCCGAACCGATGGTCGTGGCCGCGATGGCACCCGCCGCATTGGCAAGGGCGCTGGCGCCGGCGGGCGCCAGGCCGTTGACGATGCCGAAAATATAGCCGGCGGCGAAAGCATCACCCGCGCCGGTCGTATCGATGGCTTCGACCTGGGCCGCAGGCGAGACGACCCGAGGCTGTCGGCTATGGACGAGCGATCCCAGGGCGCCACGCTTGAGAACGACCTGTTTGGTGCCGGCCTCAACGAGGCGTTCGGCCGCCTGGTCGAGAACCGCATCGCTGCCGATGCCGGCAAGGAGACGGGCATCGGCCTCGCCCAGGAACAGGATATCGATTGCCGGCAAAAGAGGGAGAACCAACGCCCTGATCGTACCGGTGATGCCGGCGGGAATGTCGAGGCTGACGGCAGCCCCCGCTGCCCTGGCAAGTTTGAGCGCATGGAGGGCGGCCTCGCGTTGCGGCGCCTGCAGCAGGGCATAGCCCGATAGATGCAGCAGAGCCGTGCCGGCCAAGGCAGCCGGATCGACCTCCTTCGCGGCCAGGTGGGCATTGGCGCCGCGATAGGCGAACATGGTGCGCTCGCCGCTCGCGCTGACCACCACGACATTGAGCTGGGTTGGCTCGGCCTCGTCACGCCGGACCCAGCGCGTCTCGACGCCTTCGCGCTGCATCGCGGCCAGGCACCAGTCTCCCCAATTGTCCCTGCCGGTCTTGCCGATGAAGTGCACCGGCAGGCCCAGGCCCGCCAGGATCCGGGCCGTGTTGGCGCCGGAACCGCCCAGGCCATGGCTCTGGCGCTCGGCGATGCCTTCCCCGCCCTCCGGCGGATAGGCCGGGATCTGGAGGGTGAGGTCGACATTGATGTCGCCGAGGATTGCCACTGCCGGCATGATCTTCGCTTTGGCGCTGAACGGCGGATGCGGCTCTATTCTAGACCTCGACATGCATCTGATCGATCGCCTGGGCGACGTCGGCGATGATGTCATCGGCATGCTCGATGCCGACCGAGAAGCGCACCAGGCCGTCGACGATACCCATGGCCTGGCGTTCCTGGGAGGGGATGTCGAGGAACGCCATGGTGCCGGGCATCTGCGTGGTGGTGCGCAGGCCGCCGAGGCTGGCGGCGAAGGAGCACAGCTTCAGCCGCTTGAGCAGGCGCACCCCGTGCTCCTCGCTCTCCACCTGGAAGGACAGCATCGCCCCGAAATTGCGCAACTGCTCCTTGGCCGAGGCGTGGTTGGGGTGCGAGGGCAGGCCCGGATAGAACACGCGCTTGACCTTGTCGTGCCCTTCCAGGAAGCGGGCGAGGGCGGCCGCATTGGCGCACTGCTTTTCGAGCCGAAGCGCCAGGGTCTGGGCCCCGCGCAGCAGCAGCCAGGCGTTGAAGGGCGAGAGCGGCGCACCGAGCTTGTTGAGCGTATTCCAGCGCACGTCCTCCAGCCAGTCCTTGGGCAGGATCTCCGATTTCAGCGTGATGATGCCGCCGACCGCGTCGTTGTGACCACCGATGAATTTGGTGGCGCTCTCCACCACCACGTCGACGCCGAAGGCATGCGGCTGGCACACGGCGGGGCTGGCGAAGGTGTTGTCGCAGATCACCACGATGCCGCGGCTGTGGGCGAGCTCCACCAGCTTGCGCATCGGCGGCACCTTCATGGTCGGGTTCGCGAGCGCCTCGAAATAGAGCACCTTGGTCTTGTCGGTGAAGGCGCGCTCGACCTGGACGGGATCGGTGGTGTCGACGAAGCTGACGGTGATGCCGAAATCGCCGATGCGGTGGTCGAAGAATTCGTGGGTGCTGGAATAGGTGGTGAGGTCGGTGACGATATGGTCGCCGGCCTTGAGGATGCCGAACAAGGCGTGCGAGATCGCTGCCATGCCCGAGGCGGTGGCAAGGCAGGCATCCGCGCCGGTCAATTGCGCCAGATGTTCCTCGAGCTTGTATTCGGTGGGATTGCCGCAGCGGCTGTAGATGTTCACTTCCTTGCGCGCGCCGGCCACGATCTGGTCGTAGATGTCGCCGGCATATTGGAAGTTGGCCGACATGTAGATGGGATAGCTGATCGACTGTGATTCCGGCTCGGGCGCGTAGAACACGGCACGGCTGGCGAAATCGAGCTCTTTGGACGACATGCGGGCACTCCTTGAATAGTCATTCCTTGACGGCGCCGCCGGTCAGGGCGGCGGTGATCTGGCGTTCGAACAGGACGAAGAGGATGAGCGGGGCGAGGGCGGCGATGAAGATGGCCGCCAGCATCACCGGATAGTTGGTGATGTGCTCGCCGACGAAATCGGCCAAGCCCACCGGCAGCGTCTTCTTCGCCGGCGTGTTGATGAAGACGAGCGGGAAGAGGAAGTCGTTCCACACCCAGATCATGTTGACGATGGCGGCGGTGAACATGGCCGGCCGGGCGAGCGGCACCGCGATGCGCCAGAAGATGCCGAATTCGCTGCAGCCGTCGATGCGCGCCGCATCCATCAGTTCGCGTGGCAGGGTGACGAAGAAGGCGCGCATGATGAACAGAGTCACCGGCACGTTGAAGGCGGCCGTCGGCAGGATCACGCCGAGATGGGTGTCGAGCAGGCCCATCGTGCGCAGTACCACCACCAGCGGCACCAGCGCGACATAGGCGGGGATCGCCATGGCGACCATCAGCCCGGCCTCGACGCCGGCCAGCCAGCGCGGGCGGTAGATGGCGAGCCCGTAGCCGCCCGCCGTGGCAGCGGCGACGGCGAGGAGCGTGGAGCCTGCCATCACGATCAGCGAGTTCAGGGAATAGGTGCCCAGCGCGCCATTGCTCCAAGCCTGGGCGAAGGCGTCCAGGCTCGGGGCCGCCGGCAGCGACCACACCGAGCGCATGAACTCCTTGTTGGTCTTGAGCGTGCTGTAGGCCATCCAGGCGAAGGGCGACACCACGATCGCCACATGCAGCGACAGGAAGGCAAGGACGCCGAGGCGCGTCGGGCTCCAGCGGGACAGGGCCGGCATGCTCACGCCTCCCTGCCGGCGGCGCGACCGCGCAGCGCGCGGAAGACGATGAAGGCGCCGATGGCGGTGAGCAGCATCTGGGCAAAGCCGATGGTGGCGGCATAGCCCATCTCGAAGGCGTTGAAGCCGACCTTGTAGAGATAGGTGGAGACGACCTCGCTGGCGTGGTTGGGGCCGCCATTGGTCAGCACGAAGACCAGGGAGAAGGTCTTCAGCGAGCCGATGACGCAGAGCAGCACATTGGCGCGCACCGTGTCCCACACCATGGGTACGGTGACCGAGACGAAGGAGCGCCAATGGCCGGCCCCGTCGAGTTCGGCCGCCTCGAACACGCTTTCGGGCACGTTGCGGATGGCGGCGACGAACAGCAGCACGTAGAGGCCGAGATAGGTGAAGCTCATCACCGCCACCACGGCGGCGAAGGCGGTGGAGGATTGGCCGAGCCAGCCCGAGGCGAGGCTGCCGAGGCCGACCGCCTTCAGCCCGGCATTGAGCAGCCCGAAATAGGGATTGTAGATGAAGCGCCACAGCAGGCCGATGCACACTTCGCTGACGATCACCGGGACGAGATAGAGAAACAGGAAGAAGCGTCCGACCGCGCCGACGACGCGCACCAGGCAATAGGCGATGACAAGGGCGAGCAGCACCTGCAGCACGATGGCCGAGACGGCGACGGCGAGGTTTCGGGCCAGGGCCGCCCAGAAGAAGCCGTCGCCGGCCAGGCGGACGAAATTGTCGAGGCCGACGAAGACGGGGGTGGCCGAGCCGTTCCATTGGTAGAAGGACAGCACGCCCGAATGCAGCACGGGATAGGCGACGAAGAGGCCGACCAGGATCAGCGTCGGCAGCAGGAAAGCGAACGCATAGCGCGCATCGCGGCCGGCCGACGGGTCCTTTCCTGCTTCCTGCATTGCCATGGGATGCGTCTCTCCTGGCCTGAAGGCGCCTATTTCGCCTTCAGGGCGTCTTCCACGCGCTTGGCGGCGTCGGCCGGTGCGACCGAGCCGTCGAGCACGCCCTGCAGCGAAGTGTAATAGGCATCGGTGCCCTTGGGCGGCATGGCCGTGTCGTAGAAGGAATCGAGCTTGCCGGCCTTGCTCATCAAATCGTTGCTGACGGCATAGAGCACCGGCCCCGCGGCGGCCTCAGTGGTGGCGCCCTTGACGGTGACCATGGTTTTGCGCAGCTCGACATATTTGGTCATCACCGCCGGCGAGGTGAGGAAGCGCAGCAGCGTGACCGCGTCCTTCTTGTTGGCGGTCTTTTCGGCGATGCCGAAGGCGGCCGCGACGCCGCCCAGCACGTCGCCGGGGTTGCCCTTGCCACCGGCCACGGCGGGGAAGGGGAAGAAGCCGAGCTCGAAGCCCTCGGGCGCGTCGGCGGAGGCGCCGATCTGCCAGGTGCCGTTGAGCATCATCGCAGCCTGGCCGTTGAGGAAGAGCATGTTGGCTTCCTGGTCGCTCATACCGTTGAAGCCGACGGGGAAATAGCCCTTGGAGGACAGGCTGGCGATGCGGGTGAAGGCCTCGGTGGCCTCCGGGGCGAGCGACGTGTCGGCCTTGCCCGCCACGATGTCGGAGACCAGGCCCGAACCCTTCAGGCGCATTTCGAGATATTGGAACCAGAAGGTGGCCGGCCAGGAATCCTTGTTGCCCAGCGCCATCGGTACCAGGCCGTCGGCCTTGATCTTCTCGCACAGGGCCAGGAATTCGTCATAGCTGGCGGGGACCATCCAGCCTTTTTCGGCGAACAGGGCCTTGTTGTACCAGAACACGGCGGCGTCGATGTCGATCGGTACGGCATAGGCATGGCCGCCGATGCTGGTCTGCGCCAGGGCCGTGGGCAGGAAGCTCTCGCCCCAGCCATCCTTGGCGAGGTCGGCGTCGAGGGCATACATCTGATGGCCGGCGACGAAGGCGCCGAGGAAGCCACCCGGCAGGGTATAGAACACGTCCGGCGGGTTGCCGGAGGCCATGGCGGTGTTGAGCTTGGTCTTGTAGGCCGATTGCTCGGCCGCCACCACGTCGAGCTTGATGTCGGGATGGGCCTTGGCGAACTCGTCCAGGGCGTAGGTGATGAAATCGACCTTGTCCTTCTGACCCGAATAGGCGTGCCAGAAGGTCAGCTCACCGGCGAGTGCCGACAGGTTCATTGCCAAGGACGCGGCCAGGGACGCCACAACGCCGAGTGCAAGTGCGCGCAAACGCATGTCTTCAATCCTTCCCCACCGGTTTCATATGCTCGGTTTGATTGAATGCAGTGGTGCCACATTGGGAAAGACATGTCTACAGTGGCACCACAAACAAGGTCGTGCTAGAAGCTGGACGGCAAGTGCAAGATTCGAGGCAGGCATGATCGATCAGGCCAAGAATGCGGCTGGGGGGCAGGCGGCGAGCCGGCTGCGCAGCGCGTTGCCCGCTCTTTCCGAATCGGAACGGCGCGTGGCGCTGTGGATCCTCGACCATGTCGATCTGGCGATCCGCCAATCCATGTCGGCCATCGCCCAGACCGTCGAGGTCAGCGACACCACGGTCTTGCGCATGTGCCGCACCGCGGGCTTTGCCGGCTTCACCGATCTCAAGCTCGCCCTTGTCCGCGATACCGGCGAACGTTCGGCCGCCCGGCCGGACGAAAGCGCGGCCGGCGCCGATGGCGATCTCGGCTGGGCCAAACGGGTATTCAATGCGAATATCCAGGCCATCAGCGACACCTTGTCGATGCTCGACCAGGGCGATTTCGCCCGCGCCCTCGATCTCGTCGCCGGCGCCCGCCATATCCTGATCGGCGGCATCGGTGGGTCGGGCATCGTGGCCCAGGCCCTCTATCAGCGCTGCTTTCGCCTGGGCCTGCGCTGCGACGCGCCGGTCGATTCGCAGCTCCAGCTCATGCACGCCTCCCTGCTCGGGCCGGGAGATCTCGCCGTGGCCATTTCCTATTCCGGCATCACCAATGATCCCGTGCTCCTCCTGCAGGAGGCCAGAACGCAGGGCGCTTCTACCCTGTGCATCACCGGCAACCGGCGCTCGCCTTTGGCGCGCCTTGCCGATGTCGTGCTGGTCAGCGTCTCCCATGAACTGCGCAGCGAGCCGATGGCGGCCCAGATCGCGCAGCTGACGCTGGTCGATGCCCTCTATGCCGCCCTGGTCGCGCGTTCGCCCGACACGGCCCAGCTCAACGAGGAGCGCATGGTCAATGCCATCCTCCCCAAATCCATCTGAACAAGGCCCATCCATGAAAGTACAGATCTATACGATGCAGACCGCCGCCGAGGCGCTCGAACTGGCGGCGCTCGGCGTCGATTGCCTGGGCGTGACGCCCTCCGACCGCGGCCTTCCCGGCGAGATCAGCAATGAGATGGCGCGCGAGATCGTCGACGCCCTCGCGGGCAAGGCGACGCGGGTCGCTTTGTCGGTCGAGGCCGAGCCGCAGGCGATCGCCGCCATGGTCGATGCCGTCCGGCCGGACGTGCTGCATCTGTGCGGCGATATCGCCAAGGTCACGCCTGCGGTGGTGAAGGCGTTGCGCAGCGCGCTGCTCGCGCGCCATCCCGACTTGAAGATCCTGCAGGCGATTCCGATGACCGGCCCCGAGGCGCTCGATCACGCCGCGGCCTTTGAGCCGGTGTCCGACATCTTCATCCTCGATTCGGTCGCTGCCCATATCGGCGGCATCGGCGCGGCTGGCGTGACCCATGACTGGTCGCTGAGCCGTGAGATCGTGGCGCGCAGCAAGCTGCCCGTCATCCTGGCCGGAGGCCTCGGCCCGGACAATGTCGGGGAGGCGATTCGCGCCGTGCGCCCCTGGGCGGTCGATTCGCTCACCCATACCAACAGCCCGCTGGCCTCGGGTGGCTTTCGCAAGGACCCTGCCAAGGTCGCTGCCTTCGTTACGGCGGCGCGGGCGGCTGCCTGAGCAGACCATGGCCTGCCCTCAGTCGAGGGGGCAGGTCTTGCACAGTTTCAGGCCGTCCATACGATAGCGCAGGCAGCAGATCCGGCGCCTTCGCCCTTTTTCGGCGCTGTAGCGGACGGGCTCGAACAGGGGGTTGCTCATGCCGTCGCTCCAGCGCCGGGTCGCCAGCAAGGCGCGGGCCTGGTCGAGGCCTGGGTGGCCGGTTCCCAGGAAGGCCTCCAGCTCGCCCAGGCTGTGCTCGACGATGGTTCCGGCATTGCTCCACAGCACTTTCCGGGGCAGGGCGCTGGCGCGCGAGATCGCCGCGATCATCGGGGTGAGATGGCCATCGACCAGGCTTTCGAAGCGCTCGCGGACTGTGCCTGGCACAAGAGGGCTGCCTGCATGCGGCAGGCTCAGGGCAGCGGTGCGGCCGTCTTCGGAGAGGACCACGCCAAGCTCGCCGATTGTGATCGGCAAATTCCAGCCGGCGATGATATTGGCGGCCAGGACGGGCGGTATCAGGATCGAAAAATGCCATTTCGACCAGAGCGTCGCCACCGCGACCGGCTCCGGCTCCTGGTAGTTCCCGGCGAAGCGGGCCAGGAGAAGTGTGAGATCCTCGCCCTCGACCAGGGCGGTCGCGGGAATGAGGGGGCGGGCGTCCTCCCCCAGCACCAGATTGTCGGCGAGGAAGGCCAGCGGGCCCTGGAAGAGAGTGGCGAGCATGGTGGCTGTCACCGCTTCCAGGCCGTCATGACGAAATAGGCGCCGCCAAGGGCCGTCGCGATCAGCCCGGCCGGGATCTGCCAAGGAAAGGCGATGGTGCGGCCTGCCCAGTCGGCCAGGACCATCAGCACGGCGCCGACGAGGGCCGAACCGTAGATTTCGGCCAGTGCCGTCCGCGTGCCGAGGCGTCGTGCCAGATGGGGCGCCATCAGGCCGACGAAACTCAACGGCCCCACGAACAAAGTGGCGATGCCGGTCAGCACGGCGACGACCAGCACGATCGCAAGGCGCGCACCGGCGATCGGCATGCCGAGCGAGCGGCCGACCGGCTCGCCCAGCGGCATCAGGCCGATCCAGCGCACCAACGGCAAGGGCAGCAACAGAGCAAGGGCCGTTGCCAGGACGATGGCGCGTGCCTCGGCGGCATCGACCGAATAGGTCGAGCCCGACAGCCAGCCGATCACCCGCAGAATCCGGGGATCGCCGATGACGAGCAGGATCGACAGCAATGAAGCCAGCAACGCGCCGAGGCCGGCCCCGATCAGCAGAAGATGGTCGGGAGCAAAGGCCGAGCGCCGGCTAAGCCGGAGCACGCAGCCCAGTATGGCGAGACAGGCCAGGCAGGACAGCGCCGCCGTGCCAGAGCGGTCGAGGCCCGGCAGGAACAGGGTCGCCACCAGCAGCATCAGGGCGGTTCCCGAGGAGATGCCGAGGAGCTCGGGGCTGGCCATCGCGTTGCGGGTCAGGCGCTGGAGCAGCGAGCCCGCCATCGCAAGCATGGCGCCGGCGCAGCAGGCGGCCGTGATGCGCGGCAGACGCCAGATCGACAGCTCGGCGAGCAGCCTGCCATGGGCGAGTTGCCAGCCATCGGGGCCGGGGCCGAGCGTGGCGGCGAGGGCGAAACTCGCAATCAGGGCTGAGCCAAGGCCGATGAAGGCCGGCGCGGTGCCGACCTGCAGCCGCATCGGTGCGCTCATCGCTGCGGGAGCATTGCTGGCGACGGGCGTGCGTTGCAGCATCCAGAGCAGCAGGGGAACGCTGACAAGCATGACGGTGATGCCGGCGGGAATCTCGATGCCGCCGGCCAGCGCCAGCAGGGCCTGGTCGGTCAGCACCAGCAGGCCCGCGGCAATCAGCGGGGCTGCGATCAGGCGGGTCGACAGCCGCCTCGCGCCGGCGCCTCGCGCGATGGCTGCGCCGGCAAGGCCGAGGAAGCTGATTAGGCCGACCGTGCTCGCGACCAGGGCGCTCAGCCCGACGGCGGCCAGGATGGTCGTGCCCCTGACCAGAGAGGTCCGCACGCCGAGGCGCTCGGCACCCTCGATCTGCATGGCCGAGAGCGGGCGCATGAGCAGGATGATCGCCAGCGACACCAGTCCGAGCTTCGGCGCCAGGGCCAGCACGGTGCTCCATCCGTTCTGGATGAGGGAACCGGCTTCCCAGATATAGAGATCGCTCAGGGCATCGAAATGGGTGAGCACCAGCATGGTGCCGGCAGCACCGAAGGCGAGCGAAGCGATCAGCCCTATGAGAGTGACTCTGGTCGGCGCGAAATGGGACCGGGCCGAAAGCAGGAGGACGATGGCGGCCACGCCGATGCCGCCGACCAGCGCCGGCAGATCCCAGCCCAGCGACAGCAGGCCGGGAGCCCAGATGATCGAGGCGGCGATGGCGCATTTCGCGCCGGCGAAGATGCCCAGCGTTCCCGGTTCGGCGAGCGGATTGCGCAGCACCTGCTGCAAGACCACGCTGGCCAGCCCGAGCGCACCACCGCTGAGGAGGCCGGCGCAAAAGCGAGGCATCAGCCCGTCCCGGGCCATGATCGCGCGCAGGTCGTCGGCACCGTTCAGCAGGGCCGGCCAGCCGGCAGGTGGAACCTCGCGGGAAAGGTTGAACAGGAACAAGGCCGTGGCCACGCCGAAGAGGATGGCACTGACGATGATCCAGCCGAAGGTCCTGCCTTGGCTGCCGGTGGCATGTCGGGCTTCAGCCATCGTGCGGCAGGCTTTCGGCGAGCTGGCGGGCAAAGCGCATCGCCGAGGCGACGCCGCCATTGGGATAGATCACCGGCATCATCGTCAGCCTGTCGGCCTTGACGGCGGGGAGGGCCCGCCAGAGCGGATTGTCGGCAAGCCGGGCCAGGGCATTGCGGGTCTCCGCGCCTCTGTCGAAATGCACGATCCTGGCTTCGGGATCGCCGGCAAGCTGGCCGATGCCGACCGAGATCACGCCCGACCCGTTCACGCGCCCGCGCCAGGCATTGACGAGGCCGAGCCGCGGCAGGCTGTCGCCGATCAATCCCGTGCCGCCGAACAGGGCGACCGTGCGGCCGTCCTGGGCAAAGCGGCCGACATAAAGGGATCGGCGGGTTCGCCCGGCGAGGGCGGTGCGTGCCTCGGCAAACGTCGCCTCCAGCTGCGAAGCGAGGGCCTGCGCCGCCTCCTTCCTGCCGGTCAGCTCCGAGAGTTGGACGAGCAGCCCGATCGCTTGGGCGACGCCGGATTTGCCGGCCGAGGCCGTATCGAGGGGAACCAGCGGCGCGATTTCGCGCAAGCGGCGCAGAGGCCCGGCCTGCCAGGCCGCCATGACGATGGCATCGGGTCGGATAGCCTGCAGCAGCTCGGCATTGGGCTCGAGCAGGGGCCCGAGGTCCATGACCTCATCGGCAAGCGCCGGCTTGGCGACGAGCCTGCGATAGAGCGCGACATTGGCCACGGCCACGGGATTGACGCCGAGCGAGACAAGAAGCTCGGTCGCCAGCAGATCCAGCGCGACCAGGCGAGGCGGGCTCGCTGCACGTGCCGGAATTCCCATCACGGCCATGAAAGGGAGAGCCAGAGCAGCGCGTAGCATGTCGCGCCGCACGGCCGCCCGCCCTGGCGAGAGAGTTACCATTTATAGGACAGCGTCGCGGTTGCCGTCAGGGGTTCGCCATAGCGGCACCCCGTCGAACCGGCGCAGGTGTAGAACTTCTTGTTGAACAGATTGCGCGCATTCACGGTCAGGCTGGCACCGTCGAGTCTCTTGTCGATCACGCCGAGGTCGTAGCTCGCCATGGCGTCAACCAGCAGATAGTCCGGCACGTGGGTCGGCTTGCCCAGCACGTCGATGCTGTCGGCGATGTAGGTTTCCCCGACATAGCGCAGTCCGCCGCCGATCTTCAGCCCCCGCACGCCGAGATCGTCGAGCTTGTAGCTCGCCCATAGCGCGGCGGAGTGCCGGGGCACCAGGTCCACCGGCCGGCCCACCGTGGAGGCTACCGCGCTCTGCAGGGTCTTGCTGTCGGTAAAGGCGTAGCTGGCGACGAGGTCGAGATTGCCGAAGGAGGAATGGGCCTCCAGCTCGACGCCGCGCGAGCGGACCTTGCCGATCTGATAGACGTCGCCGAGGGCGTCGAAGCTGCTGACATTCTGCTGGGTGAGCTCGTAGACGGCGGCGCTGAGCAGCAGGTTGGTATCTTCGGGCTGGTAGCGCACGCCCGCCTCGTATTGCAGGCCCTTGTTGGGCTTGAGTGCCGTACCGGAGATTGCGTCCAGGCCGAGCTGCGGCGCGAAGGACTGGCTGACGCTGACATAGGGGGCGATGCCGTTGTCGAAGCGGTAGACCAGCCCGGCGCGGCCGGTGAAGGCGCTGTCGTTCTGGCGCGACTTGGCGCCCGTCAGGTAGTTCAGAACCGTGGCGCGGTTCCAGTCATGGCGCCCGCCGAGCAGCACGGTCAGGTTGCCGAGGCGAATCTGGTCCTGCAGATAGATGCCGAACTGGTCGCTGAGATTGTCGCTGCCGCGATCGACGCCATAGTTGATGACCGGGTAGCCGGAATAGACCGGGTTGTCGATGTCGAGCGGGACGATCGAGCCACGATAGCGGTGCGAGTCGTAGCTGCGACGGTAATAGTCGAAGCCGACCAGGAGGGTGTGGCTGAGCGGGCCGGTCTCGAAGCTCTTCTCGATCGAGGTGTCGGCCGTGATGCCGTAGGAGCGCTCGGTGCGGGCGCTGGCCCGCCGTGCGAGCTGGCCGTTGGTGACAGGCAGGAGGCCAGCCTGCATATAATCCCAGCGCACGTCGGAATAGTAGTAGCGGGCGTTCTGGCGCAGCTTCAGCGTCTCGTCGAAACGGTGCTCGAAGGCATAGCCGATCGTATAGGCATCGCCCACGAAGCGATCGAAGGATTCCTCGCCCAGGAACAGCTTGCGCGGAATGCGCCCGGTCGCGACGTCGTTCCAGTAGAGCGGCGTGATGAAGCGGGTATTCACATGCTGATAGCTCGCCAAGAGCGTCAAGGACGTGGCCTCGTTTGGCTGCCAGGTGATGGCGGGCGCGATATAGACCTTGTCGTCGGGTACGTGCCTGACCCAGCTGTCGGCGTCCCGCACCAGGCCGGTCAGGCGATAGCGCAGGGTGCCGTCGGCCGTCAGGGCATCGGAAAGATCGAAGGAGGCCTGCTTGCGGTCATAGCTGCCATATTCGAGATTGATTTCGTGCAGGGGTGTTGGCGTCGGGCGCTTGGAGATGGCGTTGATCACGCCGCCTGGCGCCAACTGGCCGTAGAGGACCGAGGAGGCCCCGCGCAAGACCTCGACGCGCTCCAGGCCGTAGGGCTCCTGGGCGCTGTCATAGACATTGGACTGCAGTTTCATGCCGTCGCGCAGCATGCCGCCATTGCCGGTGGCGACGTCGAAGCCGCGCAGCATCACGTCATCCGTCATGCGGCTGAAGCCCTGCGACTGCATGCCGACCCCCGGCGTATAGGTCAGGACGTCGGCCAGGGAGGCGACCTTCTGGTCCACCATCTGGTCCTTGGTTACGACGGTGACGGACTGTGGTGTCTCGATGATCGGCGTGTCGGTCTTGGTCCCCGAGGCGCTCTGGCGGGCGACATAGCCCTGCACCGGGGCCCAGGCCGATTGCGCCTGGACGATGACCGGGTCGAGTTCGATCGCGCCTGAGTTCTCGGTTCCGCCGATGCTCGCGGTGACGTCGGCAGAAAGGACGGTCACTGTGGAGGCATTGCTGAAGCGATAGTTCAAGCCGGAGCCCGCCAGCAGCCTGGCAAGCGCCTGCTGCACGGTCAGGGACCCGCGAACCGGGCGGCCGAGCGTCTTGATAGGGCTGTTCTCGCGGAAGACCACGGAAAGACCGGCGACGCGCCCGATCTCGTTCAGCGCCTGGGGAATCGGCCCTGCCGGAATATTGAAGGTGAAACGCTGTCCGGCGGGCTGCTCTGCCCGGGCCACCGACACGCCCACGCTTGCCGTCGTCGCAGCCATCAGCATGGCGGCCGCCATCCTGCCGGCCACGAGCCTCACGCCATGCCTACTCATCGCAACCTGTCCCCTCGATCATCGATCACCGGCAAACCCGCGGTCTTGGCACCTGCGGATTACCAGCCTCCATGGTCTTCACGTTCGAGGGCGGGTTTCACTGAACCCCTTGGCGAAGATTTTTCTTCGTATCGCGGAATCGGACACCTTACGGCCGGATGAACACGATGAGTCCGCCGGGCACGGTGGTCATCCGGAAGCCGACGCTGGCCTGCAGGGACTGCAGTGCCGCATCCGTGTCGGCCAGGCTGAAGCTGCCGGTGACGCGCTGGTCGCCCAGGCCCGCATCGGTAACGACGATCCTTCCCTGCCGATACCGCGCGATTTCCTCGATGACCTCGGACAGCCGGGCCCGGTAGAAGACATAGCGTCCCTTGCGCCAGGCCAGCGCATCCTTGAGATCGACCTGTTCGATCTCGCCTAGGCCTTGCCTGTCGAAACGAAGGCGCTGGCCCGGTTCGTCCAGCAGGGCTTCGCCGATATGCTCGGCCTTGATGGCGACCTTGCCGCTCTCGAGCGTAACGATTGTGCCGTCTTCGCCGAGACTGACGTCGAACTGGGTGCCGATATCCCTGATGTCGCCGTCCGGCACGCGCACGACGAAAGGAGCCTTGCCGAGGGCGACGTCGAAAGAGGCGGTGCCGCGCAGGAGCCTGACCTGTCTTTCGTTCTTGTCGAAGGCCTCGTCGAGCGCGCTGTCGGCGTCGAGAAGTACTTTCGAACCATCGGACAGTGTGATGGCACGCCGTTCGCCGCGGCCGCTGCTGTGATCGGCCATCAGTTTCTGCAGCAGATGGGGGTTCTGCAGCCAGATCACGCCGCCGAGGCCGAGTGCCAGCACCAGGGTGGCAGCCGAGAGCCGGCGGAAGCTGCGATGCTGGCGCCGGCTTCTGTCGACGGCATGCAGATAGGGCGCGAGCGCTTCGTTTTCCCTGGAGGCGAGCTGGCGGGCGGGCTGTTCGGCAGCGCTCCAGACCTGCTCCGTCCTGCGAAGGGCGTCGGCATGAGCGGGATCGGAACCGAGCCAGTGCTCGAATTCGGCCTGCTCGGCCCGTGACAATCCAGCGAGGCGGCGAACGAACCAGTCCCTGGCCTCCTGTTCGACATCTCGTGAGGATTGGGGGGGTGCCATGATCCGTGGCCTCGAAAACCGCTTTTTCGTCTATGGCACCGTGCGATAGAGAATCGCGGCACTATAGCCCGACTGTGCCGGGCTTGCCTGTCGCATGATGCCGGCCGACGCGATCGTCGGGGACGAGCGTCTGTGGAGGATTGGGGGCCGGTTGCCTCAGGCCCCGTCCGGGGATATGCCATCGCTTGCTGCGCAGGCAGCGAGCGCTCGTGCCATATGCTTTGCTACGGCGCGCTCCGAGATGCCCAGCGTCGCGGCGATCTCGACGAAACTATGCCCGTGAATGCGGTTCAGCAGGAAAATATGCCGCGTCTGCCGGGGCAGTGCCGCGATTCTGTCCTGGAGGGATTGCAGGTTCTGGCGGGCCGAGAGGATTTCGAACGGCGTTGCGGGAGAGGCCGCATATTGGCTCGGCAGCGTGCCCTCCTGCAGGCGCTCGCGCCTCGACTCCGACCTCAGATGATCGATCGCTGCATTGCGGGCGCAACGGGTCAGGAATGCCGATGCGTTGCCGGTGGTGTCGCTGGTGCGCTCCCAGATCCGCAGGAACATGTCCTGGATGAGATCGAGCGCCGCATCCCGGCTCCTGACTTTGCGCCGCAGCGTCCGCTCCAGGCGAGGCCGCTCCGCGGCATAGAGAGTTTCGATGTCGTGACTGCGGCTGTTCATGGAGCGAAATCTGTGAGCGGGCGGCGATGCCGGGCAATTACGCAAGCATTATCCAGAAAAGCAGTGCCTCTCAACCGAAATGATTTATACTAATTCTAAATTGTACAGATTATCTGTCTCTATGTGAAATATAAATAAGAATAGAATGCGAGCATTCCGAAAGTAATATGAGGTCGTTCCCAGTCGATGTCGTTGGAAGGACAGGCCCGATTTGCTGCCGTGCCTGTCTTCCCAAGGCGTCAGGCAAATTGCGCCCGGTGCAGTCGCCCATAGGTTCCGGACTTGTCGAGGAGATCGCTATGGCGCCCCTGCTCGACGATGCCGCCGCGGTCGACGACGAGGATGCGGTCGGCATTCTTGATCGTCGCCAGGCGGTGGGCGATCACCAGGGTGGTGCGCCCCTTGGAAAGCTCGGCGAGGGCCTGCTGGATGGCGAGTTCGGTCTCGGTGTCGAGCGCCGAGGTCGCCTCGTCGAGGATCAGGATCGGCGGGTTCTTCAGGAACATGCGGGCAATGGCCAGGCGCTGCTTCTGGCCGCCCGACAGCTTGACGCCGCGTTCGCCGATCAGGGTGTCCAGGCCATTGGGCAGCGAGGCGATCACGCCGTCGAGACGGGCGCGGCGGGCTGCCTCGAGGATTTCGTCTTCGCTCGCTTCGAGGCGGCCATAGGCAATGTTCTCACGGATGGTGCCGCCGAACAGGAAGACGTCCTGCTGCACGATGCCGATCTGGCTGCGCAGCGAGCGCAGGGTGAGATCCCTGATGTCGATGCCGTCGATGGTGATGGCGCCCTGCGTGACGTCATAGAAGCGGGGCAGGAGCGAGCAGATCGTGGTCTTGCCGGCGCCCGAAGGCCCGACGAAAGCCACCGTCTCGCCGGCGGCGATCGACAGATCGAGATCGGCCAGGATCTGTCGGTCGGGCGTATAGCCGAAACCGACCTTCTGGTACCGGATGGCGCCGGTGAGCAGCGGTGCCGGCCGGGCATCGGGTCGGTCGGTGATGTCGGGCCGGGTGTCGAGGAAGTCGAGATAGCGGCGGAAGCCGGCGATGCCCTTGGGATAGGTCTCGATCACGGCATTGATTTTCTCGATGGGGCGGAAGAACACACCGATCATCAGGAGGAAGCCGACGAAGCCGCCATGGCTGAGCTGGCCGGTCAGCACGAAATAGCTGCCGGCGACCATCACGGCGAGCTGGGTGAGCCGCATGCTCAGATAGCTCAGCGAATTGGAGGCGGCCATCAGCCAATAAGCCTGGAGCTTGGTGCGGCGATAATCGTGATTGTCGCGCGAGAACAGCGCCCGCTCATGGTCCTCGTTAGCGAAAGCCTGCACCACGCGGATGCCGCCGACATTTTCCTCGATGCGGGTGTTGAAGCTGCCCACGCTGTCATAGAGCGCCCCCCAGTTCTTGGTCATGCGGCCGCCATAGCGCAGCGTCACCCAGGCCGTTACGGGCACGACGAGAGCGGTGATGAGGGTGAGCTCGACATGCAGCGAGAACATCAGCAGGAAGGCGCCGGCCAGCGTCATCACCGCGATGAACAGGTCTTCGGGACCGTGATGGGCGATCTCGCCGATCTCCTCCAAATCCTTGGTGAGCCGGGCGACGAGATGGCCGGTCTTGTTGTTGTCGAAGAAGCCGAAGGATAGTTTCTGGAGATGGTCGAACGCCTTGCGCCGCAGCTCGGTCTCGATGTTGATGCCGAGCATGTGGCCCCAATAGGTCACGATCGCCATCAGGCCGGTATTGACGATGTAGACGGCCAGAAGGCCGACACAGGCCAGGGTGACCAGATGCCACTGGCCTGACGGCAGTAGCGTATCGATGAAGATCTTGATCGCGACGGGAAAGCCGAGCTCGAGCAGGCCGGAGGCGATCGCGCAGGAAAAATCCAGCAGGAACAGGCCACGATAGGGTAGATAATAGGCGGCAAAGCGTTTCAGTAAGGCCATGGCTATTGAGCAATCAGAGATGCAGGGATGCAGAGGTAGCCGCCAGGGCCTTCCTCGCAACGAAAACGGATCGGAGATCTATACACGTCGCGCCGGGACGCGGCCATTGCCTCCATTCGGGCCTTCATCGTCTTCGACCCCTCAACGAGCTCGGCGCCCGAGCTGCCAGATCAGGTAGGGCAGTCCGATCAGGGCGGCCACGATGCCGGTCGGCAGTTCACGAGGGGCGATCAGCGTACGCGCCAGGGCATCGGCGACGACCATGACCAGGGCGCCGATGAGGACCGAGCCGAGGATCTGCGACCAGGCGCGGCGCAAGCCGATGAGGCGCGCCATATGGGGCCCGGCAAGGCCGACGAAGGTGAGCGGGCCGGTGGCCATGACCGCGACTGACGTCAGCAGCGAGGCCATGGCGAGGATCGCCAGCCGGCTGGTCTCGACCGGCAAGCCGAGGGCCCTGGCCGTGACGGGCCCCATCGGCACGATGTCGAGCCAGCGCGTCAGTGCCAGGGCGGATGGCAGCAGCAGAGCCGCAAAGGCCGCCGTCGTCAGGACTTTGGGCCAGTCGGCATAATAGGTCGATCCGGCCATCCAGGCGAGCACCTGCGGCGCGCGCGGATCGCCCAGCGCGAGGAAGGCGACGATGACGACGTCGAGCAGGGCCGAGAGGGCAAGGCCGGTGAGCAGGACCTGGTCGGGGGCAAAGCCGCTGCGCCGGCCCACCATCAGCACCAGGAAAAGCGCAAGAAAACCCCCGGCCGCGCCGGCCGCCGTGTGAGCAGCCAGGCCGGCCGTCTGGCCCAGGATCATCGCCAGGGCCATGCCGAAGGCAACACCGGTGCCGATGCCGAGCACCTCGGGTCCGGCCAGCGGATTTCCCGATATCCGCTGCAGCAGCAAGCCCGAAGTGGCGAGCATGGCACCGGCCAGGGCGGCAATCGAGGCGCGTGGAGCCCGCCAGGGCTCGACCAGGGCTAAGTCTGCCGGCGGGGTCAGCCACCAGCCGGCACTGCCATGGCCGATCAGCAAGGCGCCAGCCATAGCGAGGACGAGCAGCGCGGCGAGCAAAGGCAGGAGCCGGGTCCGGTCGCGCGCGCTGGTGGCCAGAGAGCGTTGCGTGGAGGGGGGCTCGCTGCGGCGCAAGCGCGGCAGAAGCCAGAGCAAAAGCGGGGCGCCCAGCAAGGCCGTGGCCGCGCCCGTGGGCAGGTCGATGATGCCGGCCGCTTCCAGCAGTCCGACGATGGCGTCGACCGCCAGCACCAGCAGGGCGCCGGTCAAGGGGGCCAATACCAGCCGGGCCGCGAAGCGGCGGGCTCCCGACAGGCGTGCGATCTGCGGTGCTGCCAGCCCGACGAAACCGATCACCCCGACATGGGCGGTGACCACCGCCGTCAGCAAGGCGGCGAGGAAGAGGCCGGCGCAGCGCACCACACCGAGCGGCACCCCGAGGGCGCGTGCATTTTCCTCGTCCAGGGCGAGCAGTTCGAAGGGGCGGGCCAAGAGTGCAGCGAGGAGGTAGAGCGCGGCGATGGACGGCGCGAGTGCCACTGGCGCCGACCAGTCCTGCTGCGCCAGCGAGCCGCCACCCCACAGGAAGAGGGTGGCGACATATTCCTGGTTGAGAAGGCGCAGCGTGATAGTGAGTGCGCCGCAGAACAGCCCTGCCACCAAGCCGGCCAGCACCAGGGCGACGGAGGAGAAGCGATTGCGCGCCGCGCACGCCATCACCAACCCCAGGGCCAGCAGCGTGCCGGCCAGTGCGATCACGGGGCGTCCGAGCACGAGCAGCCCGGGAGCGGCGACGAGGACGATGGTCAAGGCAAGCTGGGAGCCCGCTTCCAGGCCGAGCGTGGTAGGGGAGGCCAGGGGATTGCGCAGCGTCTGTTGCAAGAGGAGACCGGCCAGACCGAGCCCTGCGCCGGCCAGGATTGCAGTGAGCGCGCGAGGCAGGGCGGAGAAATGAAAGACGAGCTGCTGCGGGTCGTCGAACCGGGGATGGAGTACCGCGTCCCACCATTGCGCGGCCGGCAATTGCGTGGTCCAGCACCAGGCGGTCAGCACGAGAGCCAGCGAGCCCAGGACGGTGTAGGCAAGCAGGGGGCTGCGTGCGTCAGAACCGGGCATTGCCATCGTCCGCTGCGCGGTTCCCACTGATGGCATCGACCAGGAGACTGGCGAAGCGCTGCGCCGCCGTCAGGTCGCCGAAGGGCCAGGTCGCGGCAAGCCGCTTCACGCGGCCCTGTTTCACTGCAGGCAGGTTGCCCCACAGGCTGTCCGTATCAGGTGCGAGCGTCACCTCGGAGGGTAAGGGGTCGACCACCACGATTTCGGCATCGGTAAAGGCGGCAAGCCTTTCCACGCCTACCAGGGCGAAGCCCCAGCCATTGGTCGGCGCATGCCAGGCATTGCCGAGGCCAAGCCGTTGCAACACCCCGCCGAACAGGCTGGAGGGGCCGTAGACACGCACGAAGCGCTTGTCGAGAAACTGGATGACGAGCAGGCGAGGCATGGCCGCACCTGCGAGGCGCTGGCGCAAGCTCGCAAACTCGGTATCGGCCCGTGTCACGACGGCCTGCGCCTGGGCCTCGCGCCCCACGACCTTGGCCAGCGCCTGGAGCTCGGTTTCGGCGTGGCGAAGGGGATCGCCCGTTCCGGAATAGACCGCCACCTCCCGGGTGGGTGCAATGCGCTGCAGCGTGGAACGCGCGGCGGCACCGAGAGGGCTGACGATGATGAGCTCCGGCTTGAGGGAGGCAACGGCTTCCAGGCTGGGCGTGTCGCGAAGGCCGACATCCCCCGTGCTCTGCGACAGGGGCGGTTGGCCCACCCAGATGCGGTAGAGATCGGCGTCGCCCACGCCGACGGGATCGATACCGAGCGACCTCACCATGGCGGTTGCCGTCCAGTCCAGCACGACGAGGCGCTCGGGCGCGGCCGCAGCTTGGGCGTGCGCGACGCTCGGGACGAGCGCCAGGCACGCCAGAGCGATGGCGGCATGGCGCAAGGCTGTCGGAAGCAAGGTGGCAAGCAGTTTCACGGCGTCTCCGCGCCAGGCAGAATCTCCGGGATCGAGCCATGAGCCGATCAAGAGACCTGCAGGATTTCAGACATCTGCAGTGTTTGCGAACCGCACCCCGGAAAAAGCGAGTTCGCAAACGCTGCGTAGAGGAAGCGAAGCATGCGCCAGCCTTGACCAGGCGAAGGCGGCCATCCCTCGAAGAGATCTCGTTTACTGACAGGGCCGGCTTATGGCACCTGAAATATACGGCATGCAACAGAGAATACTCGTGCTCCTGCGCAGTTTTGAATCTTTATAAATTGTACAAATCAAAACAAGTATAATTACTCACTTGTATGAGTAATTCTATTATAAGTTTGTTTACATGGTAAAGCTTGTTGGTCTAAACGTCTGCCAAATGACGCTGCAGGCTCTTGGTGCCGCGCGATATTGTTTCTCTCACTGGGATGGTAGAGGTGATGGACCGGCGGGTTGGAGTTTGCGTCAAGCTGTCCATGGGGACGGCATCGGGCCTTTTGATGCTGGCCGCGGCAACGGCCGCGTCCGCACAACAGGGGAGCAATGGCGGAACGATTGCGCTCGATCCGGTCGTCGTCAGTGGTGGGACGGGCACGAGCCCGGTGACGGGCTATGTCGCCAAGAAAACCACGGCAGGCTCCAAGACCGACACGCCGATCGAGAAGGTTCCGCAATCGGTGACCGTGATCGGCCGTGACCAGCTGGAGGCTCGGCAGCCCCAGAAGCTCGACGAAGTCTTCTACTACACGGCCGGCGTAACCGGTGCGCCCTATGGCTATGACCCCCGCACCAACTGGGTGTTCATCCGCGGCTTCGACGCCAGCCAGACCGGTATCTTCCTCGATGGCCTGCCGCTCTACCAATATGCCTTTGGCAGCTTTTATGTCGATCCCTACGCCCTCGAGCGCGTGGAGGTGCTGCGCGGCCCCTCCTCGGTGCTCTATGGCGGCGGCAATCTCGGCGGCATCCTCAATCTCGTCTCCAAGCGGCCGAGCGATGAGCCGCTGCGCCGGATCGAGGCGGGCATCAACAGCTGGGGCCAGGCCACCACGGGCTTCGACTTCGGCGGCAAGCTCGATGAAGCCGGTGTGTGGACCTATCGCCTGACAGGCCGAATTGCGGGCGGCGGTTACGAAACCGACAAGGCCAGGGGCTTCCAGGGCTTCATCGCCCCGGCCCTGACCTACACGCCCAACGATGCGACCAGCCTGACGCTGCTGGCCAACTACACCAATATGGATCTCGACCATACCGGCGGCTTCCTGCCCTATTACGGTACGGTGAAGGCGACCCGCTTCGGGCGCATTTCCCGCGATTTCTATTCCTCCGAACCCTCGGACGACCTGTATCGTCGCTCGCAGGCGATGATCGGCTATCAGTTCAAGCACGATTTCAACGATGCCTGGACCTTCCGCCAGAACGTGCGCTACGCCTATCTCGATACGCGCGAGCGCTACGCCTACCCTTATGGCTATGAGGTTCCCGGTTCCTCGACGCCGTGGGTGCCCTCTCCCGTGCCGGTGTCCGACGACAACCAGCTTCATCGCCTCGGTTTTGCGCACCACACCACGGTCAACACCTTCTCGGCCGACAACCAGCTCGAAGGGCGGTTCGACACCGGGCCGCTGGCGCATGACCTGCTGTTCGGCCTCGACTACAAATACTATGCCATCAACCAGATGCAGGGGACTTTCACGACCACCCCCCTGAGCGCCACCGATCCGGTCTATGGCACGCCGCAGGGCGGGGTGGTAACGCCCTATCTGCGCCAGAAATATACCATGCACCAGCTTGGCGCCTATCTGCAGGACCAGATCAGCTTCGCCGACAATTGGCTGCTGACCCTGAACGGGCGCTATGACCGGGTCTGGACGGACAGCACCGCCTCGGTCGGGAATGCCAATTTCAACGGGGTCGAGGGTGCCTTCAGCGGCCGCGCCGGCCTCTCCTACGCCTTCGCCAACGGCATCACGCCCTATGTTTCGGTTTCCCGCGGCTTCAACCCGGTGATCGGATCGAATTTTGCCGGCCAGCCTTTCAAGTCGGAGACCGGCGTTCAGTATGAGGCCGGCGTGAAGTATCGCCCGACCTTCTTCGATGGCCTGATCACGGCGGCCTATTACGACCTCACCAAGCAGAATGTGGTGACGCCGGACACCGAACATCTCGGCTTTAGCAACCAGCTCGGCGAGGTGCGCTCACGCGGCCTCGAAGTCGAAGTACAGGCCAACGTCACCGATGCCCTCAAGATGACGGCGGCCTTCACCGCCTCGCAGATCCGCATCAAGAAGGACACCGATCCCACCGTGGTCGGAAAGCGGCCGAACGTGGTGCCGGAAACCACTGCCTCGCTCTGGGCCGACTATACCTTCCAGGATGGGGTGCTGCAGAATCTCGGCCTGCAGGGGGGCATTCGCTACATCGGCTCGTCCTATGCCGACAACCAGAACCTCTACAAGGTGCCGGCCGCCACCCTCGTCGATCTCGGTATGCATTACAAATACAAGGCGTGGGACTTCGCCTTGAACGTGAACAATGTCTTCAACAAGCGCTACGTTGCGGGCTGTTCCGGTATCTATGGCTGCAACTACGGCGCGGGCCGCGTCGCAACCCTGAAGGCCAGCTACACATGGTAGATTTTCGCCGCAACGGGCCCCTCATGGTCCTGATTTCGCTTGCCTCGATGGTACCGGTTCGGGCCTTCGCCCAGGATGCACAGCCGGCACCGGCGCCCCCGCCGGCCGGCGATCCAGCCGCCGCCGCGGCCAGTATCCTGCCGCATGACCTGTCCCCCTGGGGCATGTTCATGCAGGCCGACGTGGTGGTGAAGGGCGTGATGATCGGTCTTGCCTTCGCCTCGCTGGTGACCTGGACGATCTGGCTGGCCAAGGGTGTCGAGCTGCTGCTCGCCAAGCGCCGGGCGCAGACGGCGGCGCGCCTGCTCGAAACTGCCGAGAGCCTGGAAGCCGCCTCCCAGGCCATCCGGTCGCGTCAGTCGGGGAAGGGAGCCGTCGCCGATCTCGTGACGGCGGCCAACCGCGAATTGCTGCGTTCGGACGATTTGCCGGCCGATGGCATCAAGGAGCGTCTGGCGATCGCGCTGGCCCGCATCGAGGCGCGTGCTGGTCGCTCCATGACGCGCGGCACAGGCCTGCTCGCAACCATCGGTGCTACTGCCCCCTTCGTTGGCCTGTTCGGCACGGTGTGGGGCATCATGAACTCCTTCATCGGTATTTCGCAGTCGCACACCACCAACCTGGCGGTGGTGGCACCCGGCATCGCCGAGGCCCTGCTCGCCACCGCGATCGGCCTCGTCGCCGCCATTCCGGCCGTGATCATCTACAATGTCTTCGCCCGCGCCATTGCCGGCTACCGGGCTCTCCTGTCGGACGCTTCCGGTGAGGTGCTGCAGCATGTCTCGCGCGATCTCGAGCGCCAGGACCGCGGCGTGGAGCGGGATGGCAACGCCGCTCCGGTCCGCACATTGGCATCCGCGCGCACGCAGACGGTAGGCTGACGGTATGGGCGTCTCCCTCAAGGATCCGCAGGACGGCGACCTGTCGGAAGTCTCCGACATCAACGTCACGCCGTTCATCGACGTCATTCTGGTGCTGCTGATCATCTTCATGGTGGCGGCGCCCCTCTCCACCGTCGATGTCGCCGTCGACCTGCCCGTCTCCAACGCCAAGGTGCAGCCGCGCCCGGACAAGCCGGTGTTCCTGACCGTGAAGAAGGATCTGACCCTGGCGCTCGGCGAAAACACCGTGCCGCGTGAGCAGCTCCAGCCCGCCATCGACCAGCTCACGGGGGCGGACCGCGAGCAGCGTGTCTTCCTGCGCGCCGATGGCGGCGTCGCCTATCGCGACATCATGGCTGTGATGAATCTCCTGCGTAACGCCGGCTATCTCAAGATCGCCCTGGTCGGTCTCGAGGATACCGGACAAGCCGTCAGCACAGGCGCCGCGCCGCAACAATGAGTGAGCAGGTGCCTTTGTCCAGGCTGGCCGGCAAGGCTGCAAGCCTGCCCAACGTCGCCTTGTGGACGGCGGCAGCGGTCGTGATGTTGTTCGTGCATGGTGCCGGTATCTGGGTTGCACGCGATTGGCATCCGGTCGGGCCGCCTCCCGCCGGAGATCCCTTGCCGGCTATTGAGTTTGATCTGGCCCCTCCGACCACTCTGCCTGAAGCGCCGCCCCAGGAAGCCTTGGCCGAGACTCAGCCTGAGCAGACGCAGGAGACGCCGACCGAGACGGTCCAGCCGGTCGAGCCCGAGCCTGTGCAACCGCAGACTCAGGAGGTCGAGCCAACGCCGGTGGAGCCTCAGCAAGTGCCGGAGCAGACGCCACCGGAGCCTGAACCGGTGCAGCCGGAAACGGTAGAGCCCGAAACGCCGCCGGAGCCTCCCCCGGAGGTGGTGCCCGACCTGCCATCAAAGGACAAGGCGGAGGTGATCCTGCCCGCGGCGCCCAAGCCACAGCCCAAGCCGAAGAAGAAGCCCGCGCCCCGCAAGGAGCCGGAGCGGCAGCGTCCCGTGGTGCAGCCCAAGCCCACCGTCGTCGCCCCTCGCCAGCAGGCGGTCCAGCCCGCGGCGCCGCGCCAGTCGGGCTCGGCAACGGGTGACGAACTCGCCGCCTGGAAGCGCGCCGTATACGCCCGAGTAAATCGGGCAGCCAACTCGATATCGGCAAGCGGAAGGGGCACGGTCCGTGTAACCTTTGCGATCAGCGCAAGCGGGCAAGTTTCATCTCCTCGCCTCGCCGGTTCGAGTGGCAATCCAAGCCTGGATACCAGCGGCGTCAATACCATCCGCCGGCTTGGCTCGGTCCCGCCCCCACCCGGCGGCCGTGCCGCAACCGTGACCATACCCATCATCTTCAAGTGATAACGCCGATGCCTATGACCGCTTCGCAAGAGAGTGCATCAGTTCCGATACCGGCTCATGCCGATACGGATCTCTTCGCGCTCGAAGACGTCAGCTTCGCCATTCCCGGGCGCGTGCTGCTGCAGCCCCTGACGCTGTCCCTGGCACCAGGCCGGGTGATCGGGTTGGTCGGCCATAATGGCTCGGGCAAGTCGACTTTGGTCAAGATCCTGGCGCGCCAGCAGGCGCCGAGCTCCGGTTCGGTGCGATTCGGCGGCACCCTGCTTGGGGACTGGGGCGAACGGGCCTTTGCCCGCCAGGTCGCCTACCTGCCCCAGCACATCCCGCCGGCCACCAGCCTGCTGTCCAAGGAACTCGTCGCACTTGGGCGCTATCCCTGGCATGGCCCGTTCGGGCGCTTCGGCAAGACCGATGCCGAAAAGGTTGCCGAGGCGATGGCGCTGGCCGATGTCGGCCCCTTCGCCGACCGGCTGGTCGATACGCTGTCGGGGGGCGAGCGTCAGCGTGTCTGGCTCTCCATGCTGATGGCGCAGGACACGCGCTGCCTCCTCCTCGACGAGCCGATTTCGGCGCTCGACATCGCTCATCAGGTCGATGTGCTGGCCCTGGTCCGGCGCCTGTCGCGTGAACGCGGCATCGGCGTCGTCGTGGTGCTGCACGACGTCAACATGGCCGCGCGCTATTGCGACGAACTGGTCGCCCTGCATGGCGGCCGCCTGATCGCCCGCGGCACCCCCGCCGAGATCATGACGCCCGCCTGCCTCAAGGCCATCTATGGCATCGAGATGGGTGTGATTCCCCATCCCGAAAGCGGGGGACCGGTCAGCTTCGTGCTATAGCGCGCCCTGCGCCGGAACCGACTGCGACTATCGTTTCCGGTCAGGCGGCAGCCCTTGCCGAGCGGGCGTCGAACACGAAGCCGAGGAAATTCAGCAGGATCTGCGCCGCCAGGATCGCGGTGCCCCCGGTGTGGTCGTAGTCGGGCGCCACCTCGACCAGGTCTATGCCGACCACCTCGTTGCGGCGCGCCAGCGCTTGCAGCATTTCCAGCACCTCGTAATAGAGGAAGCCGCCATGCGAGGGCGTGCCGGTGCCCGGGGCGATGGAGGGGCAGAAGCCGTCGATGTCGAGGGTGACGTAGACCCGCGCTCCGGCCGGGATCCGATCGATCACGCCCTTGGCCCCGAGCGCGCGCATCTGGCGCACCGACAGGATGTCCGAGCCCATGCGGCGGGCATCGTCATAACCCTCCTTGGCGGTGGAGGAGACATTGCGGATGCCGACCTGGGTGAGGCCGCTGACATAGGATTTCTCGGCGGCGCGGCGCATCGGATTGCCGTGGCCGTAGCGCACGCCGTGGCGCTCGTCGACGAAGTCGAGATGGGCGTCGATCTGGAGGATATGGATATCGCCGCGCCCCGCAAAGGCGTCGATGCAGGGAATGTTGACGGAATGGTCGCCGCCGATCACCACCGGCATCGCCCCGGCATCGAGGATGGCGGCGACTCCGGCCTCGATGTTGGCATGGCTCTTCTGGGTGTCGGTGTGCACGATGTCGGCATCGCCGATGTCGACCATCCGCACCGAAGCCGGCAGATAGGTGCGATCGTCCTCATGGTCATAGGCGCCGGCATGGCCGAAGCTGAACAGCGTGGAGGCCTCGCGCACCGCGCGGGGACCGAAGCGAGCACCGGCGCGGAACTGGGTGCCGAAGTCGAAGGGGGCGCCGAGAATGGCGACGTCGGCGTCGATGCGGCGCCAATCGGCGACATAGGGGCGCTTTGCGAAGGTGGAGATGCCGACGAAAGGCAGGTTCAGCCGTCCGGCTTCGTAGGAATGTTCACTCATTGCGGGTCCTTGCAGTTTTCAGGCGACGGGGCGAGCTGTGCCGCGCCGCTTCTAGTCGTCGTCGAGAGTGGAGCCGGCGCGGCCGGCCGTCGTCATGGCGATGGCGAGGAGGGTCACCAGCGCGGCGGCCACCAGGAACCAGGCCGGCGCGAGCTTGCTGCCGCTCGCCCCGATCAGCCAGGTGGCGATCAAGGGGGCGGTGCCGCCGAACAGGGCGTTCGCCGCGTTGAAGCTGAGGGCAAAACCCGAATAGCGCACCCGCGTGGGGAACAATTCGCACAGCAGAGTCGGCAGCGTGCCGCCATTCATGGCGAGGAGGGCGCCGAACAGCGCCCAGATCCCCAGGATCGCCAGGAAGCCGCCGGAACCGAGGCCGGTGAAGCTGACGGACGAGAGTACGACGAACAGCGGCACGGTGAGCGCGGCGAACAGCAGCGAGCAGGCGATCAGCACGGCCTTGCGGCCGAGCCGGTCCGACAGCATGCCCATCACGAAGATCGAAGCGAGATAGACCGTGAGGGTGATGGTCGAGCCGAGGAAGGCGGCGGTTTCGCTGATGCCGAGCTCGGTGGCCAGATAGGTCGGCATGTAGCTGAGCACGAGATAGAAGCCGACGGCGTTGAGCAGCGTGCCGCCGAAGGCGATCAGCACCTGGCGGCGGTGCTTGCCGAGAAGTTCGAGCACCGGCGCCGGCGGCACGTGATGGGCGGCCTCCAGGGACTTGAAGTGGCGCGTCTCCTCGAGCCGGCGGCGGATGAAGACGCCGACATAGCCGAAGGGTAGCGCGAACAGGAAGGGCAGGCGCCAGCCCCATGCCTGCAGCTGATCGGTGGTCAGCAGCGCATGCAGCAGAGCGACGAAGAGGGAGGCGGCGAGCAGGCCCGCGGCCTCGCCGGCCGGCACCAGGCAGGTATAGATGCCGCGCCTGCGGTCGGGCGCGTGCTCAGCGAGGAAGGAGGCGGCGCCGGCATATTCGCCCGAGGCGGCAAAGCCCTGCACGAGGCGGGTCAGCAGGAGCAGCACCGGCGCGGCCAGCCCGGCCGTCTGGTAGGATGGCAGGAAGGCGATGACGAAGGTGGCTGACGACATGATGAAGATCGACAGCGTCAGGGTCGATTTGCGGCCGAACCTGTCACCGAAATGGCCCCAGATCACCCCGCCGATCGGACGGACGATGAAGGACAGGGCGAAGACGCCATAGGTGGCCATCAGGGCGCTGCGCGTGTCGGTGGCCGGGAAGAACACCACGGCGATCACCGTCGCCAGAAAGCCATAGACGGCATAGTCGAACCATTCGACGAAGGTGCCGATGAAGCTGGCAAAGGCAGCCCGGCGCAGGACGGGGCTCGTGGCGGCATCGCCACCGGCTCGGAGCCGAGATGGCGTGGTCGCGGCGTGTGGGTGGCTCATGGAAAACGTCCCCTCTTGGATGAAGCTGGATCATCAAGGCGTCGTCCGGCCGGGATGGTGGAGGTGCCTTCTATGGGCATGGGGCAGCCGGGCGATTGGTTGGGGATGATGCCGCAAATGAATGCATTCATAATTCGGAACTTTTCAATTCTTACATCGGGAATTTTGATGTAACGGGAAACTGTCGAAACCTGTCTGTCCCGGGGACCGTCATGCGGATCAGCGACTACATGGTGCGGAACCTGCGCACCTTCTGCGCGGTGGTGGAGCATGGCGGCTTTGGCGGGGCACAGGCCGTTCTGGGCGCGGGCCAGTCCGTGATCTCGACCCATCTCAAGGATCTCGAGCTTGCCGTGGGTTTCACGCTTTGCCAGCGCGGACGTGGGGGATTCTCACTGACCCCGAAGGGTGAGGCGGTCTATCATGAAGCCAAGCGCATGCTGGGCTCGCTCGAGACCTGCGAGGCCAATCTCGGCGTCCTGCGCAGGATTCTCACCGGTCATTTGCGGGTGGGCATCGTCGACAGCGAGGCGGACAACCCCGATTTGCCCGTGCATCGGGCGGTGCAACGCTTTTTCGAACGCGAGCAGCAGGTCCGCCTCAGCCTGGAGGTCGGCACGCCCGAAGCGCTGGGCAAGGGGCTGCAGACCGGAGACATCCATGTCGCCATCGGCCCGTTCCCGAACCGCCAGGCCAATATCGACTATGCGCCTGTCTATGTGGAGGAGCATGCCCTCTATTGCGGGCAGGCCCATCCGCTCTTTGCCGGCGCTACGGCGCAGATCACGCCGGCGGTGATTGCCCGCCATCCCATGACGGTCCGCCCCTATCTGCATCGCGCCGAACTCGCCGCACTACAGGATCCCCTGATCACGGCCTCGGTCTCGAATATGGAAGCGCAGGCCGTGCTGATCCGCAGCGGCTGTTTCCTCGGTTTCCTGCCCGTTCATTTCGCGAGCAAATGGGTCGAACGCGGTGAGATGCGAAGGCTCGACGGACCCGGCCTGGTGTGGCGGTCGCAATTTTATATCGCCTTGCGGGTTCAGCCCGAACCGACAGAAGTGGCCCGCCAGTTCACGCGCGATCTCGCGGCGACTTTGGCACTCCCTGGGTTGGGAGAGCGGCTTGGATAATGTCTTTCTATCAAATAGATGGCGACCTTAGCAGTCGATCAGCCCCCTTGGAAAGTTGAACCATTTTGCATCGATCGAATTACCTCAATTCAAATTGAAAGGAGGGTCTGGCAATCGCCAGGCATGGTTAAAATAAACCGATGAAATACGCTCGCCACGATTGCGACCGAATCATTACTTAGCGGTAATCTGGCAAACGGAGACCGATCTATGAAAAAAATTCTGATCACGGTTTTGGCGGGCGCCGTCGCTATGTCGGTAGCGGGGTGTGCGTCGGACAATCCCGGGGACCGGGCGGTCGGTGGCGGCGTGCTTGGCGGCGTGGCCGGTGCCGCCATTGGCGCCGGTGTCTCGAAGAACAAGGGGCGCGGTGCCCTCATCGGCGGTGCCATCGGTGCGGCCGGCGGGGCCGCCGTGGGTGCGGCCACCACCCCGAGCCGCGAACCCGAGCCGGGTTACGATGGCTATGGCGGCGGCCCGCGCCAATGCGCCCAGGTGGGCTATGATTCCTATGGCAACCGGGTTTGCACGGCCTATTACTGAGAAAGCCTGCGAACGGGATGGGCCGTTTCCATCCGCGAGACGGCGACCGGCCTTTTTGGCCGGCTCGCCGTCCGGTCCGCTCCCGGGGTCTGGTTTCTTGCGATGAAATCACCCCAGAGGCCGGGCACTCCCGCACGGCAAATGACGTCCTGCCTGTTTGATTTCGGCCCGTCGGCCCGCCCGGACAGGTCGCCAAATACGGCCTCGGCCGGCTTTCTTGCCAGCCGGACCCATGTTTTCGCCTAAATCCGGCTTCACATCATTGGCAGCAGAATGGCGGGAACCTGCGGAGCATTTCCCGATGATCATCGGCACCAATCAGTACAGGGCCAAGACTTGACAGGGCCAAGACTTGCTTGGTCATCGGAAAGCCGAAAAGGCCCTTTAGCGCATAGATACGATCGTCGATAAGCGTTGGTCCGATCATGATCGAGGGGCCGCCGCATCAGTTGCAGAAGGAACAGGGCCGCTTCGGGAATTGAAGCGGGTATGGTGGTGGATGAAGGATGGATGGGTGCCTGGTGCACAAGGTGAGCAAGGGAATGGCAGCCCCGCAGAGAGGGGAAGCCTTTCCGTCAAGGCGCGATCTTGGTTTGGCGGGCAGACATTCAATTGGGTGCGCAGGCAAGAGATTTTCTTTGCGCTGCGTCGGGATCACGAACGGGGCAGTTCGTTCGGGATGGTTGACAGTCTGAGGGCTGTTCGCCGACAACTGCGAATGAAACTTGCCGTTTTGCGAAAGTCTCGGTTCGCGGTGGCAACTCAGGCGGACGGGCACCAGCATTTGACCGCCTTGCTCCAGGCCCGGCTGGAAAAGGATTGCACCATGTCCGCCAACACGAATCGACCGGGCTGACGGCATGCGGGGTGTCATCGGAGCGATCGTCCTGTCTGCCATGGTCCATTCCGGCGCGGCGCTGGCTCAGGAAGTAAGGCGCTCGGCCGTCGGCTATATGGACGTGACCTGTGACAGGTGGACGGCAAGCGCCAATTCGACCCAGGGCACGGCCTATGCAGCCTGGGTTGCCGGCTTCCTCAGCGGGGCAAATCTTGCTGAGCGGGCGGAGGATTGGCTGATCGACGAGGATGGCACCTCGATTCGCCGCTGGATCAGCGAATACTGCAAGGCCCATCCTGTCGAGACGCTCGGAGCCGCGGCGGTGATGCTGCGCCAGGCGCTTCAGCAGCGTGCGCGGTGATGTGCAAGCGAGGCAGCGCGCCTGCTTCAGCCCAGCTGATCCATTGCATCGGAAAACTCTAATTTGCCGTCGCCGCGGGCTCCCCGAAATTGGTGGTGATGCTCCAGGGCAAGCGCGTTCACGATCGAGCGGCTGCCTGCTCTAACGCTCTGGTTCGATGCGTCATCGTGATTTGAAGCAATTCGTTCAGATCACGCTGCGCTTTGGGAGGCATCGGGACGCCTCGCATCTGCCCGGCGGTGCGATCGTCGAACCCGGGGAATTTCATGCGCCATCCACGCTACGACATTCTGTTCGAGCCGATGAAGATCGGCCCGGTGACGGCCAAGAACCGGTTCTACCAGGTGCCCCATTGCAATGGTGGTGGCTATCGCGACCCCTCCGCCGCCGCCGAGATGCGGCGGATCAAGTCGGAAGGCGGCTGGGGCGTCGTCTTCACCGAGCAGACCGAGATGCATCACACCTCGGAAATCACCCCCTTCATCGAATTGCGTTTGTGGGACGATGCCGATATCCCCGCCTTGGCCAGGATGGCCGACGCCATGCATGAGCATGGCGCCCTTGCCGGCATCCAGCTCGCCTATTCCGGCATCAACGGCCCCAATCTCTATACCAAGGAAGTCCCGCGCGGGCCCTCGGCCCTGCCGATTCGTACCTTCACCAATGATCCGGTGCAGGCCCGGGCCATGGACCGGCAGGATATCCGCGACCTCAGGCGGTGGCACCGCAATGCCTTCAGGCGCGCCAAGCAGGCTGGCTTCGATCTGGTCTGCCTCTATGGCGCGCATGGCTTCGGCATCATCCAGCATTTCCTGTCTACCGCCACCAATCAGCGCACGGACGAATATGGCGGCTCCTTGGAAAATCGTACCCGCCTGATGCGCGAGCTGATCGAGGAGGGGCGCGATGCCATTGGCGACACATGCGGGCTGACGCTGCGCATCTCCCTCGACGAGATCATCGGCGAGCTCGGCTTCGGCAATGCCGAGGTGCGCGACATGATCGAGATGCATGCTGACCTGCCGGACCTGTGGGACCTTGCCCATGGTGCCTGGGAGGATTGCTCCGGTCCGTCGCGCTTCAAGGAGGAGGCGGCGCAGGAAAGCCTGGTCGCCGGCATCAAGAAGCTGACCTCCAAGCCCGTCGTCGGTGTCGGTCGCTTCACCTCACCGGACGTGATGGCCCGGATGATCCGCTCCGGCACGCTCGATTTCATCGGCTGCGCCCGTCCCTCCATTGCCGATCCCTTCCTGCCCAGGAAGATCGAGGAGGGCCGGATCGAGGACATCCGCGAATGCATTGGCTGCAATATCTGCATCACCGGCGACATGACGATGTCGATCTCGCGCTGTACCCAGAACCCCACCTTCATGGAGGAATGGCGCAAGGGCTGGCATCCCGAGCGCATGCAGGCCAAGGGCGCCGGCGAGAGCGTGCTGATCGTTGGCGCCGGCCCGGCCGGACTGGAGGCGGCACGCGCCTTGGGCTTGCGAGGCTACAAGGTGATTCTGGCCGAGGCCGGTACGGAACTCGGGGGGCGGGTGGCGCGCGAATGCAGATTGCCGGGCCTGTCGGCCTGGGGCCGCGTGCGCGACTATCGCCAGTACCAGCTCGGCCAGATGCCGAATGTCGAGATCTATTTCGACAGCCGCCTGTCGGCCGACGAGATTCTCGGCTTCGGCTTCGAGCATGTCGCGCTTGCCACCGGTTCGGCCTGGCGCCGGGACGGCGTGGCGCGCGCCCATGTCGTGCCGCTGCCGATCGATCCGGCCATGCCGGTGTTCACGCCCGATGACCTGATGGAGGGGCGGCTGCCCGCCGGCAGGGTCGTGCTGTTCGATGACGATCACTACTACATGGGCGGCGTGCTCGCCGAATTGCTGACACGGCAGGGCGCGAGCGTGACGCTGGTGACCCCCTCCGCCTATGTCTCCGACTGGACGCGCAACACGCTGGAGCAAGGGGCCATCCACCGCAGGCTCGTCGAGCATGGGGTCGAGATCGTGCTCAACCGGACGGTGGCGCGCATCGAGGCCAGCGGTGTGGTCACGGCCTGCAGCTATACCGGGGCCGAAGCAAGGCTGGAGGCGGATGGGGTCGTGCTGGTCACCGCGCGCCGGCAGCAGGACGAGCTATGGCAGCTCCTCAAGGCGCGACGGGACGAATGGGCCGGCAGCGGCATCCGCTCCATCAAAGTGATCGGCGATGCCGAGGCGCCGGGGCCGATTGCCTGGGCGACCTATGCGGGGCACCGCTATGCCCGTGAACTGGACGAGCCCGACATCGGCGATGCGCTGCCGTTCAGGCGCGAAATAACCGCGCTCGCGCGAGATTAGAAACACGATTCGAGTCAAGCTTCACGGGGGTGCAAAGCTTGCATGACGGTTCTGCAAAAAAGTGATGTTTTCAGTGTTGACACCTGCGGTTTGGTGCCTCTATACAGCGGCCATCGACGGACGGCGTTGC